>PNKC01000071.1 GCA_013822275.1 Anaerolinea sp. | reverse complement strand
AGGCTGGGGTGATGGGGGACGCGACACGCGTTGCCGCCTCGTGTCGCTAGGTTCGACAGCGCGAACTGCGCGGCGGGACTTCATGAAGAGGTTGAGATGGACGGATTACGAGATTGGGCTGTGGCCGTCGCAACCATCGCCCTGGTGGTCGTTACGTACTGGTATGTGAAGGTCACGCAGATCATGGCTAACGCCACAAGCGCAATGACGGCGGAGACGAGGCGCCAGTACGCGGAGAACAATCGCCCACGGATTCGGCTGGCGTTTCAGTATCCACAAGAGATCCTCGTGACGCTCGTCGTTGAGAATGTCGGAACGGAGGAGGCGCTGGATCTCCGGTTGGAAACAGAACCTGCGTTGCGCGGGTTCAACGAACGAGAATCGGTCACCGACCACCCTCTGTTCGCCGAAGGTGCCAAGAGCTTCCCGCCTTCGTTCCGGGTCGAGTACGTCATCGGCATCTATCCTGAATTCGTTGGGGAGCACGCCCCGCCGACGACGTATCAGGTGCGGGCCAGCTACGTGTCCAAGGACGGGCGCCACTTCAAAGACGAGATTTTGCTGGATCTTAGATTCGTCTCTGGAAGCCGAGCGACTAGACAGGATCCGCAAGAGAGCATGGCCGAGTCCCTCAAGAAGCTCGCAAATCGCTTGGAGGCGGCGAAGCCGTTGGGCTCCAACGGGATACTGATTGCGACGCCGAGGGATGTCGAGGCTACCGAGGCTAGTTGGCGCCGGAAGAGGCGAAACCGCGAGCAACAACGCCGACGCAGTGCAGCGGACGATCCGCCGACCGGCGAGGACGGTACAACGGATTCTGACCCGAGTAGCGCGGCTGGCTAGCGCGCGGCGGCTTTCCCTCACCCCTGCCCCTCTCCTCCTTCCGCGGAAGGACGATGGGCGAGGGGGAAGTTCCGGCGGCTGCGGTGTTGATCGTGTGAACTGGACCCGCGGCCGCGGAGGGCCGCGACTCCTAATCGGGTTGTTGCTCCGGGGTGCGGTGGTTGGCCTGGGCAGAGCACCGCTTACTGACGTGCGCGGTACGGACGCAGTGGCGGATGGCCGCTCTCTGACGGTCGCGGCTCTGTTTTGGCGGCTCGGATTCGGGCGACTGAGGAGGGGCGGCCCGAAGGGCAAACGGTGGAGCGATCAGCGGAGCCGTTTAGCCTCCGGGCAAACTGGCGCGGCCGGCGGCTGGCGGGGTGCGGTTCGATCACGAGCAGAGAGCCAGCGCCCAGAGCAGGGGACGACGATGCAGCCTTCGGGTTCTAGCGCGCGCTGCCGTGACCGCGGGCGCCGGAAAGCCGCCGCTCCGTCCGCTTGGTGATGCCGTGCCAGGTCTTCGGGGTTGGTCCGTCGGACTTGAGGGGACCCGAATACGGCTCCGCGGTCCCGTGCACCAGGTCAGCCGTAAAGGCCTCGCCGGCAGCAACCTGGAGGTCGCGCACCAGGGCTGCCGCCTCTTCGGACGAGTCAATGAAGCGCTCGGGCAGGAAGACGTGCTGGAGGTCCTTGCCGACCGGCGCGGTGAGGCCACCCTGGCCATCGATGGGGAGGCGCAGGTCGCGCACGCCTTCGAGCAGGAGCGACGGGACGACCACCCCGGGCCGGGTCGCCCGGTAGATCATCGAAGCCATCTCTCCCAATTCGGCGAGTTGCTGCGAGAACTCCGCCGGGGAGACGAACCGCTCCTGCGGCGGGCGCGGGAGACGCTGGCCGACAGCGACGCAGCCGTTGCGAGCGATCCGCACGAAGCCCGTAGCCTCCTCGGGGCGCGCGATCTCGATTTCGCCCGCGCCAATGTGGATGTGCGAGTCCGCCAGGTCCCAGCGCCGGGCGAAGCCGGCTGAGCCCTCGATCAACGTTTGCCGGTTGGCCGCGGCCCAGTGGTACGGCTCCGCTGTCGACAGCCGGGGTACCGCGACCAGGGCGATGGTCATGAAGGCAAAGTGGCCGTAGACAACGCGACCAACCATGCCCTCGATGGCATGTTCCGCGCGCTCGCGGAGCACGCGATCCTTCGCCACCAGATCGTCGAGTTCCTCCCTTGTGCGCACGCGAACAGCACCCGAGGCTGTACGGCGGAAGATGGCTCCGTCATCGCCCGCGAGAAGGGGGGGTGCGGCACTCTCGTCCACAGCCACGAGGACGACGGATTTCCCGTCAACGTCGAAGGACTTCGACCGGAGCAGGTGGTGACCGTCGGGACCAAGGCTTGCGGCGACCGCTGCCAGGCCACCCTCAGCGATGCCGCCGCCGGGAAGCGCCGTCACGCGCGCCGAGGCATCGACGGTCGCCCCAACCACGATGAACCCGCCACCTGAGTTCGCGAGCGAGGCGGCGGCGATCGTGGCCTCCGGGGCCGACCAGCCGCTGAGCACGGCGATGCGCAACTGGTCCGGCGCAGAGCCGGTCAGAGCGGCAATGTCCGCCGGGGTAACTTGTTCCAGGGGTTTGGTTGCGAGGCTCATCAAGTCACCGTTCCCTTCATTTCTGGTTGTTGTTTCACCCAAGTGATGACGTTTTCAGGCCGCCTTTCGGTTAGCCCATCGAGTGTCGAGTCCGCGCCACGCATGACGCCAGACTTAATGGCGTCGACGAGGTCGCGTTCGGATGTGATCCCGTCAGGGAAGACGGTGAAGGTGGCGCCGACCTCCATGTGCCGGTGGGTGTCGCTCCCGCCCGTCGTCGGGAGCCGGCGGCCGGCGGCGACCGCGCCGGCGAACGCCCTTTCCAGGTCGCCCGCCAGGCCGTTGTGCACTTCGACGCCATCGACAAGGTCGAACACCGAGAAGGACACCGCCTGTTCGAGCATCTCGAGGGATCGCCCACTGCAGAAGTTGGCGTCGGGTGGCTTCTCCCGTTTGCGGAACGGGTGGGCGACGATCATCGCCCCGGCGGCCGCGTCGACGATGCGCCGCAATTCGGCGACTGTCGGGAAGCGTGTGAAACGCCGCGGTTCCCGCACACCGTAGACGAGTACGTGGCCATAGTCGGTCGTGTCGACCTCCATGCCCCCCAGCACGATGAAGTTGTGCTTGTCGGCAAGCCGCTCGACGCGTCGCTGTTCCCAGACCTGGTTGTGCTCGGTGATGCAGATTCCGTCGAGCCCGTAGCGCTTTGCCTGCTCGATGAGGACATTGGGATCAGTGTGGCTGTCACCGGAGCCCCAGCCGGTGTGGCAATGCAAGTCGATCGAAAGCGGCACGGATTCCCCCTACCAGCCCCGTTCCCGGAACAGGTCGCAGGCGTCTTCGGGCTCGGTGCGGTAGAGTCCGACCTCGTTTCGGCGCAAGGCGTCGCGATCGCCGTCGCGATACGCGTGTGCGAGCGCGGTCACGGTCTGGGCTGGCGGTGGTTCCTCCCGCTGCGAACGGCAGTACCCCCAGTCGTCGAGACCGGCGCCCACCGGGAACGCCGAGACGAAGCTTTCGCAATCGCCGCAGTTGTGGAAGTGGGTGTCATGCACGCCGGGGATCCTTAAGCGTGCTTTCTCCGCACGGTGAACTGGCAGAACTCGCCGTCGCTGAGTCGCGAATCCTGGGAGACGACGACATCGAATCCTTTGGACGTGAACGCACGCCCGGCTGCTGTCAGGCAGCCAGCGCGGCAGGGCAGGCGATCGGCCAGTTCGTCTCCGCACTGCTCGCGCAGCGCGGTTATGGTGTCGCAGAACACCATCTTGTAGCTGAAGGTGTTGACGGTATTCTCTGCGATGGGCAGCGAGTAGATGGGCTGCGTGGCGAGATAGGCGATCTCAATGAACCGCTCGGGGATGAAGGGGAAGGCGAGTTCCCCTGTGCGCTCGGCGGCTTTCTTCAGCGTCTCGTAGGCGCGGTCGGTGTATTTCTCGCCGAGTTCAAGGGTGCGATCCATCCACCGCCGTCCGTAGTCGGTGAAGAACTGGAGTGCGGCTTCCTCGGCCTCGTCAACAGGCTTACCGGCGACCCTCGGGGCAAGCTCCCCGACGGCGTCGTCGGGGTCGAACTCGTCTCTGATGCCGTCGATCAAGTCCTCTGCCAGGTCGAAGGTCCAGTCCTTCGGGAAGGCGACTCGTGCGCGAGTGGGAGTCATGCTCGCACCCCTGCTGGCATCTCAACCGTGAGCGCATGCTCCGGGCACACATCGACGCACCGGTTGCAGGCGCTGCAGCGGTCGCGATAGATCACGCGCAGGCGGTAGTTACCGGGCTCGTGTTTGTCAGTCTCCTCGAGGCGGATCATTTTCGTTTCGAAAACCCCGAAGACGGCAGTCGGGCAGGCCTGGAGGCAGAGCTTACAGGCGAATGGTGTGGTGCAACGGGCCTGGTCAATCTTGATGATTGGGGCAACGATAGGGTACATGCAGTCCTACCAGACATTGGCGAGACCGGGGATCTTCTTCCGGTCAAAATAGGAGATAGCGTCGCGCGGGCAGGCTGTTTCGCACAGGCCGCAGCCGAAGCAGTTGAACTGGTCGATGTGGGCCTTTTCCATCGTCGCTTCGAACTTCAGGGCGTTGTAGTGGCAGCGGCCAAGGCAGTCGCCACAGCCGTTACACTTTTCCCAGTCGACGAAGCAGACATATTCGCTCTTCACGAGTTGGGCATAGAGGCCGTAGTCGATTCGGTGACGGATGGGTCCGCAGTCGGGATAGTCGCAGTTGCAGAGGCCGCCGATGAAGTCGCCGCCTTCCTGCATGAGCATATGCATCATGCCCTTCTTGTCCCAGTACTCGACCCACTCCTTCGCCTGCTTGGTGCTCAGAAACTCGACCCCTCCCTTGTAGCGTTCGGGCCAACGCTCCCACTTGAACATGCCGGTACCGAGGCCCATACAGGAGTACTCACTGACGCTGCATTCCTCGCAGGCGCGAGTGTTCTTACGGCAGATGCACATCATGGCCGCGACGGGCATGCCCATGTCGAGAACTTCCATGACTTCATGGAGGGGTACGACCTGGCCGCCGGGGCGCATGAGGGCACGCTGGTTCATGTCGCCGATGATCTTGTTGAAGGTGTCGAGGTCGCCGTTGGCTTTGGCCTCTATAGCCTCGGGGAGCCCCGACCTCGTCTGGCCTTGGGGTGCTGCGCCGGCATTCGGGCTATTGCCAAGTGCCTCCGTCGGGCGTTTGCCTGGCTCCCGCAGCTTGTACATCCGGTTGCTGTAGTTCTTCGGATTAAGGTACCAGGTGTCTCCCCCGCCCAGGCTGTCGCACATTCGACACATACGCCTTCTCCAAGCCCGGTTCCACGGCTTTGAACGCACGCTAGAAGTCCGCCGCAGCGGTCAGTATGACGCTGATCATATCGGCTAAGTTCGCGGTGCCTTCGGGGCTGGCTCACGCCACCATCGGGCATGCCGCTGCATCGGTGGCTGCGGAGGGCTGAACGCCACTCCAGATGGAATACATCTCGCTGGCCCGGTTCTGGCAGAGTTCGGAGCCGAAGCGGCTCAATCATGGACTCTTCGGAGGCGCGACTTCAGTCCCGGTGTTGCTCCGGGATGCTGTGGTTCGCCGGGCAGCCCACCGCTCGCTGTGGCGCGCGGTACGGACACTGCCGGTAGGCCGCCCGGGGGCCGGGGGCTACGTGGCGCGACCGCTTCCTTACGGGCGCGGCTCTGTTTGGGGCCGGGCGCGGCCCGGATTCGAGCCTCGCGCCCCATCTCATTCCTCATTCCTCATGCCTCGTCCGGTACATCTGTTCTATAATCGGGGCATCCCATTCCACCGAGGCGCCGTGCTTTACGGTAAGTGGCGTCCCAGGGGCTTCGATGAAGTCGTTGGGCAGGACCACATAGTCACAACCCTGCGAAACGCCCTCACCGAAGCTGACGCCGCCCGCAAGCGGGGCGTGCCCGAGCGCGATAACCCCCTCGCGCACGCCTACCTCTTCAGCGGCCCGCGCGGCACCGGCAAGACGACAATGGCCCGCATCCTCGCCCGCGCCGTCAACTGCGTGAACCTGAAGGACGGCGACCCCTGCAACGAGTGCCCCTCCTGCGAGGCTATCTCCCGGGGCAACGCCCTGGACCTCATCGAGATGGACGCCGCCAGCAACCGCGGCATTGATGACATCCGCGAGCTGCGCGAGAAGATCGGTTTCGCCCCCAGCGACCTGATGAAGAAGGTTTACCTCCTGGACGAAGTCCACATGCTCACGGAAGGCGCCTTCAACGCCCTCCTGAAGACGCTGGAAGAGCCGCCGCCGCACGCCATCTTCATCCTGGCGACGACGGACCTGCATAAGGTCCCGGCCACCGTGCGCTCGCGCTGCCAGCGGTACGACTTCCACCGCGTGGACGACGAGGCCATGGCGAGCCGTCTCCGCTATATCGCCGGGGAAGAGGGCTTCAAACTCTCCGATACCGCTTTCCGCGCCATCGGCCGGCTCTCTCGCGGCGCCATGCGAGACGCGATCACGCTCCTCGAGCAGGTCGCCGCCCAGTGTGGCCCGGAGCCGGACGACGCCGACGTAATGGCGGCCCTCGGCCTTGTCGAGGATGAGCGCAGCGGCCATCTCGCCCGCGCCCTCGTGGATGAAGACCTTGCGGCGGCCCTCAGCATCGCCCGCGCCGTTGGCGACGACGGCATCGACATCGCCCGCTTCACTCGCGAGACCATCGATATCCTTCGCTCCGCCCTCACGCTCCTGCTGCAGCGTAAGGACAAGGAAGGCGAACCGGGCAGCGAGCTGGCGGCTGTCCTGATTGAGCGCAGCGCCGACCCGCGCCAGGTCGCGAACGCGATCGCGGAGCTGGCACGGGCCGACTTCCGCCTGGACCCGGCGAGCCCGATCCCGCTGGAAGTGGCCTGCGCGACGGCAATCCTTGGCGCGGCCATAAGCTCGCCTCCTGTTCACACACGGGATGTCCGCGTGGCCGCCGGGGATGGCGCACAGCGGGCCCCGGCGGGTGCTCGCCCTGTCGCGCGCATGATCCCCTCCGACACGCCCCTTAGCGACAACGAGAAGTTCCTCCGTGACCTCTACGACCGCTGCCGGCTGGTGAACGTGCGCCTTGCGGGCTGGCTCAACGGATCGTGCGACGTGCTCTCCATCGGCGAAGAGGAGTTCGAACTCGGGTTCGCCCGCCAGATGCATATGGAGAAGGTAGATACGGATTGCCGTACGCTGGTTGAGGAGCAGGCCCAGATCCTGCTCGGGCGCCCGATGCGGATGAAGGTGCGCCTTGTGGACGAAGAGTCGCAGTCCAGGCGGGCGCCAAAGAGCGGCCACCTGGCCGCGGCGGCGCGGGCGATGGGCGCCACGCCTATTGGGAAGGATCAGTAGATGGCAAAAAGTAGCAGCAGCGGTCGCCAGCTCCGCCGAAGCGGCGGCGGGCTCCCCGGTCGCAGCTCGATGGGTGGTGGGGGCGCCAACCCCCTCGCCGCCGCCCAGGAGATGCTGGCCAAAGCGCAGCAGGAGCTGGCCGCGACCGAAATCGAAGGCACCGCCGGGGGCGGGGCCGTAAAGATCCGCATGTCTGGCGAGCAGAAAATCCTGGGCATCAGCATCGAACCGGATGTCGTCGATCCCGGAGACGTGGAGATGCTCCAGGATCTGATCATGGCTGCCATCGCGGACGCTTCGGAACGCGCCGATGAGCTGCAGGCGAAGTCCTTTGGCGCAATCACGGGCGGGCTCAACCTGCCCGGCCTCGGGCTCGGCTAAGCGTGCCTGATGGGGGCGGCAGCACGCCCGAACCGATTACGCGGCTGATCGAAGCGTTTCACAAGCTGCCCGGGGTAGGGCCCAAGTCCGCCCAGCGGCTCGCCTACCACATCCTCCGCGCGCCTGAGCAGGATGCCCGCAACCTCGCGGCTGCGCTCGTCGAGGTGAAGCAGCGGATCATGTTCTGCTCGGTCTGCCTCAACATCACTGAGTCCGACCCCTGCTCCTACTGCCAGGACCCGCGCCGCGACCGTTCGATCATCTGCGTTGTCGAACAGCCGCTGGACATCATGGCGCTTGAGCGCGCGGGCGGCTTCCGCGGCCTCTACCATGTCCTCCACGGCGTCCTGAACCCCATGGACGGCATCGGCCCCGAGGACATCCACATTCGAGAGCTGCTCACCCGGCTCCAGTCTGGCGAGGTGAAGGAGGTGATCATGGCCACCAACCCCAGCCTCGAAGGGGAAGCCACCTCCATGTACATCCAGCGCCTCATTGGCCCGGCCGGCGTGAAGGTCACGCGCCTCGCTCGCGGCCTTCCCAGCGGGGCCGACCTCGAATACACCGACGACGTCACCCTCGCCCGCGCGCTTGAGGGCCGCCAGGAGCTGTAGCGTGAGCGACCGCCCGCGCGTCTACACCACCGAGGGCGTCATCCTTCGCCGCCGCAACATCGGCGAGGCGGACAGCATCTTCACGGTCTTCAGTCCTACCGAGGGCAAGTTCGACGCTGTCGCCCGGGGCGTGCGCAAGGCGCGCAGCCATATGCGTGGCCACCTGGAGCCGCTCACCCGAAGCAAGCTGCTCATCGCCCACGGGCGCACGCTCGATGTGTTCACCCAGGCCGAGACGATCAGCGGGTACCGGGCCATCCGCGAAGACCTGGACGCCTGCACCTTCGCGCTCTACTGCGCCGAACTCATTGACCGCTTCAGCGCCGACCGCGAGCCTCACCAGGATGTCTATAGCCTGCTGCTGGACGTCCTCGACGCCCTCGACGCGAAGGCGCCGCCACACGCCGTGCGTCACTTCGAACTCAGCCTGCTTTCGTTCATGGGCTATGAGCCGCAGTTCGACGCCTGCGCGCTTTGTGGCGCCCGCCTCGCGGAAGAAGACGTTCTGCTCTCCGCCTCGGCCGGCGGTTTCGTCTGCCATGACTGCCGATCACGGGCCGGGGCCGGCCGCGTTATCTCGGTGCGGGCGATCAAAGTGCTTCGCTACACACGGGCGAGCAGCCTGGCGCAGTTCGCCGCCCTGAAACTGGATGAACAGCTCGGCCGCGAGGTCCAGTCCGCCGTGGCTGAACTCATCCGTTATGCCCTGGACCGCGAACCGCTGAGTGGAAAGTATCTTGACCAGGTGGCCCGTCTACCGCGCCTGGCGCCACCGGTTTCGGACCGGGACGATGTACAATCCCTCTAACTTCTGAAGAGATGGTCCTGGATGCCCCTTTACGAGTACTTCTGCAAGCCGTGCAATGGCATATTCGAGGAGCTGCGCCCGATCCGCGAAGCGACGGACCCGGTGCCCTGTCCCCAGTGTTACAAGGATGCCGCCCGGATCATGCCCACATCGTTCGCGGCCTTCACCTTCCGCGACGGCTACCCGCGCCGCATCCCGGATGACGGGAAGTTCTACCACCTGGGCAAGAAGGTCAGCAGGCTGGTCTCCAGCGGCCGCCCGAACGAGCACCCCGAGGTCAACAAGCCCGAGCCAAAGCCACGCAAGACGAAGGGCGAACTGCAAGAGTTGAAAGAGATGAGGCAGGCTGCCGCCAAAGGCCAGTTGAGCGACCTCTACGGCAACGCCGTGCGTCCCGAGGAGGTCCCGGCCGCTGTGGAACAGGGGAAGGGCCTTCGCCAGGCTACTCCTAGAGGAGGCGGCGAGTAGCCCCGTTTTCGATCTCAAGAGGAGGCCCCGCTCGGCGCGGCCTTCGTGTGTCCCGGCGAGGCCGGGTCCCGTTAACTCTTGCGGGTGAGGACGTATTCGCCCAGCTCAAGCAGCGTTCTGCGCGTCTCCGAATCGGGGAGCGTCTGGAGTGCTTCGTCCCCGCGCCGGACGTAGTCGCGCGCCATGTCCATGGAAACATCAAGCACTTCGGTTGAGCGGATCATCGCGATCGCTTCTTGCAGCCGTTCCTCGCGGCCCCGTTTGGCGGTGAAGAACTTCTTGATCGGGTTGTCCTGGGGATACCGTTCGAGAAGCAGCAGGCCCGGGAGAGTAATCGTCCCTTCGCGCAGGTCACTCCCCACAGGTTTGCCCATTAAGGCTTCGTCGCCTGTGAAGTCGAGGATGTCGTCCACCATCTGGAAGGCCATGCCCAGGCTCCAGCCGTAGGTCCGCAAGGCCTCCACCTGGTTGGTGGGCAACCCTCCGAGGTTGGCCCCGCCTTCGGTCGCCACCGCGAACAGCGCTGCCGTCTTCCCGCCAATCCGCCAGAGGTAGTTCTGGATGTCCTTGCCCACGTCAAAGGCGGCCGCGTCCTGGTCCAGTTCTCCGCTCGTCATCTTCATCAACGCCAGGGCGAAGAGGCGGGTTACATGCAGGCTGCCGGTCCGCGTCACCATCTCGGCCGCATTCGCGAACATGTAGTCACCCAGGAGCACCGTGAGCGCATTGTCGAAGACGTTGTTGGTGGTTGCGCGCCCGCGGCGGCTATCGGCCCCGTCCACCACGTCGTCGTGGACCAGGCTCGCCGTGTGGAGGAGTTCGATCGCGGTGCCCAGGGGCACCAGCTTGTTCAGGTTGTAGTCCCCAAAGTGGCCAGCGAGCAGGACGAGGGCGGGCCGCATCCGTTTGCCGCGCGCGGCGAGGGCGTGGTCCAGCATCCGCCGCAGGGGGGCCAGATCCACCTGCTTCGCCGATTCGAGCAGGTCCTCCACCAGCACCATGTCTTCGCTAACGGGTCCATACAGGCTGGTGGCGGTTTGCAGCTGGGTCACGATATTCCGACCTTCGTTGGGAGTGTCACGCCGAATATCCGGGTCGCATTGTGCGTTGTCGCGGCGGCGACCGAAGCGACGCTTTCGCCCCGCGCGGCAGCGACCGCCTCGATCGCCCGCCAGACGTTTGCGGGTTCGTTGCGCCTGCCCCGCAGCTTCTGGGGCGGGAGATAGGGAGAGTCCGTTTCCACGACGATTGCCTCAAGCGGAAGCCCGGCGGCCATCCGCCTGGATTCTTCGTTGGAAGGGTACGTGATTGGACACGCTATCGATATGAGGAAGCCTACGTCCACGTACCGGCGCGCCTGCTCCAGCGTTCCCCCAAAACAGTGCATGATCCCCACCGGCGGCGTACCCGGCGCCCAGCCCCGGCCCGCTGCGTATGCGCTGAGCGGCTCGAGGCAGGCGTCTTCCGCCGCCCGGGAATGCACCGAGACTGGTTTGGCTACCGCCTCGGCGATTTCGAGTTGTGCCTTCAGGACGCGCAACTGGGCGTCCTGCGGCGAATGGTCGCGGTAGAAGTCCAGGCCGATTTCGCCCACGGCGACGACATCCGGCCGCGCAGCCTGACCGGCGAGCGTCTCCAGCATTTCCGCGGTCACGTCTTTCGCTTCGTGGGGGTGGAAGCCAACGGCCGCGAAGACGGCCGGGTGCCCCGCCGCGATGGCCAGCGTCTCCAGGTTGGAGTGCGTGTCGTACCCGCAGAGCAGCATCCCGCTGACGCCCGCCTCTTCAGCACGGGCGATGACCTTCTCGCGGTCGCGCTCGAAAGCCGGGTCCTGCAGGTGGGCGTGGCTATCGAAGGCTACCCTCACGCCCGCGCGCCCTCCGGCGTCGTGTCGATCTTGGTATACAGCGGCCGCGGTGGGGGGAGGACCGTGCCGGGCGCGATGGAGGCGTAGTTCCAGCCCTGGTCGAGCACCCTGCCCGGCTGCGCCAGGTCCCCATGGAGTTTCATGGTGGAGAACGGCAGCACGGGGTGGAGGAGCGTTTTGAGGGCGTTGATCACGTTCAGCGTCGTTGCCAGCGTCTCTCCGGCGTGCGCCTTGTCCGTCTTCACGGCCTTCCACGGCGCCCGTTCATCCAGGTACTTGTTCGCCGCCTGCGCCAGTTTCAATCCCTCCTGGAGCGCGTTGCGGAAGTGGCAGGCCTCGTACTCCGCGCCCACGCTTTCGAACGCTGCCCGCGCCTGCCCTATCAGCGCCTCGCTCTCGGGCGCGAGTGTGGCCGCGGCCGGCACGACCCCCTCGAAGTCCCGGTGAAGCATACTGATCGTCCGGTTCGCGAGGTTCCCCCAGGTCGCGATGAGGACATCGTTGTTCGCCCGGATCAGTTCCTCTTCGCGGAATTCGGAGTCGCTCGTCTCGGGCATGATCGTGGTCAGGTAGAAGCGCACCACGTCCGCGTCGTAGGTGTCCAGCAGGTCCAGCATCCAGGTGCCCGTGCCCTTGGACTTGCTCTGCTTTTGGCCGGCGGAGAAGTTCACGTACTGGTTTGCGGGCACGTCGTAGGGCAGGTTCAAGCCGCCGTAGCCCATCAGCATGGCCGGCCAGACGATCGTGTGGAAGGGGATGTTGTCCTTGCCGATGAAGTAGTACGACCTCGTCGTGGGGTCCTGCCAGAACGGCTTCCAGGCGTCCGGGTTGCCGGACTTTGCCGCCCACTCCTTGGTGGCCGAAAGGTAGCCGATGACGGCGTCGAACCAGACATAAATCCGCTTGGAATCGAACCCCTCAACCGGTACCGGGACGCCCCAACTGATGTCGCGCGTGATCGCCCGGTCCTTCAGCCCTTCGTTCAGCGAGCCGAGCGTGAAGTTGAGGACGTTCCGGCGCCAGTGCTCCTTGCCGCCCACCCACTCCTTCAGCCGTGCTTCAAGCGCCGAGAGCTTCAGGAAGAAGTGCTCCGAAGGCCGCAACACCGGCGTGGCGCCGGTCACTTTGCTGCGCGGGTTCAAGAGGTCGACCGCATCCAGGGTGGAGCCGCAGTTGTCGCACTGGTCGCCCCGCGCCTCCGTGTACCCGCACTTCGGGCAGGTGCCTTCGACGTAGCGGTCAGGCAGGAATCGCTCCGCCTCGGGGTCGAACAGGTGGTCTTCGGTGTGAGGGTACAGCAGCCCCTGCTCGAGCAGGCGCAGGAACATGTCCTGCGTCACCGCGTAGTGGTTTTCCGTCAGCGTCGTCGTGTACAGGTCGAAGGAGATGCCGAAGCGCTCCCAGGTCTCCAGGATTTTCGCGTGGTAGCGGTCGACGATGACGCGCGGTTCCACGCCTTCCTTGTCGGCCGCCACGGTGATCGGCGTGCCGTGGCAGTCCGATCCGGAGACCATGGCGACCTCGTTGCCTTTCAGCCGGTGGTAGCGCGCGAAGATGTCCGCCGGCAGGTACGCGCCAGCGGCCTGGCCGACGTGCAGCAGGTAGTTTGCGTAAGGCCAGCCCACGCAGACGAGGATCCGATCAGGCACAGGGCAACCCGGGGGAGAAGATGGATTCGAGTCTACCACAGGGCGGCTGGGCCCATTTCTCGATTT
>PNKC01000070.1 GCA_013822275.1 Anaerolinea sp. | reverse complement strand
CGATTCGAACTCTACCAGCCAGTCCAGGAATTCCTCACGAACGCGTTGGCCTGGGACAACGTTGAACTCCTCCCGCTGGGTCCAGCGATTGCTGCCCGCGCGGGTGCTCTCGGGCGACCAATGCATGGCGATCCGGCTGATCGCCTGATTGTTGCGTCAGCACTGGAATTGGCGCTACCACTCGTCACCCGCGATGCCCGGATTCGGGCGCTACCTGGCGTGGTCACGGTCTGGTGATTCACGCTTCCCCCTGGCCAAAGAAAGCGCCCCCGGCCTCTTTCGAGGACCAGGGGCACAAGGGGGAAACAAGGCAGAGGCTAGAAGCTAATGGCCATTGGCCAACGGCCTAGTAGTCTTCCGGCGGGGGCGGAGCGGCCATCGGCGGCTGCGGGATCTCCGCGACCAGCGTCTCCGTCGTCAGCACGAGGGCCGCGATTGAAACCGCGTTCTCAAGCGCCGAGCGGGTGACCTTCACCGGGTCGACAATGCCGAGTTCGAACATGTCGCCCCAGCGGTCTTGCTCGGCGTCCCAACCGTGATTCGGGTTCTTGAGCTCCCGGATCCGGTTGACGATGACAGCGCCTTCGAGCCCGCCGTTGTCGGCGATCGTCCAGGTCGGGTCACTGAGGGCCTCGGCGAGCAGGCGGACGCCCGTCGCTTCGTCCTCGTTCTTTGTCTTCGAGGCGAGGGTTTCGAGCGCCTTCTGGGCGCGGATGAGGGCAACCCCCCCGCCTACGACGATGCCTTCGTCAACGGCCGCGCGGGTGGCGCTCAGGGCGTCCTCCACGCGGGCCTTCTTTTCTTTCAGTTCAACTTCGGTCGCGGCGCCCACCTTGATGACGGCGACGCCGCCGGCCAGCTTGGCGAGCCGCTCCTGGAGCTTCTCCCGGTCGAAGTCACTCGTCGCATCCTCAACCTGGGCCTTTATCTGCTTGATCCGGGCCTGGATCGCCTCGTCCGTGCCGTGGCCTTCGATGATCGTCGTGTCGTCCTTGTTGGCGACAACACGGCGAGCGCGGCCAAGGTCGGCGATCGTGGCGGACTCCAGCTTGAGGCCGATGTCCTCCGTGATCAGCGTGCCGCCGGTGAGCATCGCAATGTCTTCCAGCATCGCCTTGCGGCGGTCGCCGAAGCCAGGCGCCTTCACCGCGAGGATGTTGATCGTGCCGCGCAGTTTGTTCACCACCAGGGTGGCCAGCGCTTCGCCATCGACGTCGTCGCAGATGATGACGATGTCCTTCGTCACCTGGAGCACCTTTTCGAGCAGCGGCAGGATGTCCTGCACGGCCGAGATCTTGGCGTCCGTGATGATGATGTACGGGTTCTCGATCGTCGCTTCCATCCGGTCGGTGTTCGTGACGAAGTAGGGCGAGACGTAGCCGCGGTCCAGCTGGAGGCCGTCCACGAACTCCGTTTCGAACTTCACGCCGCGCGACTCTTCGACGGTGATCACGCCGTCCTTGCCAACCTTTTCCATCACGTCGGCGATCAGCTCACCGATCTCGTGGTCGTTGGCGGAGATGCCGGCCACATGGGCGATCTGGTCCTTCGTGAGGACGGGGCGGGCCTGCGCGCGCAAGTCGGCGACGGCTGCCGTAAGGCCCGCTTCGAGGCCGCGCTTGATCGCCATCGGGTTCGCGCCGGAGGTCACGACCCGCAGGCCGCCGCGGACGATCGCCTGCGCGAGGACGGTCGCCGTCGTCGTGCCGTCGCCAGCCACGTCGTTGGTCTTCGTCGCGACCTGCTTGGCGAGTTGGGCGCCCATGTTCTCGAACGGGTCATCCAGTTCGATTTCGCGGGCGACGGTCACGCCGTCCTTCGTAATACTGGGGGCGCCGTACTTCTTATCGATGACCACGTTCCGGCCGCGAGGGCCAAGGGTCACCTTGACGGCGTCGGCCAGCGCATCCACGCCATCCTTCAGCCGCCGGCGCGCTGTCTCGTCAAAAACGAGCATCTTCGCAACCATGTAGTTGATCCTCTCTTTAGAACCACAGAGACACCGAGAGATTCAATCCGAAAGAACTCGCAATCTCTCTGCCATCTCGGTGTCTCGGTGGTTTGGGGTTCTTAGATGACGAGCCTGGCGAGGATGTCCTTTTCGTTCAGGACGATGTACTCGTTGTTGTCGAGCTTGACTTCGGTGCCCGTGTACTTGGCGTAGAGGATGCGGTCGCCGACCGAAACCTCGAGCGCCACGCGCTTGCCGTTGTCATCGAGGCGGCCGGGGCCGACGGCGACGACTTCGCCCTGCTGCGGCTTTTCCTTCACGGTGTCCGGGATGACGAGGCCGCTGGCGGTCACTTCATCCTGCTTAAGGGGAGTGATGACGATGCGGTCGGCGAGGGGGACGAGCTTGGTCTTCATTGCCGCCTTGGGGGCGGGCTTTGGCGCGGTCTTGGTTGCCATGTGTGGGAAATCCTCCTGGAGAATGCAGGTGTCTGGGTTGAGCAACGCCGATATTAGCACTCTCCCGTCCTGAGTGCTAGTCGGCTTGGGCGGCCTCAATAGCGATCGCCCCCGAAGCCGCGGTCAGGGGGCACTGGACACCTGGCGCACACTGGTCACTGAGCAGCACCCACCACGCGCCGGCTATCGTGGTTCGCGTCGATGGAGAAGCGCCGCCGGCTCGCTCTACACTCGCTCTACAAAGGTAGGTTTCCGAGCCATGGCAACTCCAGTAATCCAGGGGCCGCGCATTCAACTGCGGCCCGCGAGGGCGTCAGATCGGGAGGAACGAAGGGCACTCGGCCACGCGCCCGAGGTCGCGCGCGGATTCGGCGTAACGATGCTGCAGCCCGCGGAGATGACTGCGGAAAGCGCCGATGCGTGGTTCGCCCGGCTGTCCGCTGAGGCCCACGCCTGGGTGATAGATCTCGGGGGCCGTTTCATCGGCACGCTCACGCTTCATTCGTTTGTCCGCGCCGACAGTCGAGCCTCGCTGGCCGTCGCGATCTTCGACGCGAGCCTTCTCGGCCAGGGCATTGGGACGGAAGCCGTCGCCCTGGCCGTCCGCCACGCTTTCGAGGAACTCGACCTTCACCGGCTCAGCATCAGAGTGCTGGCATCGAATACGCGGGCGGTGCGCTGCTACGAAAAGTGCGGTTTCAAGGTCGAGGGCCGGGAGCGAGAATCTGCGCGGGTCGGGGATTCATGGGAAGACGATCTGACCATGGGCCTGCTTCGAGAGGAGTGGCTCACTGCGTCTGCCACGTAGGCTTGGATCGGAGTAGTCGCCTCGCGTCGCTGTCGCCATTGTGAATGAATGCGCGGCCGTGCTCGGCCAGGTCACGGTGCAGGCCGGGGTCCGCCTCCACCGGCCGTCCGCATCATCGCCTCAACCAGAACGCCCCGAAGGGCTGATCTGTTCCATCGGCACCCGCGCCTCAGCGACCGGAGCCGCGCCGCCCTGCCCCGTCAACGCTTCCGCCCGGCGCTTGATCCCCTCCAGCATCTTTCGTTCCATCACCAGCGAGCCGGGCTCCATGGCGAAGACCATCCCGAGCCAGAAGAGTGGCCCGGAGCCCGGGAGCCGGTTCCGCGAGATGAGCCGGGTGCTGCCATCCTCCCGCGGTACGAGGACAAACGACCATGTCGACCGCGCCGGCGTCCACTGGAGGACGAGGACCCGTCGCTCCTCGACCCGCCGCACCATCAGTCCGTTGTCCTTCCTCGCGTTCAGAGGAAAGTACTCGCCAACTTCCAGGTGCTGGTACTCCGGCAGGATTCGGTCGCTGCTCTCGATGTCGATCCCAAGGCGCCGCTCGATCCAGTCGTAGGTGTACACGCCGGCGCGAGGCCTCGGCCCCATCTGGACCAGCCAGGGCCAGATGGCCTCCGGCGGCGCCTCGACTGTGATCGCCCGCGTCGTTTGGATCGCCACGTCGTCCAGGATCTCGTCCCCGGGGAGTGCCGCTTCGACTTCCTCGCGTGTCGCGCCCCAGTTCAGGACACGAGCCCGGCCGAACTTGACGTACCCCAGCGTGGCCAGGGAAGCCACGCCCGCCGCAGCCATGCAGGAGCGTATGGATGTCATCGCATCCCTCTCGTTTCCACCGTCCGCCGGACCCGTGCCTGCGCGTCCGGTCGCCGATGGATCCGATCGTGCCATCGAGTGGACAACTGCTCGCCGGTTCATCGGGCCAACTTTGGCGGCCCACTGACCCATATGCAGCGACCCGCTGTCGATGCGTTCGAACATGAGGGGCGACGAGGGCCTCTAGCCCGCTGATCCCGGGGCCGGTTGGCCCTTGCAACACTGCAGCACCATTCCTACTTTTGGTCGGCCGTCGAGCGCGGAGTAATCCGCGGCCGAACACGCACGTAGCCCGGTTGGCCGCGCGCCTTGGGCTGTCCATTTGGCGAAAATGGCCAGGAGCACCTGATGAGGCGAACTTCGCATTCCGGCTGGCTTCGAACAGGCTCATGCTGCCTCGCGGCGTCCATGGCTGCGTTGGTGACTCTGGTCGTCGCGTGCGGCGGCGACAACGACGGCCCGGCTGCCACTTCTGTGGTTACGCCCACGGCTCCGCAGGCCCCAGGCGGCGGTCCCGGCACGATCACAGTGATCTCATCGAGCCCCCTCAACGGCCAGAACGGCAGGCTGATCCTCATCACTGCCTCACCCGGGGCAGGCGGCCCTCCCGTTGCGGAAGCCTGCGTCCAGATCAGGTCAGATGGCTTTACCGTGCCCGCGACCACTATGACGGACAAGAAGGCTGATCAGGCCCCCTGCGGCAGTGGCGCTGCGAAAACCACGTTTCCCGAGGGGACTTACACGATAACCGCAGGGGTCTACGCTCCCCCGGCCCAGGCAGCCGAGAAAGAAGTCAAACTGGACGTAAAGGTGGCCGGCAACGTGACCGTCCAGATCGACGGAAAGGCCCTCTCCCGGTAGGCCGCCGCGCGATAGCCCCCACCTACCAGGTGATGCGGCGGAGCTTGCCTTCGCTGAAGACGTAGGCGGTCCCGTTGCGCACCGCAAACGCGCCGGCGGCGCGGAAGTCCTTGTGCCGGTACTGGCGGTCAAAGCCGCCGTCCCGGCGCAGCACGACGATCCGCTCGTTGGCGGCATCGAGGATCGCGAGGTCGCCGTTGCGGGAAAGCGCCTGGGGCGACTCATCCTTGAGCAACTGCTTGTCGATGCCCGCCGCCGAAAGTTCGAGCGCGAGCTGTCCGCTGAAGCGGTGGATGGAGCCATCTGCGTCCGCCGTGACGATTTCGCCATCGACCGTGAGGCGGCGGGCGGCCGCGAGGTCCGGCGTTTCGAGGACTTTCGTGGGGGCCTGGGCGAATCCGCCATCCGCCTGGGCAAACCGGTAAACGGTGGACTGGTTTGCATCAAGCACGTACAGGTCGCGGCCGCTGGTGGCGACGTCGTTGATCGTGAGACCGCTCGGGGCGTTGAAGTTGAGCTGCTTCAGCCCGTTTGCGGCGCTGTAGCTCCAGAGCGCCCGGTTCGAATCGGCGATGAGGAGGACGGGACTACCTGAGTCGCTCGCATCAAGGTAGGCGGTGGATACGGGCCGGCCGCGGCGGGCTTCCTTGTCTTCGCCAAACACCACCTTGCGCTCGCCGTTGGCCAGCGTAACGGCTATCACCTGGGCAGAGGCGGCGTCGAGAATATAGGCCTGGTCGTTGCCGATGCTCAGGCGGGAAGGGGCAACGGGCTTGTCGCCAAACTGGTCCAATGAAGCGACGACGTCGACGGTCGACGGCGTCCTGACGGCGTCCATGACGGCGAGGGCCCCGGCCACCTCATCGATGAGCTGCTTGGCCTCGGGGCCGTCCTGCTGCAGTTCGTTCGCTTCGAGGAGTTTTGCCTGGGCCTCGGTAAGCGCCTTGCGTTTCTGGTTGGAATCCTGCTGGACGTTGGCGATCGTGACTTTCTGGCGCGCTTCGTCCACGAGGTCCGCGTAACGCGCGCCGGCCTGCTCATCGAGCATCCGCGGCACCGTTACCAGGCCGACGAGCGTGAGCAGGATACCCAGGCCAACGACGATGACGAGCCATGTGGGCGGCAGCGCGGACGTGGCCGCCGGGCGGCGGTTGAACGAATTCCCCGTCTTCCAGCGTGAGCCCATGCTCCCCCGCATCCGCACGAGCGAGCCGCCCTGGTTGAGTGAGGCGGCGTTTTCGCCGGCGATCGTGCTGCTCACGGGGCCCGACAGGACGGTCGCGCGGGCGCGGTGCTCCGCCGCAAGGTCGTCCACCAAAGGCAAAGCCTCCGCGGCAGGCGCGGGGCGTGCGGGCACTTCGTCGCGGATAAGCCCACGGGTGAAGCTGCCGCGCTGGCGCCTGCGGCCGTCGCCGCTGCCCATGCTCATTTCTGGCGCCGGCGTGTGCGGCGCGTGCCAGGCCGGCCGGGCCGCCACCGTCCTGGCCCCCGGGCCAAGAAGCGCGGCATGCGATACAGCGGCGCGGGCCCGGCGTTCAGCGGCGATGCGGGCGAGCGTGGTGTCGCCGGAGACGCGCAGCAGAGGCGCCGGGATATCTGTCACGACTGCCGGGGCGACCGCGCCAAATAGACGTCGAGGGGTGACTTCAAGGAGCTGCCGCCTGGCGCTGAAAACCGCGTCTTCCGATTCGTCGTCGATGAAGAGCGAGGGCTGGAACGTGCTCGCGAGCGGCGCCGCCACTGCTGCGGGCAGCGCCGCGGTGGCCGTGGCGTCGATCACGAACTCGGTTTCCGGCTCGGGCGCGGGCAGGGCGCGTGGCTCCGCTTCGGGCGCGGGTCCCGTCACCAGGACGGCCGTCAAGTGGCGGACATCCTTGAGGCGGTGGTAGAGGTCTGCCAGCACCTGGTCCAGGGGCAGGGCGAGGATGCCAGAAACCATCTCTTCGTCGATCACCCGCAAGGCCGGCGTGGAGATCAGGAGGAGGCGGTCGCCCGGGGCGAAGTTGAGGCGCGTGAGCTGGGTGTTGGCCGGGCCGGCGCCGATTGGCCGGCCGTGCTCTTCATCCGTGAAGTACGCCGTCACACTGGCATCGTGGAGGTGGAAGACGGCGGAAGGCCCGGCCTGCGCAACCACAGCCTGATCCCCGCGCCGCCCGAAGGCGGTCAGGCCGATGCTCACGCGATGCTGGGCGATGCTCTTGCGGTTCCAATCGCGGAGGTTCCGCTCGGCCTCTTCGAAAAGCTTCATCAGCGAGCCGGTGAGGCTCATGTCCAGCGCGTTGAAGGCGTTGCCGAGCGCGGACACGACATGTCCGGCGAATGCCTCGCCAGCCGGGGTTGTCCCCTCGGCGAGGATGTAGAGCTCTGCGCGGTCGTCAGCGGGACCTTTGCCGTGGAAAACCCCGGCATTGGGTCCCCGGTCGACCGGTTCGTGATCGACGATCGCGAACTGGCCAACCTGGAGTGGTTCGGTCAAACCAGACCGTCCTTCGCATCCAGGATAGGCACGGGGAAGCTGCTTCGACGCCCTCCCTCGCCAGAGGCGATTGAGTCCCCGCTAAGCGTCGAAGCGTCACTATACCACCGGGTTTGCCCAGTAAATCAACCTGCGGACGCGCGGAAAAGACGGCAAAAGCCCTATTTCGGGCCCGGCGCCAAGGATCCGGCCCGCCCGCAAAGATCCCTCAAGCTCAGGGGCACGGCCCTGAACGTCGATACTGTCGGGAGCCTACCGTTGAAGGGCACACATAAGCAGCAGACCAGCGTTGAGTGGCACTCGCGGGCCGCTTACTTGCAGTCGTGCGGGGCGTAGGGCTATCATCGCGCAGCCGAGGGGTGAGATGGCGAAGGAACCGCGCACGGGGGTACAGCACCAAGCGGATCTGACCGTAGTCAGGTATCAACTGCCAACTGTCTTCAGTCCCGGCTCTCCGGTGACCGACACGCGTTTTCTGGCGGGCCGCGCTGGCCAGATTGATCGGGCGCTGGCAGCCGTGGCGCAGGTTGGCCAACACGCTGTGATCTATGGTGAGCGCGGGGTGGGGAAGACTTCCGTCGCCAGCCTCATTCATATGATCTGGACCGAATACATCAAGGATTACGAGATCGTGGCGGCACGCGTTCAATGCGATCCGACTGACACCTACGCGTCGGTCTGGCAGAAGGTCGCGGAGGCGATCCAGCGCGATTTCGTGAAACGTGAACTTAAGCCCGCTGCAAACGGTGCATTCGACGAGTGCGCGGCCATGATCGAGGCGGGAAACGCTACCCCCACGCAAGTGACTAACTTCTTCGACCTTGGCGGGAAGAAAGCCATCGTGGTCATCGATGAGTTCGATACAGTCGAGGACTACGAGGCCCCCGGCTTGATGGCCAGTACGATTAAACAACTCTCCGACTTCGCGATTGACGCCACAGTGGTTCTCGTGGGAGTCGCCGACAGCGTGGACGACTTGATAGCCGAACACGCCTCGATTGACCGATGCTTGGTCCAGGTGTTCATGCCCAGGATGTCCCCGGCCGAGCTCACCCAGATCGTGGAGTCACGCTTGCTCCGGGTCGGGATGACCATCGAACCAAAGCAGGTTCTGCGAATCGCCGGGTTAGCTCAAGGATTTCCATACTACGCGCACCTTCTCGGTCTTCACTCCGCTATCCACGCTGCAGATGCGCGCCGGTCCTTGACCGTGCAGGCGCCGGACGTTAACGAAGCGATAAAGCAGTCGATTACGCAGACACAGCAAAGCATCCTCACGGACTACACGAAGGCCATAACTAGCCCCCGCCCGGAGAACCTCTACAAGCAAACGTTGCTCGCCTGTGCCCTAACGAAGGCGGATGATCTGGGCTATTTCGCCCCTGCTGACGTAAAGGAGCCGATGACCAGAGTCATGAAGAAAGCAAGGGATGTCCCTTCCTTCGTCAAGCAGATCAAGGCACTCACCGATAGCGAACGGGGGCCAGCGTTGGAACAAGCTGGCGAACACCGGAAGTTGCGGTTCCGCTTTGCCCACGCCCTGCTGAAGCCGTACGTGGTTTTTCGCGGAGTTGACGAGGGCCTTATTGATGAGTCTGAGGCATACCAATATGCTCAGCCGGATGTTGCCCGGCAGCTCTCACTTTTCGATGCTTGATTCTCGCGGCCTCAGGTCGTGAGCTACCAGCGACAACCGTTTCTTTGGTTGTTCGCCATCGTCAGTTCCAGCGCTCATAGACCGCCCGCAACCAGGCCCACACTTCACCCGGAAACCACCGCTTCCACCTCGATCTCGATGAGCATCGCCGGGTCGATCAGGGCGGAAACCTGGACCATCGTGGCCGCGGGGCGGACAGCGCGGAAGTACTCCCCGTGCGCTCGCCCGAAGTCCTCCCAGCGCGAAATGTCGGTCACGAACATGCGCGTCCGGACGACGTCCGCCATCGTCGCCCCGGCCTCAGCAAGGGCCTTCTCGATGATCTCGAAACAGCGCTTCGCCTGGGCGTAGCCGTCGTCTCCGCCGTGGATGGAGCCATCCGGGTTGGCGGACGTCGTACCCGCGACGTACACCTGGTCGCCCACGCGGACGGCGCGGGAATAGCCAACGACGCTCTCCCAGGGCCCGCCGGAGGAGATGAGTTTGCGAGTCATGGGCTAAGTAGAAGCTCAGCGGTGCTTGGTTGCAATCGCGAAGCTGCTCGCAGTTCATGGGGGTAGTAGATTCTCAAGGCCTGTCCAGCAACGAATTCTGAGGCTAGCGTCGATGAATCTCAAACCAGGAATTGAGGTCGGGATCCGGCTCTTCCAGCCGTCCGACCAGGACCGCATCCGCTGGCTTTTCGCGCGGACACCTCCGTGGGGCCGCACCTATCTCGCGCCGCAGCCTCTCCCCGGGGACCTTGAAGACATCTCCGCCAACTACCCGACGGGCTGCTTCGTCGCCACTGAGGTGGTCGAGAACGGCGAGGAGGCCGTCGTGGGGCTCGCTGCCGTGGCGACGGTAACAACAGCCGGTGAGCCGGAGCTACCTCGCGCCCTGATAACCGGCGAACCCGTCGCCCGGCTCCACTGGGTTTCAGTCGCTCCCGAACGCTGGCGACTCGGTCTCGGACGCCGTCTTACCGAGGCAGCAATCGACTGGGCGCGGAAAAGCGGTTCTCGAACACTCGTTCTGGAGACGTCTGCTCAGCAAGCCGGGGCGATTGCGCTCTATGAGGCCATGGGATTCGTCGAACGCTGCCGGACGATGGAGGGTGAGTACGAACTGGTTTGGTTCGTACTCGCATTGGCCGCCGCCGACGATGTCGAGAGCCGCGAATAGGCTCAGGACCGTGCGCACATCCGGCGGGTGACTTCGTACACCACCTGGCAGTTGAGGCGGACGCTTTCCAGGCTCACGCGCTCGTTGTGGCCGTGCACCGTCTTCCCGAGTTCCGGCGTGGTCAGGCCGCCGGAAAACCCGTACGAGACCTGCCCGCGGTTGCGGAGCGTGCTGCTGTCCGTGAAGCCGACGGTCATGCCCGGGACGACCACGGCTTCTTCCATCTGGTCGTGGATCACTTCCTCAATGACCCGGAAGAGCTCGGTGTCGAAGCTGTTGGTTTCGGACCAACCGGTGTGGATGCGTTCGATCTTCACCTTCGGGTCGTTGATGACGGCGGCGAGTTCGTCGATGAACGCTTCGGGCTTCACGCCGGGGAGGAGGCGGCAATCGAGCGTCGCCTCCGCCTTCGCGGGGATGACGTTCACCTTCACCCCAGCGGAGAGGCTGGTGGGGCTGATGGTGTTGCTGAGGAGAGCGCGGACACGCGGGTCCTTTTCCGCCTCCTGCTGCAGCCCAGCGGGCGTTGGGTCTCCCATATAGACACCGGCGCGAGAAAGGCGGCCGAAATACTCCTGGAGGGCCGGTGAAACGTCGAGCGGGCGCTGCCAGTCCTGGATCGCGGAGAGCGCGCGCGTAAGGCGGTCGACGGCGTTGTTGTCGTGCGGGACCGAGCCGTGGCCGGGCATCCCTTCGGCGACAAGACGCAGCCAGACGGGACCCTTTTCGGCCACAGCGATGCTGTAGACGGGCCGTTCCACGCCGAACAGCTCGGTCGTGCCGCCGCCGCCTTCGTTGATGACGTACTCAGCGTCGAGCGAGTCCGGGTGGTTGCGTTCCAGCCAGCGCACGCCGAATTCGGATCCGGCCTCTTCGTCGGCCATGGCAAAGAAGACCACGTCGCGGGCGAGGGGGACGTTAAGCCGCTTGAGCGTGAGGAAGGTGACGAGCTGGACGATGCCAAGGCCCTTCATATCCAGGGCGCCGCGGCCCCAGATGAAGCCGTCCTTGATCATCCCGGAGAACGGCTCTTCGTCCCAGAACTCGCGCTGCACGGGCACGACATCGGTGTGGTTGAGGAGCATGAAAGGGCGCTTTGAGCCATCTCCCTTGAGCACCGCCCGGAGCGAGACACGGTCCTGGCCGGCATCGAACAGCTCATAAGCGATGCCCTCACGCTCCAGGATCACGCCGATGAAGTCGCAGGCCAGCCGTTCGTTCCCCGGCGGGTTCGAGGTATCGACGCGCAGGAACTGGCAGAGGAGGTCGACGGCTTCGTTGTAGAGCGCGTCCCAATCGGGGGCGGGGTTGGTCACGGGCATACTCCAGGGGGCGGGGTAGAGCCCGGAGTATACAGAGGGCAGCGGGCGCTCATTGGGCCCTCGGGTTGGCGACACGAAGCCACCGGGGCCGCGGCGACCGCCGATGGCTTCGTGTCCCCAGGCAGTGCCCGTGGGGCTAGCCGTTCACGGGCCGCCTTGCGACGAACACCGCGTGCTCGTCCGCGTAGGGGTCTTCAACGTCCACTTCCACCAGTTCGAAGCCTGCTTCGCCCAGGTGGCCATGCCATTCATCGCGCGAAAACAGGCCGAAGACATGGTGGTCATGTTCCACCGTAACCACGCCATCCTCGTCTTCCAGCATGATCGCGAAATCGACGTTGTAGGTCGGAGTCCGTTCGTTTGGCGGGTGGACCCATTCGAGGTAGCGGAGGCTGCGGTTGTCGCCGTCGTGGCCGCCGCTGTCGATGCCTGGTTTGTGCGTCTCGCTTGTGCAATCCGGTGTCACCAGGAGCACGCCGCCGGGTTTGAGGTGGACAAAGGCCGTATCGAGGGCTGCCCGCAGGTCCTCGTGGGAGACCATGTACTCGACCGCATCGTGGATGAACACGCAGTCGAACGTCCGCCCAAGACGGAGCGAGCGCATGTCGCCCTGGATGTGCTCGCATTCGGGATTGATCTCGCGGCTGATGCCCAGCATCTCGGGCGAGAGGTCGGTGAGGGTGAGGGTGAAGCGCGCCTTCATGTGCGAGGCGTTGTTGCCGCCACCGGAACCGAGTTCAAGCAGGGTCTGGGGCCGGGTTGCGGAGGCGGCTTCGAAGACACGCGTCGAGAACGCGGCCTCCGCGCCGTAATCGGAAGGATGGGTGAGAAGGTGGAACCAACTGGCAAGGTCAGAATAGAGACGCACGGAAATTCTCCTGGGGTTGTTCGTGGCGTAACGGATGGACGGACGAACAGACCGGGGCGGCGGCCGTGCGAGGGGCCAGTCAGGAACGTGGGCGCAGGATCAATTGGGTGGGCGCGGCATAACTCGACCATCGTACAGAATCCTGGCGGGCTTTGATCAGCGCGGGGGGCGTGGCCGCTACCGGTTGAAGTGGGGGTCGCGCTTCTCCAGGAAAGCCGCCACGGCTTCGGCGTGGTCTGGCAGGCGGCGGGCGATCTGGTCGCGCAGGTTCTCCCGTTCCATGACCGCTTCGAGGTCCGGGTCGAGCGGGTTCTTGGCGAGCAGCTCCTTGATCATCCGGACGGCGCGCGCGGGGTTGTTGGCGATCTCTTCGGCCTTGGCCATCGCCACCGTGAAGAGTGATTCGGGCGGCACCACCTCCGTCACGAGGCCCATGCGCAGCGCCTCGTCCGCGTCCACCATCCGCCCGGTCAGGCACATGTCCGTCGCGTTGCCCAGCCCAACGAGCTGCGCCAGCAGGCGCGTCGACCCCAGCTCCGGCATCAGGCCCATCTTCACAAAGCGGATGCTGAGCTTCGCGCTGCTGGAAGCGATGCGGATATCGCAGGGGAGGATCATCGTCAGGCCGACGCCCACGGCATATCCATTGATCGCGGCGACGGTCGGCTTCGATTCGCGAAGGAAGTGGGTGAAGCTGACGCCTCCGCGCTGCAGGACTTCCCCGGGGCCGGCGCTGTTCGCCTGGACGCGGGTGGCGAAGCTGCCCAGGTCCGCGCCGGCGCAGAAGGCACGCCCTTCGCCGGTGATCAGGATGGCGCCGATGGCGTCGTCCCCGTTCCATTTCGCGACCTGGTCGCGGACCTGCTCGCCCATCTGGGCGGTCCAGGCGTTGAGCTTCTCCGGGCGGTTCAGGCGGATGATGCCAACGCGGCCGCGCGTCTCAGTGAGGATCTGGTCGTAGCCCACGGCTGGCCTCCGGGAGGTGGTTGGGCGCGTACTGTGACAGGCGCAACTCCGCCTTACAAGCCGTTGAATGCGCCGGATGCCAGTGCGTTACAGGGTTCGTCCGGCCACCTCCCGCTCCATCGCCTCCACCGCTTCCTTGGCATCCCTGAGACCACAGAGGGCCTGGGCGCGGAACTCCTTGATGGCGTCGATCTTCTTTCCGCGGCGGATGAACTCCTCCACCGTCGCCCGGTCCCTCAGCAGGGCGATGAGCTGCGGCGTGATTGCACCGGCCGGCGCATCCTGGGCGCTGGCTGGCCGGGGCTCGCGGAGGGACCCGGCCCACCTGCCGCCGTCCCGCCCGCGAACAG
>PNKC01000069.1 GCA_013822275.1 Anaerolinea sp. | reverse complement strand
CGCAGTCGGCCTTGCGGCTGTGGGCTGCGGCGACGAACTGACCATCTATCGGAGCGAACTCGATGTTCGTGGTCAGACATCTGACCGCGGAACATGGATTATCCTGAACGGTGAGAAGTACGAACGGATGGAAGGTGGCCCATGAACGGAGCAGACAGCCGATATAGGTCCGGAGGCGTTCGATGACCAGTACTCTGGCTTCTTCGGGCGCGGCGGCCCTGGTTCCGCTGCGCCCAGGGATGTTTACAGTCCCTGACCGGATTGAGGCGCCGGTGCACCTGCTCGGCAGCCGGTGCCGCCAGTGTGGCGAACCGTTCTTTCCCAAGCGCGTCTATTGCGCCGCCTGCACGAGCGGGGACATGGCGGATGTGGAGTTCGCAGACAGCGGCGAAATAGATACCTTCACGATAGTCCGCCAGCAACCACCTAACTCCGTCATGGTTCCGCCCTACGCCATCGTCCGCGTCCGCCTGGACGACGGCCCGTCCATCCAAACGGTGATGGCAACAGACGACATCGCCTCCGCGCGCATCGGCCAACGCGTGCAACTGGCAGCGCGCCGGTTGATGGAGGATGAGGCCGGCAACACCGTCGTGTCATTCATGGCACGCCCTGTGGCGACATAGGCCGCCGCAACTCAAGCTTTGAAGGAGATCGTAATGCGTGACGTACAGGTGCTCGGCGCCGGCCTTCACAGGTTCGGCCGCTTCCCCGACAAGAGCCTCCAGGACCTCGGTCGCGAGGCCATCAGCAACGCCCTGGAGGACTCCGGGGTCCCGTTCAAGGACATTGAGGTCGCCTACGTAGGACGCGTCCTCGCGGGCATGGGCGCGGGCTTGAGCGTGGTCTCCGAGATGGGCCAGACTGGCATCCCCGTGATCAACATCGAGATGGCCTGCGGCAGCTCGACCAGTGCCTTCCGCGAGGCCTATCTCAGTGTCTCCCACGGGGTTTACGACACGGCACTCGTCCTCGGCTTCGAAAAGATGCAACGCGGCATGCTCCAAATCTCGGAGCAGACCAGCTACCAGTCGGTGATGGGGTTGGCCGTCATGCCGGCGTCGTACGCGCTCCAGGCGCAACGCTATATGGCGGACTTTGGCGCGACCCCCGAGATGTTCGCGCAGGTCGCTGTGAAGTCGCATCGCAATGGAGCGATGAACCCCTACGCCCAGTACCAGAAGGAGGTGACGCTGGAAGAGGTGATGGCCTCCCGGATGATCGCCGACCCGATCACGCTCCTGCAGTGCTCACCGACCACGGACGGGGCGGCGGCGGTCATCATATGCGCCGCCGATAAGGCAGCGAAGTACAGCGCCCGGCGCTCGATGACGGTCGCCGGATGGGCAACCGGTTCCGGCAAGTTCCAGTCAAAGGATGAGAGCGAGGGCGACGCCGAGACCAACTCCGGAGAGGTTGAACGCCTCTCTCGCCAGGCCTACCAGCGAGCGGGCATCGGCCCCGAAGACGTCGATGTCACTCAGGTTCACGACGCCTTCAGTCCGGGCGAGATCTTCGTTGCCGAAGGCCTCGGCCTGGTGGGGCGGGGAGAAGGCGCGCGCGCTGTCTGGGAAGGCAGGACTGAAATAGGCGGCGATATCCCGATCAACACGGATGGCGGCCTAATCTCGCGCGGTCACCCAATTGGCGCCACCGGTGCCGCCATGGTTACCGAGATCTTCCGACAACTCACCGGAGAGGCTGGCCCTCGCCAGGTCAAGGATGGCGAAGCGAAGGTTGGGCTCATCCACAACGCGGGCATTGGTGGCGTGAACATCCTGATCTTCAAGCGCTAGCGGCGGGCCCACGGCCCCACGCCGCAGGAGGGCAGCCCATGGAGTTCAAGTCGGTTGTCGGCTGGCGCCGGTCGATTCGCTTCTTCGATCCCTGGCGAGGCGTGGAGCGCGAGAAGGTGCAGTGCATCCTCGAAGCGATCTACCGTGCTCCCCGCGTGCTGGAAGTCGATTTCGTGCGCGTCCTTGTCGTCGAACGCGACCGCCTCTCGCCCGAAAAGATGCAGGCGCTCAAGACCCCGACGACCACGGCCCAGTTGGACATGGCCCCCGTCTATGTCTTCTTCTACGCCGACGTAAGCATGCTCGAATCTGCGTTAAATGGCGCGAACTTCCGTGAACTCATTCGCCTTGGTGTCCTCAACCCGAGCCACGGCTGGAATGAACGATTCGTAGCTGATACCGCCACACCATACCTGCGTGCTGTAGTGGACGACCCCGACCGGGTGCCCTTGCGGCCCCCGTCAGCAGGCGAGGAGGCTGGACCGATGGTCTCGCGCGAGACTCTCCGCCTGGCTCGCACCGCGATCGGCATCGCCCAGGAATATGCACTACTCGCCGCCTTTGATCAGGGCCTCGCAGCGCAGCTCTCAGGCGTCAGTGTGAATGCCGCTCGCGCCATTCTCGGTATCCCGGACACATGGATCCCGTCCAGTCCCATGCTGCTCGGCTACCACGGCGAATCGCGCGAGGCCGGTGGTCAGCGGCCCCGAGAACCGTTCGAAGAGGACTTCTTTGAGCTGCGGTATCCCCACCCGTTCTACCGCGAGCCCGCCGTCGTCCAACGCCTGACCGCCGCTGAGATGATTCAGGCGCCGGCACCCTTCTCGTGGCGCATGAACGAAGTCCGAGGTCTCGCACGCAAGTTCGGGCTCCCCGAATAGGAGGTCAAGCATGGAGTTCAACCAGGTCCTCGGACGCCACCGCACGTTCCAGTACTTTCTCCCGTGGCGTCCGGTCGAGCGCGACAAGGTCCAGGTGGTCCTGGAAGCCGGCCGGCTCGCGTCGCGTGCAGTCAATACGGCGTTCTCGAAAGCGATTGTGGCAAACCGCGACAGCCTGACCGCCGACGAGCGTGACCGCCTCAAGACCCCCTTTTCTGGAACGCTGTTCGATACCGCACCCGTATGCATCTTCTGGTACTTCGACATGGACTCGCGCCGCGTTGCAGTACAGGAGCGCAAGTGGCCGACCGTGGCATCTGGGGCGCTCGTTGAAATCGGCGCCCTCGGTCCTCCTCACGGTTGGAGCCACCGTTACGTTCAGAACGTGGTCCTGCCCGAGGTCCTCATGCCCGGGCTAGATGCGGGCCCACAGCGAGGCGGTAACGCCGACGCCGGTTTGGCGATGGCACAGGGACTCCTGGCCGCGTACGACGAGGGACTGGCCGCATGCCTCGCGCCCTTCGACGAGGCGGGCGCGAGGGAGGTCCTCCACGTTCCGGATACGTGGGAGCCCGTCATGGCCATGTTCCTCGGCTACCCCGCGGACTCGTGGCAAGCAGCGGGCCAGGAGCCGCGGATGCCGTTCGAGGCCATGTGCTTCGAAGGGAACGCGGCCAACCCTTTCGTGCGAGATGTCGCCGTGGAGGAATCAATGCGAGCCGCCGGGCTCATCCAACGCAGTGCGCCGCTGCCGTGGCGCCAGCAAGAGGTCCGGGCCGTGTCGCGGATGCTCGGGCTCACCCAGGACGAATAAGACCCGCACAGCCGATCGGTTCGGCGAGGTGATGGAGACAAAGCGATGGGAATTGGTATCGAGGAAGTGCGCAACAGCGAGTCAACCCGACGGTGGTTCTCCAGCTTGCTTGACCTCTGGGGGCCGTCAGCGGTCAGGCCGGGGCTCGTGGAGACACTTGCCCGCTTCTGCACGGTGGTGGAAAAGACGCCCGACGAGATCATCGATGAGTGCCTTCGGGCAACCACCGGTGGCGATACCTTCGTGCTGCGAACCCGCGCCCGGAAACAGTTCATGGACCAGATCGACCAATTCGAGAACCAGACGGCGAGTCGCGATGAGGCGAACGTCGTGCGCAGTTTCTTCATCCACAACGGCATTGCGATGAATCCCAGTATCCTCGTCTGAGGCAGGACCAGCCGTTCGGAAGGTCAGGATAAGCCTGCGTCAGCCCACCCCCGCAAGTACCCCACCGCCTCCATCATCACCCGGCAGCCGACCTCGTCGTAGGCAGTTACTTCGGCCATCAGGTCGCCATCTGCCAGGGAGCATCCCGGCCGCATCCGCACACCACCACTCGGCGACCATGGCCCCGAGCCCGTCGGCGGCACCGTCGGGCCAGCCGGTCTCGATCAGGCCGTGCTGCTTTCAGCGAACAAGCCACCGTCTTCAGGCCGAAGCCCCTCCAGCCGCACACGATGACCGGCTCCTCCTTCATCACCCGGTTGAGGAAGTCGAACGAGTTCGGCTCCACCCAGGCGGATTGGCGCGCCGGGTTGCGGGCGCGTGCCGACTTCAGGGCGTCGGTCTCTGGTGAGGACAAAGTGTCTCCCTGGTGCCAGCCTTTGGGTCATGTGCGCGAGCCCGTCGCATTCGCGCTCCGTTAGACCATCCGCTCGATGACTGCGGCGATGCCCTGGCCGCCGCCGATGCACATCGTCTCCACTCCGAACTGTGCGTTTCGCCGACCCATTTCATGGAGCATGGTCGCCATGATTCGTCCACCCGTCGCACCCACCGGATGCCCGATCGAGATTCCTGAGCCGTTGACGTTCATCCGGTCGAAGTCACGCTCCTTGAAGCCCCATTCGCGGGTGCACGCCAGTACCTGGGCCGCAAACGCCTCGTTCAACTCAATGAGGTCCATATCTGCCAACTCAAGCCCGGCCCGGGACAGCGCCTTCCTGGTGGCCGGCACAGGACCTATGCCCATGTAGCCGGGGTGAACTCCTGCCACCGCCCATGAGCGGAGCCGCCCCATGGGTCGCAGGCCAAGTTCCGCTGCCTTCTCGGGAGAAGTGACAATGCAGCAGGCGGCAGCATCGTTCTCGCCGCTGCTGTTGCCGGCGGTTACTGTCGCTTCGGGGTCCTGCTTGACCCTCACTGGCCGGAGGGACGCGAGTTTCTCAAGCGTCGTGTCCGCACGAGGATGTTCATCTCTCGCAAAGATGGTTCCATCGCCGCGCGCCGAAGGCACCGGAACTGCCACGACTTCAGCGTCGAATCGCCCCTCATTCCATGCCGCAACCGCACGCTGGTGCGACCGGAGCGAGTACTCGTCCTGTTCCTCGCGGGAGATGCTGTACTGTCGGCGCAGGTTCTCAGCTGTCTCGAGCATCCCGCCCTCGACCGGGTAACGGAACGTGCCGGCGGTGATTCGCCCACGATCGAGGCGATCCATCAGCTTCACTTCGCCCCGGTTCGGACCCCAGCGCAGGGCCGTCGTGTAGTGCTCCGCGTTGCTCATGCTCTCGACCCCACCCGCGAGCACGACATCCGCAACGCCGGTTTGAACCTCCATGGCCGCGAGGCAGATCGCCTGAAGCCCGGAACCGCAGCGCCGGTCGAGTTGCATTCCGGGGACCTCAATCGGGAGATCCGCATGCAACGTCGCCAGCCGGCCTATCGCGGGCGTTTCACCGTTTGGGTAGCAATGGCCGAAGATGCTGTCGTCGATGAGCCGGGGGTCGAGTCCGGTGCGCTCCATGACCGCTGATACCACCAGGGCGGCGAGGGTCTCCGCATCAACGGAGCGAAGTGCCCCTCCCATCCGGCCGACCGGTGTACGCACCGGGGAACAGATTACGGCGTCTCTCATGGCTGGATCCTCTCTTTCCGTCGCTGCTAAGTTACATCGTTACGCACATCTGCGATGGCAAGGTGCGCCCACCCCGATAGGCGTAGAGGCCATAACACCACTCTCACCCCGATACAGCCGCCAGCCATCCAGACTCCGGCTGACAGGTTCCAGAGCCACGAACTCCGTGCCGAAAGCGCCGATTCGGCTGCGCGACTGAAGCGCGGCCGGCTGCCAAGGACGAGTCGAGTTGACTTTGTCTTACCAGCGGAGTGATGTGCGTCCACCCAGGCCCAAGGCGCCAGGAGCGCCAGGAAGGAGGAGGCGGTGACGGTTCAGGAGCTGGTCGAGCGCTTGCAAGAGTGCGACCCCGACGCGGAGGTACGGATCATGTCGCAGGAGGGGTGGCCCTTCGAGTGCGCGATCTCGGGCGTTGCCGCCCGCGAGGCGTTTGGCGGCGATGAGTCGTGTGAGTGCGACCACGCCGGCGCAGAGCCTCACCAGGACGCATGCCCCGCAGTGGATGGCTACGACGAAGGGCTCCACACCACCACCGACGTCTTCATCGTCGAGGGCCAGCAGGAGCGATACGGCAGCGAGGCCGCCTGGAACCTCGTCCGAGCTTCCTAACGGGTGGAGTTGCAGGCCGTCTCGTCCGCTGCGATCACGGGCAGGCACATCGCGGCCAGCAGTTGAGCGATTTCCATTGCCTTCTGATCGTCTTGTTGCTTGTCGCCGGTGAACCGGGGGGAGTGCAGCCAGCGTCGTGCAACTTCGTCGCCAAGCGAGTTGACCGCCAGGGAGACGAGATACGGGTCCGCGATGGGCGTGTACCCCTGCGTCGTGCGAAGGATCTCCGCATACTCGACGACGTCGCGTTCCTGCAGCGCGGCGAGATAGGTCGCCAGCTCCGGGTCCGCGCCGACGGCGCTGTCCAGGGCGAGCAGGGTGTCGCGGTGCTTCGCGAACGACCGCAGACTGGCCAAGAAATCGAGGTAGGCGCGTTCCGAGATGGGGCGGGCGCTGTGGGTCTCGGCGATCGCGTGCGCGAAGATGTCGTCGTAGACGACATTCATGACCGAGCGGACGAGGTCGCGCTTGCTGGCGAAGTACTTGTAGAAGGTGCCGTAGCCGACGCCGCAACGAGCGGTGATTTGCTCCACGCGTGCGTCAACGTATCCGCGCTCGGCGAATTCGGCCAGCGCCGCCTTGATGAGCGCATCGCGTGTCCCCTCGCCTTTCGGCGTCAGCGGCTTCGTTCTTCCCGACGGCGCCAGCGAGGCGATTCGTGTCATGGCGGGCCTTTCCGGCGACCTTAGGTCCCAGAGGGTTTCATCTTCTCTTTCGGCGCGCTTCCGGTCACGGTGTGGAGTGAGCGGCGGAGCTTGACAGCCCCGAGACATGAGCGTAGACGTTCCCCATCAGGTGACACAATGTCACGCTGACAAGCCGTCATTCGCACCATATGCCGCCCGGTTTCGGGCTGCGTCCGAACCGGATGGCGACGTGCACGGGGTATTTCGGGGGAGTCAGATGAACGACGGCAAAGTCAAAACGGGCCGCTACGTCGCGGCACTCGTCGTCGCGGTGGCGGTGGTGGCCGCGATAACAGCGGCGTGCGGCGGGGATGACGACGACAGCGGCGGCAGCGGTGGCGGCAACAACGACCGGCCGCTGGTGATCGCGCGGGACATGGACATCAACTCCATGGACCCATCGCGCGCCTACTGTGACACCTGTCAGATCTACCTGACGGCCACATACGACACGCTCATAGGGCTGGACCCGAAGGACAACAAGACCTTCGTCGCCCGCGTGGCCGAAAAGTGGGAAGGAAACGCCGACCGCACCCAGTACACGTTCCGGTTGAACAAGAAGGCGAAGTTTGCCGATGGGACGCCGCTGGAAGCGAAGGACGTGAAGTGGTCTTTTGAACGCCTGGCCAACGTGAAGGGCTCCGCGGCCTACTTCATGGACGGCATCACGAGCATCGAGACACCTGACGCGCAGACCGTCATTGTCAAACTCGCGGCGTCGGACTCGTCCTTCCTCGCCAAGGTGAACGCTTCCTATGCGGGGATCATCAACAGTAAGGTCGCGACAGCGAACGGTGCGAGCAACGCGAAGGATGCCGACACCACGGACAAGGCGGAGCCGTGGTTCTTGAAGAACTCAGCGGGCAGCGGGCCGTACACGCTCGCGAGCTACACCGAGGGCGCTGAGATCCGGCTTGCCCGCAACGAGAGCTACTGGGGCGACAAGCCGGCGCTCAAAGAGGTGATCATAAAGCAGGTGAAGGATGCGGTAACCCAGCGTCAGCAGGTAGAAACCGGCGACGCCGACATCGCCATGCAGATCGACCCGGACACCGCCAAGAAGATTAAGAACAAGAACGTGACGATCAAAGAGGTTCCATCCTTTAACTTCGTCTACATTGCCCTCAGTCCGGGCGCCAAGGACAACAAGGTTGACCTCAACCCGAAGATCCGCGAAGCCGTCCGCGCCGCCGTCGACTACGACGGCATCATCCAGGTAACGCTCGGCGGCGGGGGCAAGAAGCAGGCAGCGCCGATCCCCAACGGCTTCCTTGGGACCAAGAACCTGGCGCTGCCCAAGCGCGACACGGCCAAAGCCAAGCAGCTCCTGAAGGACGGCGGACAGCCCAACGGCTTCGAGATCGACGCCATCTACCCGAACGTCAACGTCTACGGCGTGGACTTCAACACGATGATGCAGAAGATCCAGGCGGACCTTGGCGAAGTGGGGATCAAGCTCAAGCTCCAGCCGGTCGAGTTCACCGTGTGGGTGGAGAAGATTCGCGGCGACGGTATCCCCATGACGGCCGTGTACTTCGCGCCGGACCACACGGACCCCATCCAGTACGTGCAGTACTTTGGCATGGTGCCGGGCGCGCCCTGGGCGTCGCGCGCGGGTTCCAAGGACAAGCCGATCGTCAACCAGGCCGAGGTGGACCTCTCGGCAAAGGCGCTTGCCGCCTCCTCCGATGAAGAGCGCGAGAAACTCTACGAGAGCATCGGCAAGGAGATGATCGCCGACGCGATCATCTTGCCCATCGTCAACCCCAACCTGGTCCTTGCGTACCGATCCGACCTGGAGGGCATGCACTACAGCGCTTGCTGCAACCTGGAAGTACAGCGCCTGAAGCGAAAGTGAGAGGGCGACCCACTGGGGAGGGAGCAACGGCCCCTCCCCTTCGCCGGGGGTGGGGATAAGCGGATGGGGACGTATGTCTTGCGCCGGGTGTTGATGATGCCGGTGCTCCTGCTCGGGTTGGTCACCGTTGCGTTTATCGTTTCGCGCACGGTGCCGGCGGACCCGCTGTCCACGGTGGTGAGCGAACGCCAGCTCAACAACCCGGAAGTTGTCCGCGCCGCGGAGAAGCGCTGGGGATTGGATAAGCCGCTCACCACCCAGTACGTGCTTTACGTGCGCAACCTCCTTCGTGGCGACATGGGCACTTCCTTCCGGACGAAGCAGAACGTGCGCGAAGACCTTGCCGCCCGGCTTCCGGTGACGCTCGAACTGACACTCGCCTCGATGGCGATCGCTGTGAGCGTGGGCCTCTTCCTGGGGATCATCGCCGCCGTGCGCCGAAACTCATGGGTGGATCACCTGGCGCGGCTGTTCGCCCTGATAGGGTCATCGCTGCCCGTCTTCTGGACGGGGTTGTTCCTGCTGTACATCTTCTATGCGCGCCTTGGCTGGTTTCCCGGCCCGGGCCGCCTCGATCCCCGAGCCGTCGGGCCCGAGAAGGTGACCGGGATGTACACGGTTGACGCGCTGATCGCCGGCGACTTCGCTACGTTCGGAGATGCGCTCCAGCATCTTGCTCTACCCAGTTTCGTCCTCGGGTGGGCGGTCATGGGTATCATCTCGAGACTTGTCCGCGCCAGCCTGCTCGAGGTGCTGAACCAGGACTACGTGCGGACGGCGCGGGCGAAGGGTCTCACGGAGCGCACTGTGATCGTCAGCCACGCCCTCCGGAATGCACTGATCCCCACGCTCACGATCATCGGCATTTCGTTCGCCGTCCTGATAACCGGCGCCGTGCTCACTGAGTCCATCTTTTCATGGCCGGGAATCGGTTCGTACGCGGTGGAGTCGTCGCGAGCCCTGGACTTCCCGGCGATCATGGGTGTCTCGATTCTCGGAGGTGTGATCTTCCTCGTCACCAACCTTGTGACCGACATGACCTACGCTCTGGTCGATCCCCGGATCAGGCTCTCGTGACGGCCGGCGTCCGCAACCTGGAGACCGGCCTCAAGCTGGGCCGGCCCACAGCTAGAGTCCCGGCCTGGCTGACACTTCCCGTGGGGGTGGGTGCGGCGATCATCTTCGCCTGGGTGATCGTGGCGCTGACGGTGCATTGGTGGGCGCCGTTTGAACCGCTGCAGTCGGTCGGTACGAGGCTCACCGGCCCCAGCTGGCAGCACCTGGCAGGGACCGACGCCCTCGGCCGCGATGTGCTCACGCGGACGCTCTACGGGACGCGCAGTTCGCTTCCAATCGCGGGCATCGTGATCGCCGTGGCGGTTGTAATCGGCTGCGCCATCGGGGCCATCGCCGGGCTGTTCGGTGGCTGGGTCGATTCGTTCCTCATGCGCATCTCGGATATCACGCTCGCTTTCCCGCCGATCCTCTTGGCGATGACTGTCACTGCTTCCCTTGGCCCGGGCCTTCGGAACGCGCTCTTTGCGATGGTGGTCGTCTGGTGGCCTGTCTACGCGCGTCTCTTGCGCGCTCAGGTGATCTCCGTCAAGCAACAGGACCACGTCACGGCGGCCGTCTCGATGGGGGCCGGCCGCGGCCGTTTGCTCGTTCACCACATCCTTCCACTGTCGATGACCCCGATACTCGTGAACGCCACGATGGACTTCGGACAGGTCGTATTGCTTGCGGCATCGCTTAGCTTCATCGGCCTGGGGGCGCTGCCGCCTTCGCCTGAATGGGGGTCGATGATCTCCGAGGGGTCGGTGCGGTTCTACGAATGGTGGATAGCCGCGGCTCCCGGCCTCGCCATCCTCACCGTCGTGCTGGGCTTCAACTTCCTGGGCGACGGTGTGCGCGACTTTCTCGACCCGAGGACCCGGCGCCGCTGAGCGCCGCCAGTCCGCCATCCCGGAACGCGGTAACACCGCGCACGGCACATTCACCACGAAAGAGGCCACCAGATGAAAACCGTCGCAACCCGTAGCCACACCAGGGACCACGCGATGCGCGCGCGCTCGGAAGCAGTCATCCCGGGTGGGATGTTCGGCCACCAGAATGTCGCCTCACTGCCCGAGGGCTTCCCGCAGTTCATGGAACGGGGCCGGGGCAGCCACATCTGGGACCTCGACGGCAATGAGTACATCGACTTCATGTGCAGCTACGGCCCGATCGTGCTCGGCCACGCTCACCCGAAGGTGGATGCGGCCGCGGCAGCCCAACAGGCGGAAGCGGACTGTCAGAACGGGCCGTCGTCGAAGATGGTCGAACTCGCCGAGCTGCTGGTCGCCACCATCCCGCACGCGGACTGGACGACGTTTGCCAAGAACGGGACCGACGCCACGACCTGGTGCGTCACGATCGCCAGGGCCGCAACCGGGCGCAAGAAGGTGCTGGCAGCGAAGGGCGCCTATCACGGCGCCGCCCCCTGGTGCACTCCCCGGCTCAACGGCACTACCCCCGAGGACCGTGCGCACCTCCTCTACTACTCCTACAACAACCTGGAGAGCGTTGAGGCGGCCATTGAAGCGGCTGGTGATGATACCGCGGCAATCATCGTCTCTCCCTTCCGCCATGACGCGGGATTCGATTCGGAACTGGTCAACCCGGCCTTCGCTCGGGGAGTGCGCGAGATCTGCGACCGGACCGGCGCCGCCCTCATTCTCGACGACGTCCGCGCCGGTTTCCGTTTGGACATGGGTGGCAGTTGGGAGACGGTGGGGGTCCGGCCAGACCTGAGCGCCTACAGCAAGGCAATAGCCAACGGCTATGCCCTGGCCGCCGTCGCCGGAAACGACCGCTTCCGGGACGGCGTCCGGCAGGTCTTCGCGACGGGCTCATTCTGGTTCGCGGCAGTCTCGATGGCTGCCTCGATTGCCACGATCCAGGCGATGAAGGAGGAGCGCGGCGTGGAGGCGATGACGAGAGCGGGCGACCTCTTCCGCGAAGGACTTGCCGCGCAGGCCGAGAGTCACGGGCTTCGTATCCGTCAGACTGGCCCCGTCCAGATGCCCTTCCTCACCTTTTCCGACGACGCCGACTACCGAAAGGCGATGATCTTCACCGGGGAAGCGGTGAAGCGCGGCGTCTACCTGCATCCCCGGCACAACTGGTTCCTCTCGGCGGCGCACACCGAGGACGATATCCAGTCCGCGCTGGAAGTGACGGACGTAGCGTTCGAGCAGGTGCGGAAGGCGTTTGGCGCGGGGTAGCAGGCGCCGCCGCCAGGCCGTCGACGAATCAGATGGAGGGGAAAAATCGCAATGACTGACGAGGCCGTGCTCGGTGAACTTCGGGAGCGGGCGGCGTCCCTCCGGCGCCACATCGTATCTATCGCCGCCGCCCAGCGGTCCCATCTCGGCGGTTCGATGTCCAGCGCCGACCTGATGGCCGCGCTCTTCTTCCGCTTCCTGCGGTTCGGGCCCGGTGGAGAGCCGTACGACCACTTCCTGCTTAGCAAAGGGCACGCCGTGCACGTCTTCCACGCCTGCATGGTGGAAATGGAGCAGATAGCGGCATCGGAACTGCCGCTGTCCGGGACCTCCGGCAGCCGGCTGGGCGGCCATCCGACACTGAGGGCGCCGGGCGTTGAGTTCGCGACTGGTTCCCTTGGCCACGCCCTGTCGGTGGGTGTCGGGATCGCCCTTGCCGACGCCCTGGACAAGTGCGACAAACGGACGGTGGTACTGCTCGGTGACGGCGAACTCCAGGAAGGGTCAGTATGGGAGGCTGCGTTGTGCGGACCGCACTTCGGGCTGCAAAACCTTCTGGCGATAGTCGATGCGAATGAGTTCCAGGCCTCGGGGGAGACCGCCAGACTCATGCCGGTCGAGCCGATCGGCGCGAAGTGGCGCGCCTTCCGATGGAATGTCATCGAGATCGACGGACACGACATGCCGGCCGTTGTAGGCGCGCTGGAGGAGGCCTCGCGCGCGGGAGCGCCAACCGCCATCGTCGCCCACACGGTAAAGGGGAAGGGCGTTTCAGGCGTCGAGGGCACAGCCCGGGCGCATTACACCCGGCTCACACCCGAAGAAGCCGAAACGGCGTTGGCGTCGCTGGGGGCCGCGCGATGAGCTCGCACGTGGCCGCCCCTCCACACCTTGCCGCCATCATGGAACTTGCTCGTGGCAACCCCAACGTGGTTGTCGTCTCCCAGGACTTCGGGGCCGGGCCGTTCACCGAGGCGTTCCCTGGCCGGCACTTCGAGGTTGGCATTTCCGAACAGAACCTTGTAGGCGTTGCCGCCGGGTTGGCGCATGCGGGGAAGATCCCGTTCGTACTGTGCATGGCGCCGTTCGTGAGCATGCGCGGCTTCGAGCAGATTCGCGACGACTGCGCGTACAACCGCAACAACGTCAAGATCATCGCTCTCTTCACCGGCCTGGAGGCCGGGCCGTGGGGCGCCACGCACCACTCGATGGAGGACATTGCGCTCCTCCGGACGATCCCCGGGATGACCATCCTCGTGCCCGCCGATTCCAACCAGGTCGTGCCGGCGGTCCACGCCGCGGCATCAATCGACGGGCCGGTGTACGTCCGGCTGGCCGGGTTCGCGGCGGACATGGCGCCAATTGAAGGCGCCGGACCGCTTCGCGCGGGCGTGGCATCCGTCCTCCGCGAGGGATCCCGGTTGACCATGATCGCGACCGGCACGACTGTCCGCACGGTACTGGCTGTGCACGAGGCCCTCGCCAGCGATGGCATCAGCGCCCGTGTGCTCAACATGCATACCATCAAGCCACTGGACCGGGACGCGGTTGTCCTTGCCGCTGAGCAAACAGGGCTGCTGCTGACGGTCGAGGAGCACTCGATCATCGGTGGACTTGGTTCGGCTGTCGCGGAAGTGGTCGCCGAGATCGGCGTGGGCCGGCTTCGGCGCGCCGGCATTCCCGACCGGTTCGTCACGGAAATCGCGCCGTATCGTGAACTTCTCGCGTTGTGCGGGCTTGACGCCGCTGGCGTGGAGTCGGCCGCCAGACAGCTTATCGGCTCGGGTAATCGCGTTGCGCCGCTCCCTTAGGAGCATGCCGGGGTAGTCGGTCTTGAGATCTGGCCGAAGACTGGCTCGACGGTCTGCTTTCTGAGCTTGTAGACCTTGCTTGTCCTCGTGGTTGAGAGACGGCCGCGCATGACGTTGCGGCGCGGGTAGGGTTCGTGGCGTTGGCGGCCGGGTCGGCCTCGGCCGGCTCGTCACGGTGGCAGCGGCGGAGGGCTACGCGTCATTCGGGCG
>PNKC01000068.1 GCA_013822275.1 Anaerolinea sp. | reverse complement strand
GTCAACCACGCTCACCAGTTGGATGCCAATGCCCCCGGCGATGTTCCAGCCGGCGGCGAGCATGGCGGTGGCCGCGACGGCCATCAGCAGCGTGACGGTGGTCATGGCGTTGGGGGTGGCGGGCGTCCTGGCGAGTGCGCGGGCGGCGGGCCTGCTGAGCGGCCGGTTGAGGTAGCGGGAGACGACGCCGTCGTAGCTCACCGGCCGGCCACCACGGCGGCAGCGGCCTGGAGGTCCTCCTCGGTGTCGATGTCGTACCAGGAGGCGCCGGTGACGTCGGCGGCGAAGAGCTGCCGGCGGCGAACCAACTCGGACATGATGACGGAGAGCTCACAGTCCTCGGGGACGGTGGCGGCGGCATCCCAAACGGCTGGCGTGAGGACGAAGGCGCCCGCGTCCAGGGCGTCCCAGCGGGGCAGTTGCTTGCCGATGGCGATGATGCTGCCATCCAGGCCAAGCGCGAGCTTGGTCGCTTCGTCGGAAAAGGCGTCGTCGCGCGGGCCGGAGTCAGCGGCGACGAAGCAGCGCCCTGGGTCGGCGGCCGCCGCGCCGCGCAGCCTCTCGATGAGTCGCGCGCTGAGGACGTGGTCCGCCATGACAAGGAGGAAAGGGGCATCTCCCACGATCGGGCGGGCCGCGGCCAGGGAATAGGACGCGCCGGCGTGGAACCGGGGGTTCGTGACGAACGTCAGCGAGAGGCCTTCGTGGCCCCCGGCCAGCGCCGCGCGGACCTGCGCCTCGCGGTAGCCGGTGACGACGAGCGCCTCGGTCACGCCGCCGGCGACGAGTGCTTCGAGGGTGTACTCCACGATCGGGCGGCCGTTGAGGGGGACCAGCGGCTTGGGCGTGGCGGTCGTGTGGCCACGCATCCGGCCACCGTCGCCGGCGGCAAGGATGACAGCTCGCAGGTGAGAGGGAGCGCGGTCCATCCTTCTATATTACCGGCACAGGCAGGATTCCACGCGGCATGCGGTTGTGGGCGACCCGCGCTAGGATGGTGTCCGTATCAAACGGGAGATTCCTGAACCATGTGGAAGACGATCGGCTACTTGTCGCTGATGTGCGGCACGTTCATTGGCTTGCTGATAACGATGAGCATTGTCGGGCTCAAGTAGGGCGGCTCGCGAGAGGAGACCGGCGGACCTCTTTCGCTGAACCGGCCCGTGCCCCACGCTTGGCGCTATGCCCGAGCCGCCCCCGACCACACTGCCACTCCCCCTTGAGTCCCCGGTCCAGGCGCCAGACGGAGGGCTGAGCAGCAGCGAGGCCCTGGCACGCGCGGCGGCTGGGCTGGCGAACATCGACACGACCCGCCAGCGCACCGACGGGGACGTGGTCCGCGCGAACGTCCTCACCTTCTTCAACGTTGTCCTTGGTGGGCTGATCCTTGCGCTGCTCGGCGTGGGTGAGTTCCGCGACGGCCTGTTCGTGGGGATCGTGGTCATCGCCAACGTCGCCGTCGCCACCCTCCAGGAGATCAAGGCGACGCGGACGCTGCGCGAGCTGAGGGCCCTGACGGCGCCGCACGCCACGGTCGTGCGCGATGGGCGGGAGGTCCCGCTACTCGCTGAGGAGATCGTCCAGGGCGACCTCATTCACCTGAAACAGGGCGACCAGGTTGTGGCGGACGGGCCGGTGGTTTCGCGCACGGCCGAGGTGGACGAGTCGCTTCTGACCGGAGAGTCCGATTCCGTCCAGCGCAGGCCGGGAGACGAACTGCGCTCGGGCAGCTTCTGCACGGCAGGCGACTGCTACTACCGCGCGGAGCAAGTCGGTGTGCAGGCGTATGCGGTGAGGCTTACGACGAGCGCCCGGGAGCAGGTACGCCGGGAGACGCCGCTGCAGCTCCGCTTCAAGCGCATCCTCCGCATTCTGCTGACCGCGACCGGGGTGTTGGCGGCCCTGTTGATGATTTCGTACACGGTAGATGACCAGGGCTTCACAGAAGCGATTAAGGCCACGACCGCCACGGTGACGACGGTGGTGCCCACGGGGCTGCTCCTCGGAATGACCGTGGCCTTTGCGGTCGGCGCGGTGCGCGTTTCCCGTTCCGGGGCGATTGTCCAGGACATCAACGCTGTCGAGGCGTTGAACTACACGGATATCATTTGCCTGGACAAGACCGGTACGATTACGGCGAACCGCCTGACGCTTAAGGGCGTCCAGTGGGCGCCGGGGATGGAGACGTACCGGCCGTGGCTGGCGGCGTTCGTGGCGGCCAGCGCTGGCGAGAGCAAGACTTCGGGCGCCCTGGCGGAGGCGCTGGGGCGCGAAACGAACGGCGCCCGGCCCACCGGGGGCGTCCCCTTCAGTTCCGAGCGCCGCTGGAGCGCGCTCAAGCTCGAACTCGGCGGCGAGAGCCGCGTGTTCGTGCTGGGCGCGCCCGAGACCGTCCTCCCGCTTGCCGACGGCGACGCCGGCCTGCGCCCGGCATACGACGTCGCCGCTGAGCACGGACTGCGCGGTGTCCTCTTCGCGGAGACGGCCGCGCTACCCGACTTCGGGGTGGCGATGACCGGGCTGCGGCCGTTGGCGCTGCTCACGCTGGGAGACGAGTTGCGCCCCGAGGTGCGGACGGCGTTTACGATGATGGAGCAGCTTGGCATCGAGCCGAAGCTCATCAGCGGCGACAACCCGCATACCGTTGAGGCGATCCTCGCGCAGCTCGGGATCAAGCTGAAGGGCGGGGTGATTTCGGGGGCGGAGATCGAAGACCTGGCGGACCCGGAGTTTGACCGCGCGGTGGCCGAAAACAGCGTCTTCGGGCGCATCACGCCCGCCCTCAAGGCGCGCATCGTGACGACGCTGCGCAACCAGGGCCACTTTGTCGCGATGGTTGGCGACGGCGCGAACGATGTCCAGGCGCTGCGCGCGGCGGACGTTGCGGTGGCCATGGCGAGCGGCACAGCGACAGCCCGGGCGGTGGCCGGCATCGTCCTCCTGAACGACTCGTTCGAAGCGCTCATCCGCGGGGCGAAGGAGGCGACCGCGGTCCTCGGCAACGCCGCCCGCCTGAGCAAGCTGTTCATCGCCAAGAGCCTGTACGCGTACCTGCTGATCGTGGCGACGAACATGCTCCGGCTCGACTTCCCGTTCCTGCCGCGGCACGGTTCGCTCACGGCCCTGTTGACCCTGGGCATCCCGGCGGTCTTCATTTCGATCAGCGTGCCACCGCCGGACGCTGGCCGGGACTTCACGCGCAACGTGCTGAAGTGGGCGCTGCCCGCCTCGCTGGCGCTGGCCGTGGCGGCGATCGCCGTCCACCTGCTCACCGAGGGCCTGCTCAATCGAGGCATCGAAGAGGCTCGTACGCTGGTCTCGCTGACGCTCGGCATCACCGGGTTGTTCTTCATGGTCGAAGTGCTCGGGTTCCAGGGCGCCTCGTGGCGGAGCCTCACGCGCCCCGTCCTGACAACTCTCCTCGGCGCGCTGCTTGTCGCCGGGTTCCTCCTCACCATCTACACTCCGGCCCTCCGCAGGTTCTTCGACTTCACGGAGGTCCACACGGGGGACTGGGTGATCGTCCTGACAGCGGTCGCCGGCGCCCTGCTCGGCCAATGGGCGTTGAGCCGCTACTGGCAGCAGTTCCTGGACATCCTCACGGCGAAGCCCGGCGAGAAGGACAGGTTGCGTGGCCGGGCAGTGTAGGGCGAGGCACGAGGCACGAGGCACGAGGCACGAGGCACGAGGCACGAGGCACGAGAGGAGCATCGCGCTTGCCGAGATCCGCGTGCCAACCCCTGCGAGATTGGTTGACCTTCGAGCCTTCCCGCTTCCCCGGCATCGATCCGGCCGAGCGTCAGATCTCCTGGAGCGAGAAGTTGGCAGTGTTCATCGCCACGCCGAACGCCATGATCACGAGGGTGAGGACCAAGCCGGAAATGCTCAGCATCATCGAGCGCTTGCGGACGGCCGCGATCTGCTCATCCGTCACCGGGCCGCCCCGCGCCTTTTGGTCCATCAGGTCCACCTGCCGGGGCCCTACCACGAACGTGTGGATGCCGGTGAGCGTGAGCATCACCACGAGGATCAGCATCTTCGCTGAAAAGAGCGCGCCGTACCACAGCGAGTTGAACCCGGCGCCTTCCGGCACCGTGTAGTACGAACGCCAGCTGGCGATCAGGTAGATCCCGGCGACGAGGATGAGGCCAAGGCCGATGCCGCCAACCCACAGGAAGCGGCGCGTGATGGTGCGCATCGCCTGGACGCGGGTGGGAAGGTCCGTGATTCCTCGCGACGTGGGCACCCAGGCGAACGCCAGGAAGAACTGGGGGCCGACGAACAGGGCGATCCCGAGGATGTGCATCCAGAGCGCGATGGCATGAAGCGTGTTTTCCACAGTCCCCCCTTGTGGCAGCCGGTGAGCAAGCCAACATGGATTACACCCCACGCCGCCGCGGCGGAGAAGGGGCTCCGCTTTATCCGCGCCATCGAACCTACAGCGGCAGGGCCCTCAGTGCTTCCGGATCCTTGACCTTCACGGTCCCGCGCGAAATCTGGACCAAGCCTCCGCGGGCGAATGCGTTCAGCTGCTTGTTCACGCTCTCCCTGCTGACGCCCAGCATGGATGCCAACTCGGCCTGGGTTACTTTGATGGCTGGCCGCTGCCCCTTGACGTCCACCGCCGAAAGCCGCAGCAGTTGCTTCGCGAGGCGGTGGGGCAGGTCCAGGAAGGTCAGGTCGGCGAGCGCCTCGTCCGTCCGCCGGAGCCGCAAGGAAAGCGTTTCGAGGAGCGCGAGCGCAGCCCCCGGCCGGTCCTTCAACCACGCGACGAAGTCGTTCCGGGTGACGACGAACGTCCTGGTCGCCGTCACCGCCGTGGCTGTCGCTGAACGCGGCTTGCCGTCCAGCAGGGCGAGCTCACCGAAGCAGTCGCCCGTGTCGACCATGGCGACGGTGGCTTCGCTGCCAGAGCCGGAAAGGACGGTGATCCGGACCTGCCCCTCGACAACGACGTGGAGCGAATCGCCGGGGTCGCCCTCATGGAAGATGGCGGTCCCCGCGGGGAAGCGGCGCACCCGGCCACTGCTCGCGAGGGCCTGCAGATCCGCTTCGGGGAGCCGCGCGAGGAGCGGAAGGTCGCGGATGTAGGCGTCCTGGGGGGCTGGTGGGGTGCTCACGGTGCATGGTTATACCATCCGGGCCGCCGGAACGCTCACGCCGGTGCGACGACCGGTATCCCCAGCGCCTCCGCCGCCTCCGCCATCCGCCGGTCATAGGTGACGAAGACTTCCAGCGCGTCACCCAGGGCCAGGGCTGACGCGATGTGGATTGCGTCGAGTGCGCGCAGCACGGACGGAGGCAGTTCGCTCGCAGTCTCGAGGATCGTATCGTCGAGTCCGACATACCGCAGGTGCCGGAGTGCCGATGTCACTTCGTTCGCCCTCGTTGGCACGCGGGCGCTTACCGCCCGGGTTACCTCCACCCTGGCCAGCTTGCTGGACACCAACGTTTGGAAATGCGTGAGGTAGTCTCGCAATGCGCCAGACTCTTGCTCCGAAATGACCAGCTTGACCAGGGCCGAAGCGTCGAGGTAAGCGACCGTCACGTTAGCGTTCGTGTTCGCGCATTTGCGCCAGCACTTCGCTCAAGGTTGGGCCCTCGGGCAGCGCCGGTAGAGGAGGGTGGTCGAGGATGCTTTTCCCGTTGCCGGGGGTGAGGATCCCCTCGCGGTTAAGCCGCTCAATGGTGGTTTCGTCTTTCTTGATCGGCGTGATCATCGCCACCGGCCGGCCGCGGTCCGTCACTTCGATGGACTCACCGGCCTCCACAAGGCGGATGTACTCGCTCGCGTGCTGGCGCAGTTCGCGGATGCCGATGCTTCTCATGTGCTACTTGTAGCACATTGGCGCGAGCGCGCCTATCCCCGCGCGCGGCGAAGGAGCACGGCTGCCGCCGCCTTCGCCTCGCTTTGCGCTTCGACCTGCGGCCCGACACAGCCGGGGCAGCCATCCGTGCACTCGCAGGACAGTGCCAGCGCCAGGCACGCCTCCAGCAGGCTCTCGCGCATCTCGAACAGCTTTTCCGCCAGTCCCACCCCGCCCGGCACCGTGTCGTACAGGAAGAGGGTGGGAAGCTGGTTGAGCGGCGACCGGACGTGGCACTCCGCGCCAATGTCCCGCGCGTCGCAGAGGCAGTAGATGGGCGCCAGGTTCCGGGCCAGGTGGGCGATGCCCGCGAGGCCGGCCGCCACCTCCTCGCGCCCCAACCCGTCCGTCGCGCGCTCGTCGAAGCTCAGCCAGTAGGCAGTGGTGTGCAGGTTCGCTTCGGGGATGGCGATTTTCCCCCAGCCCACGTTTTCGTGCGTATGGAGCTTCACCTTCTTGAAGATCGTCGCCAGGAACGTTATGGCGACTTCTCCCATTTCGTGCGTGCCGCGAGCATGCCCCTCCTGTTCGAAGCTCTCGAGCACCTTCAGTTCAACCGCCAGTTGCGCGTCCGTGTAGTAGTCCACGGCCACCGGCGTGACGTACGCCTTCTTGTCGTCCCAGTCCAGGTACTCCACCTGGTACTGCTGCCCGCGATGGATGTAGATCGCGTCCTCATGGAGCAGGAGCGGGGCGCTCGGCCGGTCGCATTCGCCAATCACCTTCGGCACAGGGCCCTGTTCGATGATCACGAAGTTGTCCGTGCTTGCCGTGCGGAGGCTGACCTGCTCCGCGGGGAAGGCCTCGCTCATCCAGTGGTAGCGGTCGCCGGAGCGCTGGAGGACGCCTTCTTCATGGAGGATGTCCAGCAGTTCGTCCGTGTGTGCGCCGAACACTTCACCAGCATTGAAGGGCAGTTCGAACGCCGCGCACTTCAGGTGGCTGCCGAGAATGAAGAGGTTGTCGGGGTCGATCAGGCCGCGCTCAACGCTGCGTTCGAAGACGAAGTCCGGGTTGCGAGCAACGTACTGGTCGAGGGGGTTCGAACTCGCGATGAGAACCGACAAGGATGCTTCGCGGCTGCGTCCCGCGCGCCCGAACTGCTGCCAGAGGCTGGCCAATGAGCCCGGGTAGCCCATCACCACGCTGGCGCCCATGCCACCGATGTCGATCCCCAGTTCCAGGGCGTTTGTCGCGACAACGCCGCGGATGGAACCATCGCGCAGACCGCGTTCGATGTTCCGCCGCTCGTTTGGAAGGTAGCCGCCGCGGTAGCCCGTCACGCGCTCGCTGTCGCCGGGCTTGTTGCGCAGTGTTTCGCGCAGGTAGGTCAGCAGCAGTTCCACGCGCATGCGACTTGGCGCGAAGACGATGGTCTGCACGCCGGCGCGGATGAGCCGGGCGGCCACGTCGCGTGAGGCCTTGAGCGATGACTGCCGTATGCCAAGTTCTTTGTTCACCACGGGAGGGTTGTGGATGACCACCACGCGCTCCCCGGCCGGCGCGCCGTTGTCGTCCACCAGCGTTACATCGTCCCCCACCAGTGCCGCCGCGAGCTCTCCTGGGTTGGCGATGGTCGCTGAGCAGAGGATGAACGTCGGGTCGCTGCCGTAGAACTGGCAGATCCGGCGGAGCCGGCGCAGCACGTTCGCGAGGTGGCTGCCGAACACCCCCCGGTAGCTGTGCAGTTCGTCGATGACCACGTAGTCCAGGCTCTCGAAGAGCTGCACCCACTTGGTGTGGTGGGGCAGGATCGCGGTGTGCAGCATGTCCGGGTTCGTCAGGACGATGTGGCCCGCCGTCCGCACGGCACGGCGGGCGTCCGCCGGGGTGTCGCCGTCATAGGTGAAGGTGCCGATGTCCTCGCCGATGTCGCCGATGAGGCCGTGCAGTTCGTCCAGCTGGTCCTGCGCCAGAGCCTTTGTGGGGAACAGGTAGATCGCGCGGGTCGAGCGGTCTTTCAGGATCGCGTCCAGGACGGGCACGTTGTAGCAGAGCGTCTTGCCGCTCGCGGTCGGTGTGACGACTACGGCGTTGCGCCCGGCGATGGCGTGCTGGATGGCCTCGGATTGGTGCGTGTAGGGCTGCTTGATGCCTCGCCGCTTGAGCGCTTCCACCAGCCGTGAATCGAGCCCCTCCGGCCACTCCGCGAAACGCGGCGGCTTCTCCTCAATGCGGCGGACGATGGTGTCCGTCGGTTTTGCCTGCAACTCGGCGATGACGGCCTCAGCGATGACGGCCGGGGGGATGGGCCGCACGGCAGGCACCGGATACGCGGGCGGGGGCTTCACCATGGGTGACTCGCTTCTCGATCCGCACAGATGTTCTGCGAAGTATGTCGACCCCCATCGCCACGGTCAAGGCTTGGCGGCTGCCAACCGTCAGGTGATGTGGCAGTCCTCGCCGAAGAAACGCAGCCGGAAACCGGCGGCGATCGCCCGGGAGGCCGCGTTGTCCCAGGTGGTGCTGTAGAGCGCCGAGCGCCCGCCCGCCATGACGTCTGCCGCCCACGAGGCGACCACCCTCCGCGCGAGCCCTCGCTGGCGGTAGTCCGGCGCGGTGCTCACGCCGGCAGCGGCGGCGTCTGGCGATGACCGTGAGCTGTGACAGATGGCGACGATCTCGCCGTGATCCTCGATCACGAAGAAGGGCTGTTGAGAATCGCCTGGCGGGTCCGTCCAGCCCATCTCCTGGAGCTGCGGATGGAAGGGCGTCGCCTCTCCCGTGGCGAGCCGCCGGGTGCTGCTGCCCGCCACCGGTGCCGTCTCGAAGGCGAAGGCCGGCCCGCGATGGATGGCGGTTACAGGCTGGCCGCGCGCGAGGATAACGATCGCCTCGGCCAGGCAGTCCGGCTCAACCTCTGCCTCGTCCAGTGGCGGCTCACGCTCGAGCAGAGATGCCAGCCCGCGGGCCTGGCCCGGAGGAAGGTCGTGGCGCAGATACCAAACGTTCCCCGTCGCCGTCCGCCCGAGGAACAGACGCGGGGCAACGAACGGCGGCGTCTCGTTTGTGCTCACCAGCCGCCCCTGGCGGTCGAACCGGAAGAGGTTGCGGGCCTGGAGTCGCATCAGTTCGAGGTCAGTCTTTGGAGCAGGCATTCAGGGTGTTTCGTACCACGCACTGGCGGCCGGGGCGCTCGCCCCCGCGCCGAACTCACGCGCCTATTCCTTTTCCGGCAGGTTAAGCATCCGAAGAACGTCATCATCCCGTGAGAAGTCCGGGGTGTACCAGTCCTCGCCTTCCTCTTGGAACCAGTGGTAGGAGTCCTGAAGCCCGGAGGCGAGCCCGAAAGATGGTTGCCAGTTCAGCTCGCGCTTCGCCTTCTCGATCGAGAAGACGGCCCCTCCACGATACCACTCGGCCCAGTGCAGGATCGGCGGACGCAGCGCCTTCGCCGTCTCCCGCGAAACGTAGACAAGATCCGCCTCGACTCCGGCGACGGCGGCCATCATCCGCATGTAGGCGGCGATGCTGGAGAACTGTGCACCGTTGACGTTGTAGGTCTGCCCGGCCGATGCATCGGTCGAGAGCACGGCGCACATCGCCGACGCGACATCATCGACGTGGACGAGATGGACGAACGGCATGCCGTCGCCCGGGATGAGGATGGGCCGCCTGGCCTTAAGCCGTGCGAAGAAGGCGTGTTCGCGCGGCAGCGGGCTATGCGGGCCGAGTGTGTGCCCGACACGGAGACTGGTCGCCGGGAATCCAGATTGTTCGAATTCGGCGCGCAGGAGGCGCTCGCAGCGGACTTTGCCCGCACCGTACCCCCGCGCGGGGTTCACCGCTTCATCATCCGAGACCGGCGATTCCTCGGTCACCGGCTGCGTGTCGGACCAGAGGTAGACGGCCGTCGAGCTGGTGAACACGAAATGCTCCACGCGGCCACGGAACAGTTCCACGAGCGGCGCCACGTCGGACGTCTGGTACGAGGTGTTGTCGAACACCGCGTCAAAGTCTTCGCGCAGCGGCCCAAGAACGTCTTCAATAACCCCGGGCTGCTGGCGGTCGCCGTGGAGACGGCGGACCCCCTCCGGCAGGGGAGATGGGTGACTGTTGAGGACGGTCACCTCGTGGCCTCGCCGCGCAAGTGCTTCGACCAGGTGGCGGCCGATGTAGCGGTTTCCACCAAGGACAAGGACGCGCATGCCAACCTCCAGCCACCAGCGGCAATGGTACGCCCACGCCGCACGGACGGTAGCCATCGAGGGCTCCGGCGCTGGCCTCGCTGGCCAAACCGGGCCGGCTCCGCGAACATAAGTATATGGATGAAGCCCGCCTCCTTCTTCTGCACGGTCTGCTTTCTGGCGGAGGCGCCTGGGCGGGCGTCCAGGCCGAACTCGGCCCGGACATCACCACACTGGCGCCGGACCTGCCTGGCTACGGCGCGGCATCTCCTCCAGCCGCTGGATATTCGCTCGAAGCGGTCATCGACCAGCTCGTGTCGCTTGTCGAACGGTGGCAGCCCACGGTTGTTGTGGGTAATTCCATGGGCGCGATCCTCGCGCTCGCGCTCGCCGTCAAGTTGCCCGGGGCGTTCGAACGGGTGGGCATTATCGGCCTCCCGGTTTACAGCGACCGCGCGGATGGCATCGAGTACCTGCGCCATCGCAGCCCCTTCCACGGCGTCTTCCTCCGCCGCGACGACTATGCGCACATCGGCTGCAGGGCGCTTCACCGCACGCGCACGGCGTGGCTCCCTTTCACGCCTGCTATCATGCCCGGCCTTCCCCGCTACGCACTGGAAACGGTCTTCAACCATGGCGAGGAGGGCCACGCCGGGAGCCTGGACAACATCATCTTCGCGAACGAGGTGGAGGGGATCGCGCGCAAGGTCGCCGTGCCGGTTTCGGCCCTCCATGGCGCGCGCGACAGCGCGGCGCGCATCGACCGCGTCCGCGCACTGGCGGAGGCGAACAACTGGGAGCTGCGCGTGGCCCCAACGGGCGGGCACCAGCTGTTTGTGCGGCGCCCGCGCCTCACCGCCCGCTGGATCCGGCAGTCCGTGCTCACGCCGCTAACCCGGGAGCAGCACGGGACGGAGCCCCACGCGTAGGGGCACACCCAGGCAGACACTTGGCCGCGGGCGTCCTACCGTGGACGTTCATGGACGTGCTGGCTTCCGGTTGTCGATCCGGACATCCGCCACGCAACTGGAGACCGCCGTAGAAGAGTCTTTCGAATCCAGGACCGTGGGGAGGCTCCTTCGCCTGTTGCGCCCCGCCCAATTCGCGGCAATAGGGGCGTTTTGCGCGGTCGTGCAGCTTGGCCTGCTTGCCGCCCTCACTGAAGGTACCGAACTCGGGTCGCTGAGCAACGCGGCCTCATTCCTCATCGCCGCGCAGCTAAATTTCGGCCTCAACAGCGTGGTCACCTGGCGGGACCGGATGCATCGCCGGCCGGGTGCGCTGCTCGCGCAACTGCTTGGGTTCAACGCGCTGATCCTCGTGGCGGTGCTGCTGAACCAGGCGATCTACCTCGTTGCCCTGCGGGCCGTGCCCTACCTGGCGGCGGGGGCGATCGGCATCGGTGGGACGACGCTCGCGAAGTACTCTATCGCCGACCGGTGGATATTTCGGAAGGGGAGACGCCTCCTCAGGGCAGTGGCCGCGCCCCCTGGCTGATGCCGGGTCGAACGGCCGGGCCGCGCGACCGTCGCCGTACGCCCTCCAGCAGCATAATCGTGAAGACGCCGAACAAGCCTGCGTTGATCCCGGCCACCACAGCGCCGAACTCTCCGTAAACCCAGCGGTCCATCCACTGGACGAGAGGGGGCGCCACCACGAAGAGGTTCAGGAAGAACGTTACCGAGACGGCGGCGTAGAGCGGCAACCAGCGGCGCTCCACCATGACGACGGGCAGCAGCAAGCCGAGGAAGGGGTAGAGGTACCGCTCGTGCGCCCCGATCGGCCAGGCGTAGAAGGCAAAGGCGAGGTATGCGGCGGCAACCAGGGCGCCTCGCAGGCCAGGCCGGACCCAGGCGTAGGCAATCGCCAGGGCGGCCGACAGTACCGAGATGATCAGCCCGGCCTGCTTGAACGTCAGCGGCAACCAACTGACAACGTGAGTTCCTGGCCGGGGGTCCCCGCGGTAGTCAAAGACCCACCAGAGGTTCCATGCCAGTTCGGAGAGGCGGTCGCGCTCCTTCGTGAACAGGACTTCATAGACATCAACGATTCGTCGCAGGTCGCCGTGGAGGATCCAGGGGCCGAGGACCAGTGCCGTGACGACGACGAGGCCCGCGCCCGCGCGGAGGCCCGCGCCCTCATCACGATGGAGTACGCCGTTGCGGGCGGCAACCCCGCGTGACTGACGGGCCGTCACCCTGCCGCTTCGCAGCCGGGCGCAGGCACGCGCACCTGTGCCACAATCCCGCGCAACGGAGGCGCGGTGAGCGTGACGGGCAGGAGCATGAACCCGGTGTTGCGGTTTCCCCGGCCGGAGGCGGCGATTGCCGTCGTCGCGGCAATGGCTATGGTTTCGTTGCTGGCGGCAAGGGCGGGCGGGGCGGACCTTTCGCGGGGCGAGCTGATCGTCATCGGGCTGCGGCTGGCGGTGCCGTTCCTCATCTTCCGCTACTGGCTGGTGGGCGGGGTGACCGTGATGCTGCTGGACGCGGCGGACGTGATCATCGTGGACTTGCTGGACCTGGGCGGGTTCGGCAGCCACTACGCGGAGCTGGATAAGATCCTGGACTCGTATTACTACGTCATCGAGATCGTGGTCGCGTTGCGCTGGGAGAACCCCTGGATGCGCTGGCCGGCGGCGGCGCTGTTTGTCTACCGGCTGATCGGGGCGGTGCTGTTCGAACTGACCGACACGCGGCTGTTCCTGTTCCTCTTTCCGAACCTGTTCGAGAACTGGTGGCTTTACTGCGTCGTGGCGATGAAGTGGTTCCCGTCGATCGTGCCGCACAGCTGGAAGAGCACGATCATCCCGCTGGTATTGTTGTTGATCCCGAAGATGGGGCAGGAGTACCTGCTGCACGTGACGGAGGCGAAGCCGTGGAACTGGACCAAGGGGCACATCCTGGAGCCGTTGGGGTTGCGGCCATGAACAGTGACAGGGACACAAAGGCTCGAAGGCTCAAAGGAACACGAAGAAGCCGTTTGGGATGTTTGTGAAACCTGGTGCCTTCGTGTCTTCCTGTCCCCAATGAACACGCGAAACCGCACCGTCCGGCGTGGGGTAGACTGCGCGGCACCATCTCTCGGAGGACTGTCATGCCCGGAACCGTGCTCTACGAACGCGAAGGCCGCGTGGCCACTATCACCTACAACCGCCCGGAGGCATTGAACGCCATCAACGGGGAGCTGCGGGCGGACCTGAACGCAGCCTGGGTGACGTTCCGGGAGGACGACGAGGCGTGGGTGGCAATCGTCACCGGTGCGGGGCGCGCCTTCAGTGCCGGGGCGGACCTGCGGGACAGCGCGCGGCCAGTGGGCACCACCCACTGGGAGACGCCGAGCATGAACTCGCTGGAGAGCGGCATCGAGATCTGGAAACCGGTCATCGCGGCGGTAAACGGCTACTGCCTGGGCTTCGCCTGCACGCTGGTGGCGGCCTGCGACTTCGTCATCGCAAGCGAGCGGGCGGAGTTCGGCTTCCCGGAGGTGCGGATCGGCGTGCCGACCATCCAGGGCGCGGTACGCATGCCGCAGAAGGTGGGCTGGCAGAACGCGATGGAGCTGCTGCTGATCGGCGAACGCGTGGATGCGGCCCGGGCGAAGGAGATGGGGCTCGTAGGCAAGGTTGTGCCGCACGAGCAGCTGATGGACGAAGCGAAGTCGTTGGCGGCGCGGCTGTGCAAGTCGGCCCCGCTCGCCGTGCGGGCGACGAAGGAAGTGGCGTGGCGCGGCCAGCAGATGCCGTTCGTGGAGGCGATCCGCTTTGGCGAAACGATGCGCCGGGTGGCCGGCGCCACGGACGATGCGAAAGAGGGCATGGCTGCCGCGCGGGAGAAGCGTGCCCCGGTGTGGAAGGCGCAGTAAGAGCGGCTACACTGGAGGGACGAGGTGCGACCATGGCAGTTTCAGCGGCGACCTTCGAACAACTGGCGCTGGAGGATGAGGACGGCCAGTGGGAGATGGTCTGCGGGCGTCCGCGGCGGAAGCCAGACATGACCCACGAACACAACAGCACCGCCCGCATCCTCCTCGCCGCGCTCATCCGGCAGCTTCACGGCGACCAGTTTGAGGTCAGCCTGAACGCCGGTTACGCCTCGCGGACCGGGGCAAGCTACTTCATCCCGGACGTGATGGTTATCCCGGTCGACCTGGTGCGAGGGGGAATCGGCAACCGGACGCTCGAACGCTACAGTGGG
>PNKC01000067.1 GCA_013822275.1 Anaerolinea sp. | reverse complement strand
TCTGCGCCACTGCGCCGGGTTGCGGAAATCGTAGACGAGTCCGAATCGCATCGCGATGCTCCAATCCTTGCTTCGCGTCGCCGCGGAAGCACCGGCGGGCAAAGTATACGGATCAGGCCGCTGGGAGCCCCCGTGTCGCTGCCCGCGCACATTCTGCCGTTCCATGACCTGCGTCATGGTGCCGCGCCCTCGCGTTGTGCGAGAAGTGACCGGACACAGGCCGCACTCACGCAAGACGAGGCCGAAAGAGGAGTCGCCCGAATGGAACTGAAGGAAGCCATAGGCCGCCGGCGGACGATCCGCTTCTTCCTGCCCTACAAGCCGGTCGAACGGGAGAAGGTGCAGAAGATGCTGGAAGCGGCCCGGCGGGCGTCATGCGCGGGCAACGTGATGAATGTGCGGGCGATCGTCATCTGGCGGGACAAGGCCTCGGAAAAGATCGTCAAGGCGATCGCGCCGCGGATCGGCTACCAGCAGATGCACACGGCCCCGGTGTTCATCTTCTGGTACAGCGAAGCATCCGTTTACATCGGTGACGCCTGGCCAGACGCCGTCCTTCGTCTGGCGGATGCGCGGCGGATTGGCGTGGACGTGGAAGCCACGAAGAAAGAGATCAACGAGAAGTTGCGGCCCGGGTTCCTCGTGGGGGGCAAAGCGATGAGCACCGCGCCGCTGGCGTTCATGGATGTCGGGCAGGCGATCGCCCAGGCGACGCTTGTTGCCTACGAGGAGGGGCTCGGTTCGTGCCTCATGGCGAGCCCTCGACTGGACAAGGTGGCGAAGCTGTTCAACCTGCCGGAAACGGCGACGCCGGTGTGCGTGCAGGCCCTGGGGTACCCGGCCGAATCCTGGGAGGCGGGCGGGCAAACGCCCAAGCCGCCGCTGGCGGAGATGTTCTTCGACATGGAAGTCGGCAACTCGTTCGTGCCCGACCCGAAGGTGGAGGAGGAGCTGGTCGCTGCGAAGATGACACAAACGCCGGCGCCGCTCCCCTGGCGGGACGCGGAACTGAAGTACCTCATGCAGGCCCTCTCGCTGGAAAACACGCTGCTCAACGAGATCGAGCCGTAACGCGCCCGGGCGGAGCATCCGGCAGCCGGACTCCCCCGCGCGTGGCGGGATACTTTCCCGAGCATATCCGGCCGACCGTTTAGACTCGCAACCAATGGACCGCCGGACTGTCCTCGTTGCCGCCGCGGCGAGTGCCCTGACACTCGCACTGGTGTGGCTGTTCAATGCAGGCCGGCCGGAGAGCCCAACGGCCAATGACCGAGGCGCGGCGGCGCGCCCAACGCCGCCGGCCGGGACGGCCAACCAGGGCCCACCCTTCTACACAGTCGCCGACCTTGGCGTGAAGCTGGCCTACGCACGCGTGGCGCCGAGTGGAGTGGGCACGCTGGTCATTGAAACGGTCGCCGGCGTGGTCGATATACCGCGGGCGAAGGGCGTCTTCACCGGCATCGCCTGGTCACCGGACGGGCAACGGCTGGCTTTGAGCTACGGCTCCTCGCCCGACGTGCAGGACATCTACGTGTACGACACCGAGTCGGGGGATCTGAAGCAGCTCACCGCGGACGGCCGCAGCCGCCGGCCCACATGGTCGCCGGACGGTGCTGTCATCGCCTTCAGCCAGGGAGGGGCGGGCAACGGGAAGGGCCCCGTGTTCACGATCTCCGCAACCGGGTCCGACCCGAAGGCGCTTTCCCGGGACGACCGCCACGATGCCCCCGCCTGGGCTCCGGACGGCTCAGCGATCGCGGTGTCGCGAGAACCGGGGACCATCGTCCTGATCTCGCCAAGCACCGGTGAGGAGCAGAAGCAGGTCAATCTCCTTCGGGAGTCCACGCCCACCTACTCGTCGCTGGACTGGTCCCCGGATGGCGAAGCGCTGGCCGCCGTGGTCCGGGTGGGTGCGAGCCTGGCGATCGTCGTGGTTGCGGACAAGCTCACGTCCCAGCGGCAGGTCGGCGGCGCTTTCCTCGGCGACCCGGTGGACCCCGCCTGGGTGCACCCTTCCTGGGTGCCGGGCTTCCCGATGTTGATCGCTGCCTCCGAAACCACCGGCGACCTCATGCTCATCGACCTGGCCGCAACACCCGGGGATATGCCATCCGCCGCACCGTATTCGCCGGTACAGGTGCTGGTGCCCGCCTCAAGGGGCTCGAAACTGGCCTTCCCGGCGGTGTACGGGCCGCGAGCAGCGGGTGGTTCCTCGATCGTCCAGGAGCCCGCGCGCCAGCGTGACGTTTGGCCGCGAGCGTCCGGCGATTGGTCACCGGTCACGCCCGTGCGCTCATCCCGGCTTCCGGTGATAGGCTGAGCGAGCGTACCCAGGCTCCCTTCGCACATGGAGTCGAGCCGATCGGAAAGCAGTTGACTTACGATGTCGCCGTCCTGGGCGCGGGCGCTGCCGGGCTGATGTGCGCCATCGAAGCCGGGCGCCGCGGACGCTCGGTGCTCGTCCTTGAACGCAACGATCAGGTTGGCCGGAAGATCCTGATCTCCGGCGGTGGCCGCTGCAACTTCACCAACGTCCACGCCGGACCGGAGAACTTCTTCTCGCAAAACCCAGACTTCTGCAGGTCAGCGCTCGCCGCGTACCCGCCGGCCCGGTTCATCGCGCTCGTCGAAGAGCACCACATCCCTTACCACGAAAAGAAACTCGGGCAGCTGTTTTGCAACGGCAGCTCGCGCGAGATCGTGACGATGCTGCTGGCGGAGTGCGCGGCAGCAGGCGTCGAGATCCGGCTCGATTGCGAAATCTCGTCCGTTGCTCAATCTGGCGGCTTTTGCCTCGAAACAAACGTGGGCACCTTCGAATCTCAGTCACTCGTGGTGGCGACCGGCGGGCTTTCCATCCCCCAGATCGGCGCAACCGGCTTCGGTTACCGGGTCGCGGAACAGTTCGGCATGAAGCGCGTATCCCTTCGTCCGGGACTTGTCTCGCTTACCTTTGGGCACGACGAGAAGGCGCTGTTCGAATCGTTGAGCGGCGTTGCGGTCGAGGCCACGGTTGCCTGCGGGAAGAGTAGGTTCACCGAAAACATCCTCTTCACCCACCGCGGCCTCAGCGGCCCGGCCATCCTCCAAATTTCGAACGTGTGGCGGGAAGGCGAGGCCATCACTGTTGACCTCTTCCCGCGAGTTTCGATGCTGGAAGTCCTTCGCGCCGCGCACGCTCAACCCCGAGAGCTGTCCTCGGTATTGAGCGACCATGCTCCCCGCCGCTTCGTCCAGGCGTGGTGCGCGGCCTACGCACCCTCCCAACCGATGAACCGCTACTCCCGGCGCCAGATCGACGAGATCGCGCACCGCCTTCACGCCTGGGAATTGCAGCCCACCGGCACCGCGGGTTTCGGCAAGGCGGAGGTCACGCTTGGTGGGGTGGACACCAACAGCCTGCATTCAAAGACGTTGGAGGCTCGCCGCGTGCCCGGGCTCTTCTTCATTGGTGAGATCGTTGACGTGACCGGTTGGCTCGGGGGCTACAACTTCCAGTGGGCGTGGGCGTCCGGCTTCGCGGCCGGCCAGGTTGCCTGAGCGCGCCGACCGGCGGGGCTGCCGACGCGATTATGAAGGCTTCCCAGTCAGTTGGGAGCCGTGGATAACGTCATCGCGGTCTCGTCCTGTTCAACCACTCCCTGCGGCCGTTCGACAAGGGGATTCGTCGCGGGCGGGCGCGGCTTGTCCGCCAGGCAGAGGGCAGCCAGGCCTGCAACGACGAGGCCCGTCTGATAGGTGTTATGCAGCCCCAGCCCGCCCGCCACGAGAAGCGCCACCGCCATCGCGGGCACGGTCTGGCGGGCGCGGACCAGGGCGACGAACGTGAAGGCGAGGCTCCCCGCGGCAACGGCGTAGACGATCCCGGGGAGCGTCCCTGACAGGCCGGCGTTCCAGAGGAGGAGTATGCGGGAGGTTGCGCCACCGCCCGCCACCAACATGCCAAACGCGACGACGGCGGCGGCTAACCCGGCGGCGCTGCTCACCCGGTCTGTATTGCGGCGGGCGAGCAGCGGCAGGCTGAGCGCAAAGAGGACTCCGCTCAACTCTCCCACGGACAGGAGCCAGGACGCATTGACGTCCGCGCCGCCCACCCGGTTGGTGCTCTGGAGGACGGTGTAGCCGCCGCTCGCGAGGAACGCCAGCGCGAGCATGCCAAAGGGCATGAGTCCGGCAAGTCGCCAGCGCCCAACCGCCAGTCCGGCAAGGGTGACAACCGAAAACAGGGTCAACAGGTCCAGGGTCAGCCGCCCCGCCAACCCGAAGGCCGCCGCCCCGGCCACGAGCACGAACACCGCGACCGGGATGGCCGCAAGCCGCTGGCCGTGCCGGACCCCGGCGAAGAGGCTGAGGCCAAGGGCCGGCAGGGCGAGCATGAGCAGGGCCACGGAAACGAAATAGGCGTACCGTCCGAGGAAGGCCAGCACGTCGTACGGCCCCTGCATCACCTCCACCGCCGGAATATGGATCGCCGTCCGCGTGAACGTCCGCAAGATGAGCAACTCCACCGCCGCCGCCACCGCGAGAGCCACGGTCAACGGCGCGACGTGGTAGCCGCCGCTTGCCGGATCCCCCCACCTGCGCAGTGCTGCCATTAGCGGCCTCCTGACTCCTTCATGCCGTACACAGCGAGTCCCACGCCAATGGCGCTGAGCCCCAAGAGCGAAAGGACCGCCAGCCCAAACACCATCCCGTTGCCGCCGCCGCCGGGCACCTCCGTGGCAGCGATCTGCAGCGTGACAAACTGAGACACCGACTTGCGCCCGTTGCGGTCATCTTCACTGCCGTTCCAGACGGCGACGGCCATGTCCGTCTTCGTGCCCGCCGCGAACGCGGCCTGGTCGAAGTCAGAGCCGCGGTATGCCCGCGAGAAGACCACCGCCCAGCCATCACCGGCGCGCACCCCCTTGCCCGCCACGTCCTGTACGTTCGCTGGCGAGAGGGTCCCGAACGTCCGCGAAATCAGTGTCTGGACGGGGCCCAGTTCCGGGTTGGCAAACGGGTTGCCGGCGTCGCGGGCGGTATAGAAGAGCGTGTCCTTTTTCACGTCTTGATCGACAAGGGCACCGACATAGATGTTCACCGGGTCAGTTAGCCCTTTCTGGGAATCTGCGCGCCAGTGCCAGATGTTCACACCCGCGTCCGCCTGGCCCATGCAAATCGCTGGGACGGAGCTTGCGCTGCGGGCCGGGAACTCCAACGCCACGGCATCAGAAAAATCCTCCACTTTCGTCGTGTTCTCATCGACCGTGGGATCGGCCCACTGGACGCGGAGGTAGAGCTTCTCCTTGTAGTGCAGCGCCTGGGCGCTCACCGTGGCGACACTGCCGCCGCCCGCTGCGTACGAGCCGAGCTGCGCGCTCAGCGGGACGCGTACGGCGGGTGCGTCCTTCCAAACGCCACTGGTGGGGTCCAGCCCCGGGTCGTCAGGCGCTTCGTATGCCGTGACGAACAGAGTTTGGGAGACTGCCGGGTTGGCGTCCGCGAACTGGAGCAACCCCGCCGCGGCCAACACTCCGAGCGTGACGGAAAGGGATCGCCAGTGACGCAATCGTTGGATCTTCATGTGCACACCTCAGGCAACCGGGATTTCGTCGAAGGAGAAGATGGCGCTCCCCGGGCCTTCGAACTCGGGTCCGTGGGAGGTCTCAGGCGCGAGTGATTCGACCGGCAGCCCCGAGACCTCCTCGGGGCGCGCGCCAAGGAGCCGGCAGTCGTCCGCGACCCATTCCGCGAGCGCGAGGCCCGCCATCTGGTAGAAATGGCCGGCTGGAACGCCCGTGGCAAACCTCCGGCCGAGGCCGCCGGCCCAGCGGCCGAGGTGGTCGGCGAGGAACGTCCGCTGCGCGCGGAAGGTTTGTCCCGCGCGGGGCGCGCCAAGGTGATGGACGGCGTGGGCCTGCTTCCGGCAGAGGAAAGCCATGAACTCCAGCTCGACCGGCATGTCGTCCGGCCGGAAGCCGGTATCGGTGGCATCCACGCCGAATGCACGGTAGAAGCCTGCGATATCCGCCATGCGCAGCGTCTGTTGCTGGGGGTCGGGAGAGAAGTAGGCGGTTTCGTAGGTCGGGCAGTCCGGCGAGGAGCTGAGCGTGCAGAGCCGGACGTAGGCTGGTTCCAGATCCGCACGCGTGACCGTGGCGGCAGCGCGAGCCAGGCCGGAAAGGGGCGTCCCGGCGAGTACCAGCGCTGCTTCCCTGGCTGCCACGTGGAGGGACTCCAGAATTGCGTCATCCGGGTAGGCGAGGGCGTAGGCGAGCAAGGAGTAGCCCGCTGAGCGCTTCCAGGCGAGGTCGCTGTCCATTGCCAGGCGTTTTTCTGTCATCGCGTTCTCCTAGATTGTGTTCATGGCGAAGCGGTCTGGCCGTTCAATGAGGGGCTCATCGACCTTCACACGCACGATCTCCTTGCCCTGGCTGTCGAAGCCGATGACCGTGTCGTTGAACATTTCGCGCGTCTTGCCGTTGATGTTCAGTTCGCCGGTCTTCGGCCCCGGTTCGACCTTGTAACTGAAGACGATCGACTGGGTGGCACGGAAGAGCTGAAGGACGGCGAGCGCTTCCCGGCTCGGGTTGGTGTAGCGCTCGATCGCTTCGTCCACGCCCGGACCGAACATCTGGCGGAGGTGGTCACGCGGCACCCAGCGCGGCGGGATGTAGTAGACATTGGGCTGCGTCCCGAACTGCGGGTAGAGCGGGAGCGCCATCTTTTCGACCTGGATCAGGTAGTAGAGTGGGTTCTGGCGGTCTTCGAACCACTGGCCCTTATCATCGACAGCCACCAGCCCCTGGAGCCGGATCTTGCCGATGCAGGCGGTCATGCAGCGGGTTTCCATCGGCAGCCCCTTCGTCAGCGGGTCAGTACCTTCGATGCGGGGGTAGCAGCCGATGCACTTCTCCGAGGTGCGTGTGCTCGGGCGGTACATGGCCTTCTTGTAGGGGCAGGCCTCAACGCACTTGCGATAGCCGCGGCAGCGAGCCTGGTCGATGAGGACGATGCCATCCTCTTCGCGTTTGTAGGCGGCGTTCCGCGGGCAGGCGGCCACGCAGGCCGGATACGCGCAGTGGTTGCAGATGCGCTGCAGGTAGAAGAACCAGCCGGCGTGTTCGGGCAAGGTCGCGCCCTTTGCCGAAAACTGGGTCGCCGCGTCCTCGAAGAGGTTCGGGGTCTTCCATTCGTCTTCGGTGGGGATGTAACCGGTGGCCTGCTTATCAACGCCGTCGGCCGTCTCGAAGATCGTCTTCCCGTTGAACTGGCCGTAGGGGGCGTTCCTGGGGTCTTTGGCAGCGGGGGCCGTGTTCCAGACCTGGCCGCCCGGATTGGCCTTCTCCTGCAGGTCGAGGAGCTTGACGTCCCAGTGGTGCGGATAGCCGCCAAACGGCTTCGTCTCGACATTGTTCCACCACATGAGTTCCTGCCCGGGAGAGAACGTCCAGGTGGACTTGCAGGCCATCGTGCACGTCTGGCAGGCGATGCAGCGGTTGATGTTGAACACGGCCGCAAACTGGCGCCTCGCCTTCCCCGCGTCGAAGCGGTAGTCCATCTCGCGGCCCAGCTGCCAGTTGAACACCTTCGGCATTTCAATTCCCTCCCGCGGGCTGGCCATATACCTCGTCGGCCAGCCGCTCGATGAATTCCCGTCCCCGCCGGAAACTGATGGCATACGTCCCGGCGAACTGTGGCGACGCGAACAGGCGCAGCGTTTTCTGGCGGGGCATGCCCATGAGTGCGTACTCCTCGATGAAGCAGCGGGCCATCACCTCGTCCGCATCCGTGCCGGGGTCCATGGGGAAGCTCACCGCCACGAACTCGTATGGGTCGTCCGATTCGAAGTCCTTCTCCGCCATGTCAGACCTTCCCAATCTTGCTGAAGCCGCCGGCCAGGTAGCGCTTCATCAGTTCGTCCTCGGCCCCAGGCGACATGCCCGTGGTACCCGGAGCCCACGCGCCCTTGCCATCGGGCCCGCCCAGCTCGGCCTTCGTGAGCTTGACCAGTGTTTCCTTGGGCACGGTGTTGATGGCGTGGTTGTCGGCTTCGCCACCGAAGATGAACGATTGCGCCACCTTGGCCTTGTGGAAGAGGGTGTCGGTCTGGTGCATGGGCATCGCCCAGTCCTTGGTCACGCTCTGGTGGGAGCCGTAGCGGAAGTTGGACTGGTAGCCCGTATCCGCCGAGGTGGCCCGCCCGTCTGCCCGGGTCTCGTGCGCCTTGACGGTCCTCTCCGTGGCGATGAAGTTGCCGTGCTTGGTCATCACCGTTCCGGGCGGATACGCCGGGTTGTACTTCACGCGCAGCATCAGGCGCGCGACCTTGTACTTCTCCTTGTTCTCCGGCTTGTCCCAGCCGATGAACGGCCGGTCGGCCGGGTTGGCGTCCACCCAGACGTAATCGCCATCGGCGAGGCTGAGCGCCTTCGCATCCGCCGGGTTCATGTGCAGCTGCTGGTCGCCGACACTGGGCAGGCGCCTGTCAGTCCGGTACGGGTCGCTGAAGTTACTCGCCCAGAGGGTAAGCCAGTCCGTCACCGCCCAGGACGAGTGGACGGTGTGGCGGGTCTTTGGCGTGAGGAAGTAGAACTTGTAACCTGCCTCCCAGAGCGGGTTCTTCGTCTTCTTCGCTTCGGCCCACGGCAGCTTGACGTTTCTCACGGTCCGGCGCTCAGGATCCATGTCGTCCCAGGGGATACCGAAGTCGTTCGGCCGGATGAGCGGGTTCGAACTGACGATCACGTTCGGCAGGTAGGGCGTCGCCTCCGGGCCTTCTCGGTGCACGATGAAGTTTTCGCCGTACTCGATGGCTTCCGGGATGTCGCAATAGGAGTTCATGCGCCCCGTGTCGGTATGGAAAGGCATGCTGTCGTGGACCTGTTCCCAGTACGGCACACGCGGGTAGGTACGGAACATCATCAGGGCCGACCCCGGCTCCCCGTACTTCCCGTTCAGCACGTCATCGACCTTGTAGCCGCTTGTGGTGCCGGACGAGTCCAGCAGACGCTGCATGTAGACTTCCGTCTTCCCTTCGATCGCGAACTTCCAGTAGTCGGCGAAGCGCTTGTCGCCGGTCTGGTCGGCGAGCGCCCTGGCAACGCCGGCCATGATGCTGATGTCGTCCTTCGTATCGAACATCGGCTTGACGCCGCCCTTCCAGATCTGGAGGAAGGGGTTCTGGCAGGAGGCGGTAACCTCCAACTGCTGCGACTCCAACCAGGAGTTCGCGGGCAGGATGAAGTCCGAGTATTCGCAGGAGGACGTCATCTCGATGTCCTGCGTCATGATCATGTCGATCTTCGGGAGGACGTTGAAGATGACGCCGTAGGCCCACTTGGCGTTATTGATGAGGTTGACGTTGGTGGTCCAGATCACCTTCGTGGGAGAAGGCATGTGGGTCTTGCCGGTGAACACCTTCCGGCCCGCCCTGGGGGTCGTCACGATGAGGGCCTGGTCGCCGTGGTCCCAGTAGGCCGGCTCCTCGTCTTTCGTATAGGCGTGGGCGAGGATGTCCTTGCCCTTCGCCGCCGGGTCCAGATTCATCTCGAACGGGTCTTCAGCTACCCAGCCTTTGAAGCCGGGGCCGGTTTCCGGCGTTCCCTGGAAGAGCGCGGCCTTGTAGTTGCCCGCCCAGGAGTAGACTCCCGCGCCTGGCTTGCCAAAGTTACCCGTGAGCATGAGGGGAAGGTGGACGGCGCGGTTGTGGAGCGTCCCGTGGAACCAGTGGTTGATGCCCTCACCAACGTGGATCGCCGCAGGCTTAATCGTCGCGAGGTCGATGGCGAGCTGTTCGATCAGCTCGGCCGGCGAACCGCTGATCTCGGTAACCGTCTTCAGGTCGTAGTCCTGCAGGTGCGTCCGGTAGGCTTGCCAGAGGGTAAGGACTTCAACCTGCTTGCCATCCGTCAGCGTGACGGTGCCGCGGTACTCCAGGTCCGGATCAATCTTCTTGTCAGTCAGCTTCGCACCAACGTCGTCGCGCGTGAGCGCCTTGAGCGACTTCGTGACGGTGTCATAGACGACGTAGTCCTGGAGCTTCGCGTACTGCTCGCTGGTGATCCCCTGGATCTTGTAGCTGGGTCCGTCCGGGTTCAGCGAAGGCTTGTAGCCGGGGATGACGTCGCGGGGGTCCAGGCGCTGGAGCGTGTCTGTGCGGAGGAGAAGCGGGAAGTCGGTGTGCGCCTTCACAAAGGGTGCGTCGTAGAGGTTCCGGTCCATCAGGATCTTGGTGACGCCGAGGAAGATCGCGAGGTCGCCGAGCCCCGGCCGGGTGGGGATCCAGTAGTCCGCCTTGGTCGCTGGCGGGCTGTACTCGGGCGTGATCGTCACGATCTTGCCGCCGCGCTCCATCATTTCGATGAAGAAGTGGGCGTCCGCCATTTTGTTTTCGACGAGGTTCTTGCCGACGCCGATATGGAGCTTCGCGCTGCGCATGTCGCTGAAATCGCAGTCGGGGTTCTGGAGGCCGGTGACGAAGGGGACGCCCGGCGCCTGGTCGCCGTGCCACGTGTAGTTGGACCAGTTGCGGCCGCCTTTCGAGTCCTCGGGCTTCACCCCGCGGACGTGTACGTCCAGGAGGGCCATCATGTTGGAGGCCCGGTACATGCCGTACTTGCCCATGACGCCCAGCAACCCCATGCCGCCGCGCAGTTTGAAAGTGCGCGTGCCGGCGCCTTCCATTACGTCCACCATCTCGGGCTGGTACCCTTCGGCGAGCAGGATCTTCTTGCCCTCATCGCCCGAGTACCGTTTCGCGATCGCGGTCAGGCCCTTCGCGGCGTAGGAGAACGCTTCGTCCCAGGTAACCCTGGTGAACGTATCGGAGCCGCGAGCGAGGAACTTGTACTTGCCGCGGTTGGCTTCATCGAGAGGAGGGAAGCCGGCGTCGGCCCAGGCCTTCCAGCCCGCCCGGATCATCGGCCCCTTCAGCCTGTAGGGCCCGTAGATGCGACGCGTGAGCGTAGCCCCCTTGTTGCAGCCTCGCGGGTTCCAGGCGTTGGTGGACTTGTTTCCGTTCAGGTCGCCCACAAGCTGGCCGTCGTAGTTCTGCTCCGTCCGCATGACCACCCCGTTGCGGACGAAGGCCCTCAGCCGGCAGTTGTGGGTGCAGTTTGGTGCGCAGACGAACGTGAACGAGCTGTCGTACCGGTACTGGTCGCGGTAGAGCTTTTCCCAGTCACGGTTCGGGTAGACGAGGAGCGGGTTATCGATGCCCGGGGCCGCCTGCAAGAACGCCATCTTGCGTTCGACATAGAGCGCGGTCCCGCCGGCCGCCACGCCACCAGTGATCTTCAGAAAGCTACGCCTGTCCATCTATCCCTCCAAATGCCGCGCGGCCGCGCATGGCCGGCAACGGGCGCCTGAATCGGTTTCAATTTCCCGCCCGTCCGAGACCTCTTCACCGCAGTCACCGCAGAGCACCCGCCGCCGTGGCTTGCCCGGCTTTTCAAACTCGGAGAGCACAAGCGTCGAGGGCCGGATGTCGAGAAGTTCATCCACCGGCCAGGTCCCGTACGCCTGCCGCTGCATGGCATGCCGGCCGTCTGCGTCCACGCCCGCGCCAACGCGCTCGCGCAGGTCCCCCCGGACGCTCACACGGACAGTGGAGCCAGTCCACTCGTCGATGAAGGTGGCCGCGACTTTGCCGTAGTCCAGCAGCCGCAAGCTGCGTTTGCTCAGGCGACAGCCTGTGACCGCCTGGATGCCGTCCAGCGCGCACCTGTCGGTTTCAGAAACGACGGTGAGGCGCTTGTCGCGATCCGGGACGTCGATGCCGAGGGCCCCGGCCCCGGCCATCGCGAGGCGTGTGCCGAGCACGAGGCCCGCACAGCCATGCCCGCCATGAAGGGCCAGAGCAGCGCGCAGGAAGGCATCGAACCGCGCATCGACGGGCATGAAGCCCGCAATGACCGGTATCGCGGCAGCAGCCGCCTCCACGTTGCCGTATAACTCAAACCGGCCGATGACATGTTCGCCATCGGCCGGTTGAAGCTGGTCCGAGAGGAGCGTTGGAAAGCGTTCAGGCGTGTGCGTCTCAAGGAGGACCAAGTCCATCCCCGCGGGGACATACGACAACTCCCGCCCGGTCTCGGCCGGCGCCGCCGGCAGCGTCACCTGGACACGGTCATTGGCGTGAAGGACCATCGCTGCCGGCGCGCTGGACCAGACGCGCCCCGAGGCTTTCTCTGGGAGGTCGACCTGGTGGTGGGTCCGCTTGACCCAGGCGACCTTCCAGCCACGCCCCCTGCCCACTTCGATGAGCCGCTCAACGAGGGCAGTCTTGCCGGATCGTGACGGGCCGCGGACGGCCACAACAACAGGCCCGACCAGGACCGGCACAACCGGCCGGGTTTTTCTTACCGTTTCCACGTGCACAGACTGAGCCCCCATTTGCAGCCCCGATGTGACATTCATCACCAGACAGAAGAGGCTGTGCAGGCAGGCTAGGCGCTGTCGTGGCGGCCCTCGGAGGCCACTCGGCCCAGGATCGAGGGGCCAAACGGCCCATCTTTCTTGCGGTCATCCCACAAAAGTCACTCCGCTGCGGCTCGAAACGCACCGCCGGGCGTGCAACGTGCCACGTTGCCGCCCTGGCAGCGCCACCGCCATTCGCCGCTCGCACGAGTTCGCAACGGAACCGAGATGCTGCGGGGCCGTGAGTTGTCTCGGGTGCATGCACCGTTCGCTGATCGTCGACGTGAGCTATCGATTTGGAGGTGAACGATGCCACGCGCCAAGGATCCCGGCCCCAGCATCAAGGACAAACGGCGATACGAGGCGCTCAGGGCCGAGAGGATGAGCGTGGAAAAACCGCCCGGATCGCCAACAGCAACCCGAAGGATATGGCGCACAACCGGGTCTCAGCCGGCAAGTACGAAGAATGGACAGAGGGCCAACTTTGCGCCAAGGCGAAGGACGTTGGTATTCGCGCCCAGTCGTCCATGACGAAACGCGAACTGATCGCGGCCTTGCTCCGCTGAGCTTTCCGATGGGTCGGCCTGTGTGCGGAACCACAAGACTAGTCCTTGACTCCCTCGATTGGCTATTCCGTTACCGAACGATCACGGCAGCTTTCATTCCCGGATGGTAGTCACAGGTGACCTGGTACGTGCCGGCGGCGGCCGCGTTCCAGCAGCTCACTCGGCGGACCTCAGGGTCGGGACTCGCTTGGACTCTGGGGATTTGGACTCTCGGTCGATAGCGACCTCGTCCGCCGATGGCACGATGTCTCAGAACCGCGAGACGCAGCGAGGAATCGGCGGCGGGCACGGATGGGCTTCTACCAAGTTCTGTAGTGCGCTCGAATTGACGGCTGCCGCTCCTGATTCGCTCCACGCCCACGTGCCGGACTCGCCGCAAAGGATGCTGCCGACCTTCAGCTCGCCTTGCCACGCCTGACGGCTTCGGTCGCAAAAGCCCGGTGCTGTCAGCGATGCTGTCAAGCGGGCTTCGTCAAGGCCAGAGGCGATTCTTATTGTCGCGTCTAAATTCCAATTCTTGGTAGGCCCGGAGAGATTCGAACTCTCGACCAATGGATTAAAAGTCCACTGCTCTTCCAGCTGAGCTACGGGCCCTCACGAAACTTACGACTTTGGCTGACTATGGCCACGCCCTCCGGCCCGGTCAGGACACCGCGGGCTGTTGGACCACGGCCGGGGGCGTTTTCAGCGCCACATCGATGAAATCCGCGGGAGTTGCTGCGCTCCCGTTGCTCGAATCCCCCGTCGGCGGACGAGCGTCTTGAGCGGCCGAGCTGGTTGAGGCGAGCCAGACCCGGGCCGGCCAGACTCGGCCGGCTCCAGGTGCCGCCCTTTCTCCAACTCTGCCCTGGAGGGGGAGTTTGAGGCGCCGCCGACAAAGTTCATGGAAGCACCAGGTATTATGGAAACCAAATATAGAGCGCAGATTCACCGGCGCCACGAAACGGCCATCGCCCTGGCGGAAAAAGCTATTGACATATCTGTAACCGGTGCTATACCAACGGAAGGCATTCGACAAGAATCGGTGAAGACCGGTGTCTGATGGTCGAATGTCGAAGGTAGCTGCGGTATGAATGCGGGCATCATTCTCCACCTACGCGCTGACGGGCCTGGCGGCCATTCCCGTCTTCTGGCCTTGGTGGGAGGCGTCTCCGGTGCCCTGTTTGGAAGCGAGTCCGCACGGTGTGTATCCGTGGCGAATTCGGTGCGCGCAGACGTGCCGGGCATCTCGCATCAAGGAGGTGGACCGATATCGAGCACGATGACGTAACCGCGGCCCTCACGGGACGAGGGTCCGCAACAGCAGTTAGATGCCCCGCAGAGCTGTCACTCTACGGGGCGGGTCGCAAGGATGGTGGTTTGGGCACCCTTGCAAAGCGGATAGTATCACATTCCGCTGCGTGAGCGTGGGCCTTACCCCTCGGATGCACCAGGGTAAGGCCCTTCTTCTACCTCCTATGCGGCCAGGACCGAGGCGCCGGCGCGCTACTTGAGTGGTGCGCTCCGGCGGACGTTGCGGGCAGACGAATCTTCGGATCACTGCTTCGCGCCCGGCGCCTGCAAAAGTGGAGGAACTAACGTGAAGAGGTACCGATCACTCGCGGCCTGGGCAACCGCCGGCATTGGATTGCTGCTGGTGTTCCTGGTCCCCACCGGGACTCCAGCGCGCTCCGCGCTGGCCCAGACGAACGGCCCTGTCTGTGGGCCCATGGATGTCGCGTTCATCATCGATGACACCGGCAGCATGGGCGGCGCGCTTAGCAACGTGAACAGCGAACTCGCCAGCATTCTCGGCGATATAGCCACAGCCTCAGGAAACGACTACCGGCTGGCGCTCGTATCGTTTAAGGACAACATCACAGTTCGCGACAACTTCGCCGCGAACAACGCGGCCGTTGTTGGGCCGCACATCACCGCGCTCTTCCCGTTCGGCGGGTCAGGCGAACCTGAAGCCTCGGATGAGGCGTTGAATACTGTTGTCAACACCCTGCCCTCCGCGGGCCGCCCACAGAACATCGACTTCACGCCCGCCTACCGTGCTGGGGCGCTGAAGCTGGCGATCGTGGTTACCGACGCGCGCCCTGGCGGATTCGACGACACCTTCACGGCAGGCGCCGACGACGTCCATGCCCACACAGTAGCGACCCAGGCCGCGGCTCTGGGCATCAAGGTATCGGGGATTCACGTGCCCGGTGGTTTCATGGCTACCACGGCGGCAGTCTTAATGGACTACGCCAGCACGACTGGCGGGCTCTACAGGCTTACCGCCCCCGACGGCACCGGCGCGGGCCAGGCGATCAAAGACATCATCGCCGCCTGTGGTTCCGGCA
>PNKC01000066.1 GCA_013822275.1 Anaerolinea sp. | reverse complement strand
TGGCGCTGGTCGAACGACGTGAAGCCGATCGCCGGGACGGCCAGTTGCGAAGCCCCCCACTTCCAGTACCACCTCAGCGGCAGGCTCGCCATCCGCATGGACGACGGGACGGAGTTCATCGCCGGCCCGGGCGACATCACCTCGCTGCCCAGCGGCCACGACGCCTGGGTGGTGGGCGATGAGCCGGCCGTGACCATCGACTGGTACGGCGCCAGCAACTACGCCCGCGCGTAGCCGGGAGCGGCGAGCAGAGAGCTCCACTTGAGGGCGGTTGCGAAGCTGATGCCGAGCGCCTCGGCGATTTCGCCGTTCGTCTTTCCGCGCGCGATGAGGTCCAGGACCTCGCGCTCGCGCGCGCTCCACACCGGGGTTGCCGTGCCTGCTCCACGCCGCATGGCGACAGCGTACGCCCGCTGCCTCCGGCCGTGACCATCCTATGCGCGCGATTCGAAAATAGAATGCAACTCGCTGCGCTTGCTCGCTCTGTTCCACCCCCGCGCTCGCCCTCAGTCAGGTCAAGCCGGCCGGGCTTCCCTCGGCCAGGTCCAGGCGTAGTAGGTGATTGCCGCGAGCAAGACGGCCTCGATAGCGCTGCCGAGGATGTAGTAGTTCCACTCGCCAATCGCGCCAGCAATGATGGTGAGGGCGTACACGACGCTCAGGGCGATGTTGGCGATTCGGCTGACTGCTGGTGGAAGGACGAGCGAGAGGAACACCATCAGGCTGGGGATGACGACATAAGCGGTTGTCCCAAGGAGGAACGACTCGTTGATGGTGAACCCGCTGATTTCGCCTGCCTCGATATCGGCCCGGAAGTCGGGCCGGTAGAGGCTGAAGAGGTCGACGTAGGCGAAGATGAACAGCATTGCTGTCCACAGCGCCGAGATCTTGATCCTCACGTTGACGTTGGACAGTTCGAGCTTCGTTTCGGCCGTCATGGGTGGCCCTCCCGGGTTGGTTCCTCGGCGGCTGACGTCCTCGCGCCCACCGTGGTCATCCGTCGTGGCGCGGGAGCATACCAAGCCGTACGTCCATCGCGCAACGGCGTGTACCGGTTCAAGCCGCTCGTGACAGACCCTCCTGGTTCGATGTGGCAGCAAGGAAACGCAGGCAGTCCCGAGTCCGGAGTCCCGAGTGAACGCCTTCAAACTTCGTGGACGTTCGCGCTTTCGTGACTTCGTGTCCCTAACAAGACACGAATATTCTCGACTACCCGCGCGCCGGCCGGAAGTAGGGCATCGAAAGCTCATCCGAGACGTCGTCCCAGGTGACCTCCACTTGACCGTCGATGGCGACGCTGTCCGGGTCGGCCTCAACCAGCAGGCTCGTCATCCGCGGGCGCTCCTCCAGCGTGATCGCCGCGATGATGTACGGCGTGTCCGCGGCGAATTCGGGCGACTGTTCGCGCCGCGCGACCGTGTAGCCGTAGAGCGTGCCCCGGCCGCTCGCTTGCAGAGCCCCGCTTCGATGGCCGCTGCCGCCCGCAGAACAGCGCCCGCGCCAGCCGCGCCGCCCAGATCCAGCACCTCGGAGAAGTGGGACTCGATGCCCATGTACTCGATCAGCGTGGCCGGGATGAAACATTTGCGCTTCTTGCAGGCTGTTGCCTGTGATGATGCGGTCCACGTCGCGGATGGAGAGCCCGGCGTCAGCCAGCGCCTGCCGCGCCAGCTCCGAATAGACCTCCAGCCCCATCCACTCCCGCGGCGGCTTGCGCTCCGGCGCAAACTCCGCGATCCCGACGGCCGCCGCCTCGCCCTTCAGTCCTCGCATCGGTCACCTCCCGTGTGAGGCGGATTCTAGCGAACGACGCAGCCTGAACCACCAAGACACCAGGGTTTCTTCTTGGTGTCTTGGTGGTTCAGATCCTCCGAACAGCGAGGACGACGTTCGTCCCTTCGAGGTCTTGGTCCGCGCGATGGGCGTCTGCCGGTGGCGGATCTAGGGCAACGTTACGAGGGTGGTTCGACCACCCACCGGTCGTTCCAGCGTAGAACGGTCCAACCCGCCGCGAGGAGCCTCGCCGGGTAGTCGTCGGTCGCTTCGTTGAAATGTCGGTACTCTTGCTCTATTCCAACCGATGGTTCCACCCCGAGTTCCCGACAACGACGTGCGTCGAATTCAGCCGCTCTCTGTAGAATGCTGAGTACGGTGCCGCCGTAGGCGAAGGCTTGCGTAACCGCCCAGCGTCGACCCCAACGCTTGCGTAGGTGTAAGAGGCTCTCGGGGAAGAACGGTAGGTCGGAAGCGTCACCGCTCACTCGCGGGATGTCGCCCTCGATGCGCTTGAGGATAACGGGTAGCGGTCGCGGCGTGACCTGTCGAGCGCGTTCCGACAATTCAGCTCGTGCATCAAGCACTGCCGCAGTCCACTCTGAGCACGATAGCCCGTTCCGCATTGCGGCTTGCGGTGCCAGGCTGGCAATGACTCCAAAGGGCAGCAGTGCATCTGCTGGCCGGATGACGACGGGTTGTGTCGCCGACGGGGGTGGGTCGCCGGCGCCAACAGCCTTGTAGAGCGTCTTCGTGCCGCCCGCGCCCAGTATCACGACGATTCGACGCTCGCGGGCCTCTCCTCCTACAGCCAGCGGGAATAGATGTTTCTTGAGGCACTGTTCGTATGCCTTGCGGAACTTGGCCGGGGAAGGGTCGGCATTCTGGGGGCAAAGAACCATCTCGCACACGAAGACATCACGTAGGAGATCGATGTCACGTCCGTGCCAGGCACGCACGAGTGCCAAGGTCCAAACGGTTGTCCGCCGAAGAGGGGCGTGCGGCCGACCGATGAACTCGGGGAAGAGACTGAGAGCGAAATCGCGGGCGTAGGTGCCGCGATCGACGTTCGTCGGCGCATAGTTTGGCCCCTCTATCTGGGGCGAGTGCCATTTCGGCGTCGTGCCCAATAGATAGAGGTCCGCATCCGGGTTACCCCATCCTGCCGCCGTCACCCATCGTTGGGTGCCACTTGGCAATTGGTGCACATTGAGCCCCAGCGAGAGCAGGTCGCGGCAGGGACTTTCGGCGCGTTCATTCTCCAACATCGGGCACGTTCCGGCTGCTCGAAGCACCGGATCAAACCATGATTCCCGTTCCATGGCGGGAATCATAGACCCATCTTGGCGACAACCCCCGTCAGTTGTTCACACCCGCCGCACCGCCAGCACCAGCTTCGTCCCCTCCAGGTCCTGGTCCGCTCGATGGGCGTCAGCAGGTGGCTCGCCCGCGACGATCTCCGTGGCCAGCGTCTCGCCCTGGATGTAGGCCGCCTGCGACCCCATCACGCGCGCGACATCGGCATCCGCCGGCGAACCGTCTTGTGCCGCGTACCAGAGCGTGATCCGGTCGCTCAGTTCGAAACCGGCCTCGCGGCGCATGTCCTGCACCCGGCGGACAACCTCCCGGGCGAGGCCTTCGTCGGCCAGCTCCGGAGTGATCGCGGTGCTGATCGCGACCGTGTAACCGGCTTCGCTGGCGGCGGCGTAGCCCTCGGTGTCCTGGGCCTGGAGGAGGATGTCTTCTGCGACGAGTTCGTGTCCCGCGACGGAGAGAGGGCGGTTACGACGCACGGCTTCGGCCACCTCGGCCGCGGGCATGGCGGCGAGGGCGGCACGGATCGTGGCGACCTCCGCGCCGTACTTCTTGCCCAGCACCGGCAGGTTCGGCTTCACCTCATAGCGCACCACCGCTGTCTCGTCCGCGAGCAGGTCGAGCGACTTCGCGTTCAACTCTTCAAGGACGAGGTTGGCGTTCCGTCGCAGCGCGACGCCCTCCTCTGCGGTCCGCGTCTTCACCAGCACTTCCTGTACCGGCTGGCGCACCTTGATCTGGGGCTTCGCGCGCGCCGCCCGCCCGAGCGAGCAGATCCGCTTCACCAGCTGCGTCTCGGCGTTCAACGACTCGTCGATCTGGCTCCTGTCCGCCACCGGCCAGCTCGCCAGGTGGACGCTCTCCGGCGCTTCCTTGTCGATCGAGCGGACGAGGTTCTGCCAGAGCTCCTCGGCGAGGAACGGCGTGAACGGCGCCAGCAAGAGGGAGACGGTTTTCAGGGCGGTGTAGAGGGTGTAATAAGCGCTCTGCTTGTCCGTGTCGGACTCGCTCACACCGCGCCAGAAACGCCGCCGGCTCCGCCGCACGTACCAGTTCGAAAGGTCGTCCACGAACGCCTCGATAGCGCGCGAGGCGTCGGTTGGGTCGTACGCCTCCAGTTCGTTCGTTACCTTCAGGACGAGCGCGTTCAGCTCGCTCAAGAGCCAGCGATCCAGCTCTGGCAGCTGCCCCTCGGGCCTGGCCCGAGGGTCGACGTTGTCGATGTTCGCGTAGCTGACGAAGAACGAGTAAGTGTTCCAGAGCGTCAGCATGAAGCGCCGCAGCCCTTCCTCCACCAGGCTCAGAGTGAAGCGGCGTGACGAGCCGGCCGGACTGGCCGAGTACATGTACCAGCGAGTCGCGTCGGCGCCGTGGGTGTCGAGGACGCTCCAGGGCTCCGCCGCGTTGCCCTTTGACTTGGACATCTTGTTGCCCTTTTCGTCCTGGATGTGGCCGAGGACGATGACGTTCTTGAAGCTGATGCCCTCGGGTACGGCCTCGCTCGCCTTCAGCATCGTTGCCTCGGCGTGCAGCGTGTAGAACCAGCCGCGCGTCTGGTCGATCGCTTCGCAGATGAAGTCCGCGGGGAAGTGCTTGAGGAACTCGTCTTCGTTTTCGAACGGGTAGTGCCACTGGGCATAGGGCATGGCGCCGCTGTCGAACCAGGCGTCCGCCACCTCCGGCACCCGCTTCGCGGTCCCGCCGCACTCCTCGCAGGTCAGCAGGATGTCGTCGATGTACGGCCGGTGGAAGTCGTCCATGGCCTCGGCCCTCGCCGGGTCCGCGGCCATCTCCACAAGCTCTGCCTTCGACCCAACGCACATCGCGTGGTTGCAGGCCTCGCACTTCCAGAACGGCAGGGGTGTGCCCCAGTAGCGCTCGCGGCTGACCGCCCAGTCGATGTTGTTCTCCAGCCAGTTGCCGAAGCGCCCGGTCTTGATGTGCTCCGGGTACCAGTTGATCTGACGGTTACCTGCGAGCAACTGCTCCTTCTGCTTCGTCGTCCGGATGTACCAGCTTGGCTTGGCGTAGTAGAGCAGCGGCGTATTGCAGCGCCAGCAGAACGGGTAGGTGTGCTTGATCGTGCTGTGCTTCAGCATCAGCCCGCGCTCTTCCAGGTCGCGAATGATGTCGCGGTCCGCCTGCTTGGCGAACTTGCCTTCGCCCGGCAGCCCGGCCGCCATCTGGCCGCGCAGGTCGATCGGCTGGACGAAGAGGAGCTTGAACAGCTTGCCCTGTTCGAAGTCCTCCCCACCAAACGCCGGGGCCGTGTGGACGATGCCGGAGCCGTCGTCCAGCGAGACGTAGTCGGCGGCGATCACGCGCCGGAGACCGTCCGTCCGTGCCAGGTTGGTCACAGGGCGCAGCCGCCCTTCGTCGTCAAAGCGCATCGCCGGGTGGCCGCTCAGCTCGGGGCGGTAGAGTGGCTCGTACTTCAGTCCCACGAGGTCGGCGCCACGCACCGTCGCGACATGGGAAGCGCGCTCGCCCAGCACCTTCTCCGCAAGCTCGGCCGCCACCACTAGCAGTTCGCCGTCGTGCTCGTAGACGCCGTAGTCCGCATCCTCCTTCACCGCGAGGGCGGTGTTGCCGGGCAGCGTCCACGGCGTCGTCGTCCACGCGACCAGGAAGAGTGCCGAGTGTCCTTCCGCGGAAGGACTGAGTGCTGAGAGGGCCGCGTGCCTCGAGAACTCAGAGCTCAGAACTTTGAACTTGGGGAAGACGCTCGGGTCGGGGGTGTCTTCTTCGTAGCCCAGGCTGACTTCGTGGTCGCTGAGGGTGGTGCCGCAACGCGCGCAATAGGGCGCTACGCGGTAGTCCTGGTAGACCAGACCCGCGTCCCACATCTGCTTGAAGATCCACCAGCAGGTCTCGATGTAGCTGTTGTGCCAGGTGACGTACGGGTTTTCGAGGTCACACCAGTAGGCGATCCGTTCGCTCAGCCGGGTCCACTCCTCGACATAGCGGCTGACGGATTCCTTGCACTTCGCGTTGAAGGCGGCGATGCCGTACGCCTCGATCTCCGGCTTCGACTTCAGCCCAAGCTCCTTTTCAACTTCAAGCTCCACGGGCAGGCCATGGGTATCCCAGCCCGCTTTGCGGGGCACGCGGTAGCCCTGCATCGTCTTGTAGCGCGGGATCAGGTCCTTGAAGACTCTTGAGAGGACGTGATGGATGCCCGGCCGCGCGTTCGCCGTCGGCGGTCCTTCATAGAACACGAAGAGGCCATCGTTTGGCAGCCCGGCTTTCGGTTCGCGCTCAACGCTGCGCGTGAAGATGGCGTTGCGCTGCCAGAACTCGAGGATTCGCTCCTCCAGCCGGGGGAAATTCACCTTCGGGTCAACGGGTGTGAACATTTCAATCCCTTTCGCGCGGCCTGGCCGTCCTGTGGGGGCCGTGCAACCACCTTCGTGGCGGCTGTCGTACCCTTTGCGTATGGCTACGAGCTGCGGAACAGGCGCTCAAGAAAAAACGCCCGTCCCCCAACCAGGGACGAGCGTTGAAGCCCGCGGTACCACCCTGCTTCCCGCGCGAGGCGGGCGCTTCGCGGCGCCGACGAGGGCTGTGGGCCGTTGGCTGTTGGCCATTGGCGACCGGCTCTCTGGAGCGCCTGCCCCTGCTAACGGTGGGCAACCGTCTCCGCTTACGCGGGCCGTTGGCGGTTGGCTGTTGGCCGTTGGCTTCACCGGTCCCACGTGGGCGAACCGGGCCAACCGCCAATGGCGAACGGCCAAAGGCCTTTCAGGGAGAAGCTCGGGAGGGATATTCACGTTCGCTGCCTGCGCCCCCTCGCACCAAACGGGGCTCGCTGGACAGGTTTGCGGGCGTTACTCGTCTCCGTCTTCGCTGTTCGCTTCCAGTGAATCAGCCGCGCATGCGAGATGTCAATAATGAGAAGGCTTGTATTTCTTGCGGCACTCGTCCTGCCGTTGGCTGCGGCCTGTGGGGGAGACGATTCGGACATCACTCTGGCGCCCGTGGTGACGCCCACCCCTTCGTTCACGAGTCCGCCGTTCACTTCGAGCCCCGGCGAGGCAACACCGGCTATCACCGAGTTCCGCGTGGCCGTGATAAACATGATGAGCCCCGTGGTGGTGGATACCGCGAACACCATTGCTTCCGAAACATACGAGCAGCGGCTGGACCTCCTGATCGAGGAACTCAAGATCCTGAAGCCGGATATCGTCGCCATCAACGAATGGACGAACACGAAGGCCCACGGCAACCCGGCGGCGAAGCTCGGGAAGGAACTGAAGATGGAGTACCAGTGGGTTCGCGCGAACCCCTGGTTCCCCGGCCAGTCGAAGGAGCAGAACGACGCCATCGCGGACCAGATCGGGTTCCAGGAAGGCGAAATCATCCTCAGCCGCCACCGCATCCTCCGCGCCGAGTCGAAGTGGCTCACGCAGCGCACGTCGGAGACCGAAGGCCGGGCGGTCCTCCACCTGGTGGTCCAGGCGCCTGAGCCGCTGGGTGAAGTTGAGGTCTACATCACCCACCTTACCGGTGGCGGCGACAGGGTGCGTGCCGCCCAGGCCACGTCCGTCGCTTCGATCATCAAAGAAACCCGGGGCAAGGGTCCCCTCCTGTTCGTTGGCGACCTGAATGACGTCCCGGGTTCCGCGACCACGCAGCCGTTCGTGGATGCAGGTTTGCTGGATGCGGTGGGGGATGCGCCACTCTTCACCTGCTGCCGCGACGGCATCATCGGCGAACTTCCGCCCCTCACGACACGGACGACCCACATCTTCGCCAGCGGCTGGGCGCCGCCGCAGCTCTCCGTGTTCGGCGACAAACCAAGAAAGCGGGCAGACGGGTCGTTCCTGTACCCCAGCGACCACAACGGCCTGTTCGCGATCTTCCCGGTACCGCCGCGGGAGCAAGCGCCGCCGTAGGAGTGCTGGGTGCTGAGTACTGAGTTACGCCAGCGCGCTCGATGGCGCTGTCCGTACCGCGCGCGCCAGCAAGCGGTGGGCTCGCTCTCCACCCGATGTGCCCGCGCACGCGACGGGCTCTTCGGCCCCGATCGAGGCCCCCCGCTCCGGTGGTATGCTGAATCCGTGGAAGAGATGGACATCGTCTGCGAAGGCATCACCTTCCACTTCGCCGAGATGGAGGAGGGCGGCTACCTGGCCAGCGTGCCAGATCTGCCGGACGCGGTCTCGTCGGGGTTGACGCTCGATGAGGCCTTTGCCAACGCCCATGAGGCATTGGAGTTGGTGATCGAGTCATCCGCGGAGTGGGGCCTGGCGGTACCGGAGCGATTCGCCGAGCGCGCGGTCCAGAGCGCCTGAGGTGCCATCCGTCCCATCGATTCGAGCGGCCGAGGCGATCCGGGCGCTCGAGCGGGCTGGCTTTGTCCGGAGCAGGCAGAAGGGCAGCCACCTGCGTACGCCGAGTTCCTGCTCGCGCGCTTCAGGCGCGAAGCGACGGCCAGTCTTGGGCTTACCCGTTTGGCGGACGCACCGGGAAATGGGGAAGTTCACTGGCCTGTCGCCCGACCCCGCGTTGAGTTGCCCTCCAGGCTCCGTTGGCTGACGCCAGCGGCCACTGAGGGCCGCGACTCCTGCGCTAGCCCTACCGGATGACGAAGTACCTCGCCTCCGGGTGGTGGGCGATGATAGCGCTGGTTGACTGCTCCGGGTGCCACTGGAAGGTTTCGCTCAGCTCCACGCCGATGCGGGCGGGCTGGAGCAGTTCAGCGATGCCAACCTGCTCTTCCAGGTCCGGGCAAGCGGGGTAGCCGAAGCTGAACCGGCTGCCCTGATAGCCGCCCGCAATCACCTTCTTCAAGTCGGGCGCGTCCCCCGCGGCAATGCCTAGCTCCTCGCGCACGCGGTGGTGGAAGTACTCCGCGAACGCTTCCGCCGTCTCGACCGCGAAGCCGTGGAAGTGGAGGTAGTCGCGATAGTCGTTCTTCTGGAACAGCTCCTGCGCGAACTCGCTCGCCCGTGCCCCCATCGTTACCAGCGTGAAAGCGACCGTGTCGTACTCGCCGCTCTCCACCGGCCGGTAGAAGTCAGCGATGCAGAGGCGCTTGTCGCTGGGCTGGCGCGGGAACTCGAACCGGACCGGTTCGCCCACCGGCTTGCCATCCACGAAATCCCGCCAGACCAGGAGGCCGTTCTTGTCCGCCTGGCAGGGGAAATAACCGTAGACCGCCTGTGGCGTCAGCAGCTGCGTGGCAATCGCCTGCTCTTGCATCCGCCGGAACACCGGCCGCACTTCGGCTTCGATGAACGCCGCGTACTCGGGGTCGCTGCGCTCGCCCTTCTGGTATTGCCACTGGCCGCGGAAGAGCGCCGTCTCGTTGATCCAGGGGTAGATATCGCGCAGCGGCACGCCCCGCACCACGCGGCTCCCCCAGAACGGCGGCTGCGGCACGGGCGCATCCCGCCGGACTTCGGAGACAGCGAACTCGCGGTCACCCGGCTTGTGGCCATCGGTACCCACGGCGGGCGTGGTTATCCGCACCTCGTCGTAGCCGCTTTCGCCGCCGCCCTTCAGTACCTCGGCGCCGCCGCGGGTGAGCGCGGGAAGCGACTCACCCGCGCGCAGGGCACGCATGATCCGGTCCAGCGCCGCCAGCCCCTCAAAGGCGTCCTGGGCGTAGTAAACGCTGCCCTTGTAGATGCCGCGCAGGTCATCTTCCACGTACCGCCGGGTGAGGGCTGCTCCGCCAAGCAGCACGGGGAAGTGGAACAGCTCGCGACTGTTCAGCTCCTCCAGGTCTTCGCGCATGACGACCGTGCTCTTCACCAGCAGCCCGGAGAGGCCGATGGCGTCCGCATTCACTTCGTTCGCCTTGTCGATGACGTTCTGGATCGGCTGCTTGATGCCGAGGTTGTAGGTCGTGTAGCCGTTGTTCGAAAGGATGATGTCCACGAGGTTCTTGCCGATGTCATGCACGTCGCCGCGCACCGTCGCGAGGACGACGCGGCCCTTGCCGCCGCCTTCGTCCTTCTCCATGTGCGGTTCCAGGTAGGCCACCGCCGTCTTCATCGTTTCGGCGCTCTGGAGGACGAACGGCAGCTGCATCTTGCCGCTCCCGAACAGCTCGCCGACCACGCGCATCCCTTCGAGCAGATGCTGGTTGATGATCGTCAACGGGTCCATCTGGGAAAGCGCCTCGTCCAGGTCGGCTTCAATGCCCCGCCGGTCGCCGTCGACGATTCGCGAGGTCAGCCGCTCGGTAACCGGCAGCGCCGCCCGGTCAACCTTCACCGCCTTTTCCGCTTCGACACCCTCGAAGAGCGACATGAAGTGGGTGAGCGGGTCGTAGCCGTCGTCACCGTCCTCACCGGCAGGGCGGCGGCGGTCGTAGATCAGGTCCAGGGCGGCGTTGAGCTGCGCCTCCGGGATGCGGTTCAGCGGGACGATCTGCTTCGCGTTCACGATCGCCGCGTCCAGGCCGTAGCCGATCGCTTCGAAGAGGAAGACCGAGTTCAGCACTCGCCGCGCGGCGGGCTTCAGCCCGAACGACACGTTGGAAACGCCGAGGATCGTGTTCACCGCCGGGAACTCGGCCTTCAACTGCCTGATCGCGTTGAGCGTCTCCATGGCGTCGCCGCGCAGGTCTTCCTGGCCACCCGAAAGCGGGAACGTGAGGCAGTCGAAGAGGAGGTCACCCGGCTCCATCCCGTAACGGTTAACCGCCACGTCGTAAATCCGGCGAGCGACCTTGAGCTTCCACTCCGCCGTGCGCGCCTGGCCGTCTTCGTCAATTGTCAGGGCAACGGCCGCCGCGCCGTGACGCTTGATCAGGGGCAAGAGCCTCGTGATCTTGCGCTCGCCGTCTTCCAGGTTGATGGAGTTGACGATCGCCTTGCCGCCGTACAGCTTTAGCGCCGTCTCCACCACCGGCGGTTCGGTGCTGTCGAACATCAGCGGCAGCGTCGACTGGGTCCGGAAGGCGGAGACGACGCGCTCCATGTCCGGCACGCCGTCGCGTCCCACGTAGTCCACCATCACGTCGATGACGTGCGCGCCCTCCGCCGCCTGTTCTTTCGCCGCCCCGACCATCCCGTCGATATCCCCAGCCAGGAGAAGGTCGCGGAAGGCGCGGGACCCGGTGGCGTTCGTACGCTCGCCGACGACGAGGAACGAAGTCTCCTGGCGGATCGGTACGCTGGTGTAGATGGACGAAACGCTTGGCGTGTACTCGGGATTGCGCTGTTTTGGCGCGCGGCGGCCGATGGCGGCGATGGCCGCTTCGAAGTGCGCGGGCGTGGTGCCGCAGCAGCCGGCGGCGATGTTCGTGCCGAATTCGTCCACGAAAATCTTCTGGTAGCGCGCGAACTCATCCGGCTGGAGTGCGTAGCAGGCCTCCCCATTGATGAGCTCGGGCAGCCCCGCGTTCGGGCCGATGAAGACAGGACGCCGCGAATGCTCCGCCAGGTAGCGCACATGCTCCACCATCTGCTCCGGCCCGGTGGCGCAGTTGATCCCGATGATGTCGACGACATCGATTGCCTCAAGGGTCGTCAGGGCGCCGGCGATGTCCGAACCGAGCAGCATCGTCCCGGTCGTCTCAATCGTGACGCTGGCGATGACCGGGATGCGCTTGCCGGTTTCGGCGAATACGTCCGAAATCGCCGCCAGGGCGGCCTTCGTCTGGAGCAGGTCCTGGCAGGTCTCCACCTTCATGACGTCGATGCCGCCTTCAAGCAGACCGAGCGCCTGCTCATGGTAGCTGTGGAGCAGTTCGTCCCAGGTGACGTGGCCGAGTGAGGGCAGTTTCGTCCCCGGGCCGATGGTGCCGAAGCTGTAGCGCGGCCATTCGGGCGTGGAGAACTCATCGCGGACCGCGTTGAGCTGGCGCGCGGCAAGGGTGTTCAACTCCCGCACCCGTTCCGTCAGGCCGTACTCCGCGAACACGATCTCGTTCGAACCGAAGGTGGCGCTGTCCACGGCGTCGCAACCGGCGGCGTAGAAGCTGCGCTGGATTTTCGCAAGGACATCCGGGTTGGAGACGGTGAGGTATTCGTTGCAGCCGTCCAGGCCGCCGTAGTCCGGTCCCGGCCGCAGGGCGAGGATGCTCGAGCCGATGGGCCCGGCGGCGAAGAGCACGCGCTCCCGCAGGCGGTTTAGAAAAGGGTGGTTCAGCGGTTCGTAGGCCATGCGGCAATCCCCGAAAGTGACGAGTCACGCGGTGAAGGTGACGGAAGGTGATGGGGCCCGGGAGTGCTGGGCGGCGGCCGTTAGCCCGCGCTGGCCGCCGCCGGGCGCATGGACATGCTGTCCAGGAAACGCGAGGAGCAGGCGGTGGCGATCATGCAACGAGTATAGCAGCACCGTCCTTGTGACCGCCTTTTCACTCCAACTCAACGTTCCGGGGAGGGGACCAAACGATAATCAGGTATGGCAAGTCTGGCTATTCGTGATCGGCGAAGAATCATCATCTCGGGCCAGGTCCAGGGCGTGGCCTTCCGGCTCTGGCTCACATCGGTCGCCCATTCTCTCGAACTCTCTGGCGAGGTCCAGCACTGGGAGGACGGGCGCTGCGAAGTCGTCGTCCAGGGCGAACGCTCGCTGGTGAAGCAGTTCATCGTCGCCTGCAAGCGCGGCCCCAGCGGCGCCACCGTCCAATCGATCGAAGTGACCGAGGAGAAAGTGGACCCCGCCTGCATCGGCTTCCACGTGCAGCGCTAGGCGTCCGAGTGCTGAGTCCTGAGTCCTGAGTGCTGAGTGCCCGGTACCGGCTCCGTCCCCTTCGTACAAAGGGGAGCAGGACGCCGCGCGGTGACACGCGCCACCCCGCATCAGAACTGAGAACCCAGAACTCAGAACTGAGAACCTCCCAGCGACACCAGGCCCTCGGCCCTGACCGCCTCCCCGTGCGACGCTTCCAGGCATGCTCCCGCCAACGGCCCGTCACCCGTCCCCCATTCCGCATCCACCCACCAACGCGCCCAACGCGCTAAACGCGCTAATAACGGCAAAATCAAATCGAATCCCAGGGCTGGAGGCTGGAGGCTGGAGGCTGGAGGCTGGAAGCCGGAAGCAAGCGCCCGGGTCTCCTGCTCCCATCTGCTGACGCCAGCGCCCACGGAGGGGCGCGACTCCTGGCTCCTCACGGGGGGCGGCTCCGGGACACCAGGCCACGAAAGCACGAAGGGGCACCAAGTTTGAACGGGCTCGCGTGGCGAACCAGCAGAAAACACCTTCGTGCCGCTTTGAGCCTTCGAGCCTTTGTGTCCTCAACCCCGAAACGACGGCTCCCCGCTCCGTCTGTCAGAACTTCGTAGGAAATGTGAAAAAAGATCTACACATAAGGGTTATCCCGGACGTATTATCGGTGGCTAACCAGTTGCTGCGGGGCGAATGGCTGGTGTACGCGCGGTGGCTCAACCCACGGCGCGTACGCCATGCCGTCGCCAGGTGATGTAAGACCTCGTCGCCAGCGGGGTCTTAGAGGGGAGGGGAAACCTCCCTCACGCACACGCAGCCATCCGCGGGCGGCCCCACCTCTGGGGCCGAATGGGGCGGATGCTCAAAGGAGAACTGGGATGACACTGGCTTACTACGGAAAATCAAGGCAACGGCAGGCGCTGCTTGCCATTGTCACCTTCTTCGCCATCGCGATTGGCGCGGTGGCGGCGGGTTTGGCGATCAAGAACGCCGACGCCGTGGATCAGAGCACGCAGGGCATCGCTCCGGTCTTGTTTGAGGGCGATGCCTCATCGGCCGGCGGGGTGGTGGCGGCCTGTGCCCCGTACGACAACGCGTTCAGCACGGGCACCAATCCCGGAGTCGGTCCCACCACAATCAATCTGGGCGGCGGAGCTTCGGTCGTGGTTACGGAGGACACGGGCCAGACGTACGTGGCTTTCGTGGCGAACATCCCGATACTGAGGGTGTACATAAAGGGTGGTAGCAACGCGAACAGCTACACCTACCCACCAACCTACCCATCGGGGGTCCTGTCGGACGGCAACCTTCATGCGCCGCTCAATCCCAGCGGTGCTCCTGCGGGCGTCAGCCATATCGTCTTCTGCTGGAACAACACCGACCCCAACCGCCAGATCACCGTTACGAAGGTCCGCCTGGGCAACGGCCCGGCTGCGGAGACCTTCGGCGGCAGCATCACGGGTGCGGGCGCCGTTGACACGTCCTGGAGCATCCCAACCGCGTCCGGCAACAACCACACGTCCCAAAACCGCACGGTCGCCAAGAACGCTGTAGCCACCATCAACGAGACCCTGACCGGGGCTCAGACGACGGCGGGCTGGCAGCTCACCGGCTTCACACAGGTCAGCGGGCTGAACGCGACCTGCCCCAGCGTCTACCAGGGCGTACTTGACAACACGGTCCCGGCCGACACCGCGTCGTACACCTACTGCGTCTACAACCAGTACACCCAGCCGCAGGTCATCACACCCGGCGTCACCAAGGTAGACTCCGGTGACGGCACCTACGACCTCGGCGAGTCGTTCTACTGGACGCTGACGTTCAACCTCGCGCAGGGCGAAACGACCCAGTCATTCACCTTCACCGACCCGCTCCCCGGAGCCGTCAACTTCGTTTCGTTGACCAATGAGGTCGATCCCGACAGCAAGCTCTCCTGCTCGGAGTTGTCCGGCACGGTTACCTGCACCCTCGCCACAGGCGCCGGATCGACCAGCGGGGCATCCGTTTACTCCATCCGCGTCAACGTGACCGTCAAGACCAATGCCACTTGCGGCCCGGTCACCAACAACGTGTTGGATGCTGTCGGCGCGACCGTCGCCAGCGACGGGGTCACCATCGCCGGCTGCGGCACTACCGTCACCAAGACCGCCCCGCTCAACAACTACACTCCGGGTGACCAGTTCACCTGGACGATCACCTGGACGGTAACCGGCGGGGCCACGACCGCCGCCCAGGTTTATAGCGACATCCTCCCGCCCGACTTCGAATTCCAGACTCCCCTGGCCCTCGGCAACCAGGTCGATCCAAGCGGCAGCCTCGGCTGCTCGGCTGGCACGAACAACGTCGACTGCACCTTGCAGGCCGGCGCCACGGCAGGCACGTACTCCCAGGAGGTCTTCGTCAAGGTCAAGTCGACGGCCACCTGCGGCCCGGTGACGAACTTCGTCAAGAGCGGACCCAGCACGAATCAGGGCAGCGCTGTCGCCAGCGATGAGGTCACCATCTATTGCGGTACCACAGCCGTCACGAAGACAGCGCCGCTCAATAGCTACACCCTGGGTGACCAGTTCACATGGACGATCACCTGGACAGTCAGTGGCGGAAGCACCAACGCGGCCCAGCTCTATAGCGACATCCTCCCGGCCGACTTCGAATTCCAAACTCCCCTGGCCATCGGCAACCAGGTCGATCCAAGCGGCAGCCTCGGCTGCTCGGCTGGCACGAACAACGTCGACTGCACCTTGCAGGCCGGCGCCACGGCAG
>PNKC01000065.1 GCA_013822275.1 Anaerolinea sp. | reverse complement strand
GCCCCTTAGCCCGTAAGCCCGTTTCGTGCCGCGACATCGTACCGATGCGAGTAAAACAGTTTGCTGGTGCTACAGGTCGTCGTCTTCTTCGCCATCGCCTCTCTTCCGGTCGTCAGCGTGGCCGCCCTGCTAGCGGCCATGCGTCTTTGGCGGCGTCTGCTGGCACTCGGCGGTGTCTGCGGGTCGATCTTCGGACTACTGTTCCTCCTGGTTATATTCCTCGTCTCTCAGCGGGAGCCAGTGCCCGGCAACGCGGAACCTCCGATCCCTCTGGCCGGCGGGCTCCTGTACGCCGCGATACTTGGGGTCATAGCCTGCGATTTCGCGGCGCTCCTGGGGATCCCACTGTTGTTTGCGGGTGGGGTTCCGTCCTCACGGGAGCCTGCCGCGGGACATCCACCTCTCGCCGGCGACACTCCCGGCGGCCCCACTGAGGAAGAATGCGGTCCGTGAGGCAACCGCCCGTCCCAACTGGATGTTTGGTGGCTATCGCCGTCGCAGCACTACTTGTGGGCTGCGGCGGCGATAGCTCTGTCCCGGCAACGAGTACCGCGGGCGAGGGGATCGCTGTGACGGATAACAGCGTCCCTGCAGGTACGTATGCGACGATTGATGAGGCGGTGAGGAAGGCGTCGGAGCTCGCCGGATTTCCCGTGCTCCCTGTCTCCAGCCTCCCGGCTGGTTTTTCCGTCTCGGGCATCAATATTGTGGGCGGTTTGGCGCTGCCATCCCCGGGGCTATCTCCCCGATCCGCACAGGTCTTTGTCCGCAGCGACAATGGCGGCCTTCTCATTACGCAGGCAAATACCCGGGTAACATTCGACGCAAACGCGGAGAAGATAGAGACGCCGTCTGGTGGTGAGTACTACGCCACCGGTCCGGCTGACAGCCGGGCATACTCCCTCGTTACTGGTGACAGGACGTTCACGGTGCTCACAAGGGGAAACATAACCCAGGCTCAGGCGATTGATATCCTTGGCGCCTTCCGCCCGTAGGATACGGATGTGGCCCACTTTACCCTCGCAATGCTCCTTGCCGCTGGCGGGCAGGCGCTTTCTCTGGCGCTGCCGGTGCCGGGTTCTGCAGCGGTCCAAATGTCGCTGATTCACGATTTGCGATTGGGGTTGAGGACACGAAGGCTCGAAGGCACGAAGGGGCACGAAGGTTTTGGATGGGCGCTTCGCCGGGGGAGCGATTGCAGCGCCGGGGGTGGCGCTGTTCCGTTTGCTTCCTTGGGTGTTAAGGAGCGGGGGGCCGTGGCGTCACCGGAAAGGCTACCCGGGATGACCGGGTGTTGAGTGTGGGTCCGGTACCGCAATGTTGACCAGGGTGTGGTTGCCGCTGGTGGCCGCCAATCCAAACTGGGCTGTGGCGGCGATTGCCCTCGGAGGGATGGCTCTTGGCCTCACGCTCCTCGTATGGTCGGCGCGACGGACCGGGCGGCAGTCGCTGGGGGCCGGTTGCGGTCTGTTGGTTGGGAGCGTGCTCACCCCTCTCTCGGTTCTTGCGCTTGTGGCGGCGATGGATCTCTGGGACAACATGGGGCGGTGACTCGAGCCCAGAGCCCAGAGCCCAGAGCGGCGGCGGGGTTACTTCGGGGTGACTAGCCAGAAGCGCGTGAGGCCGGCGATTTTACGATTCCTGAGTGCAATCCCTCCGCGCAATGTGCTATAACGCCTGCCTGAACGGCGCCGCAGGCGGAGCGCAGGGGAGGGGAAGGCATGACAGAACGCACCTGGAAGCCGGGCGAGCTGGTGGTGGAGCGGCATGTGTTCCGCGGGAACGTGCACTTTGCTGCGCCGATGTGGCTGGTTGCCGATGACGGCGAGCGCGTAGCGACGTACCTGCCGGTCGGGACGACGTTCCAGACGATGGCCGACGAGGACGGAAAGCCGACACGAGAGTTTCACCGCGCGACTCGGCGGGTGTTCCAGCCGTGGCGCGACCACCACGCGTTGCACCTCACCCGAGCGGGCGATAACTACAACGTGACGCTGTTCTGGACGGAGGATTGGACCTTCCGCTGCTGGTACGTCAACTTCCAGGAGCCGCTGCGCGGGTACGCGCATGGGTTCGAGACGATGGACCAGACGCTCGACCTGGTCATCTTCCCGGACCTGCAGGGGCACTTCTGGAAGGACGAGGACGAGTTCCAGTGGGGTATCGAGGCGGGCTGGTACACGCCGGCCCAGGAAGAGGCGCTGAGGGCGATCGGCGCGGGTGTGCTGGAGGATGCGAAGCGCGGCGCCTGGCCGTTCGCGGACGGTTGGGAGCACTGGCGGCCGGATGCGGGCCTGGGATTGCCCGTGTTCCCGGAGGGCTGGGACAGGCTGGAGTGAGAGCCCAGAGCCCGAGCGGCAGGCGGCCTTACTTGGGGGTGACCAACCAGAAGCGCGTGAGGCCGGGGTTGGCGGGCGCGAATGGGACGCCCTTGCCGCGGAAACCGGGTGGCGGCCTTGCCTTTGTGTCTTCTTTGCGGGGGACATAGGCAGTGCTGACGACGATCCAGTCCCACGCCTCTGGTATGCGCGTGGTGCCGGACGGCACGAACGTACACTGGGGGTCCCGTCCGGCCCCTGGCCAACCCCGGTCACGATCCACTCGCGACTCCTGAGCGCATCATCGAAGAACGCCACAACCTCATCCTCGGTCAGGGCCACTTCGAAGACCTGCACGGCGCTCCTGGTGCTGCGCGGCAGCGGGGCACGGTCCATTTCGAAACCATCGACTTCAACCGAGCCCGGTGGGAGGGGGATGCCGGTGATCCCGGGTTTGCCGCGCGCGCCGACGGGGGTTGGGAAGGGCACGCCCGCCGGAAACGCGCCGGGGTCTGGCTCGAGGGACGCGATATCGCGCGTGCAGCTTGCGGCAATGTATCCGCGAGGCGTGGGCCCCGTGGGGATCCGCGCGAATTCCTGGTGGCCGCGGCCGCAGGCGGGCAGGATGAGGAGCGCGAGGACGGCGAACGCTCCGGCGCGGGCGCGTAGGGTAGCCATCACGTACACACTTTAGCAGGGCGGTTCGCCCATGCCGGACCGGGGAGGCTACAAGATGCGCGGAAGTCTCGTTGGGCTGGTGCTGGCGGCGATTGTCACCACGCTGGGGGTCCTTGCAGTGGCGGGGTGCGGTTCGAATGGCGAGCAGGAGGGGGTAGTTGTGGAACGCCCGGGTAAGTTCCGGGTGGAGTTGCCGCCTAGTTGGCTCATCATGCTGCCCGAGCCAAACGTCCATGAGGACAGGGTCCCGCTCTTCAGTGCAGGGCCCGCGGACCGCCGCAGTCCGCCGTTCGTCGTTTTGTTCCTGGAGCGGGCGCCCACGCTGGAGGGAAAGGCACAGGAGTTGTCGGATTCGGGCATCGTGAAATTCGGTGATTTCGTGCGGGAGAGCGACGGCTCCAGGGAGATGCTGATCGCGACGGGTTCGGGCGCCATCACATCGACCGGGCCTAAGCTAGAGATTGTAATGGCAGTGATGCGGTCACCGAAACTTCCGGAGGAGATGTGGGTCTTTTCTTGCCAGGCGGAAGACCTGAGCAAATCGCCGTGCGAGAAGTTGGTGCGAGGGTTCACGCTGCTGCCGTGAGGGGGGTGACCGATCTCTGACGGTCGCGGCTGCGGGTAGCGGTATGCGGTAGGCTGGGGACGTGGGCGTGCAGCTTCGAAGCGCCGGTGCGATTGGCTGGCTCGCCGGGTTGGTGCTGTTGACGGGTTGTGGCGGCGGCGACGGGCCGCGCCTCGATACGCCGTCTGGCGGTTCAGCGGAGGCGGGCAGCCCTCCCGGCGCCGGCGCCGGGAGGGCTGCCCGCTGACGACCGCTCTCTTACGATCGCGGCTCCGGCTCGCGGCTACGAGTTGCCGCTACAGGCGCAGTTCGCTGGAGTGGCCGGGGAAGAGGCGGGCCTTCGGGTCGATCCTGCGGCGGGCGGCGTTGGCGGCGATGGCGGCCTGGCCGAAGCCCGTGACGATGAGGTTCAGCGGCTCACCACCGTCGACGGCGGCGATGTCGCCCGCCGCGAAGACGCCAGGCAGGTTCGTCTCCATGAAGCCGTCGGTGCGGATGTGGCGCGGCCCGTGCATTTCCAGTCCCCACGACTCAATCGGCCCGAGGGCGGCTTTGAAGCCGATGTTGATGAGGACGGCGTCCACTTCCAGGTCGCGCTCTTCGCCGGTGCGGCTTTCGTAGATCGTGACGCCCCGGACGCGGTCTTCGCCGTGGATACGTTTCAGTTCCCAGAAGGTGTGGATGGGGATTTCGCTGGCGCGCAGATGTGCCAGGCTGGCTTCGTGGGCGCGGAACTCGTCCCGGCGGTGGATAAGGGTGATCTCCTTCGCCCAGTCCTTGAGGTTGAGGCACCAGTCGACGGCGGTATCGCCGCCGCCGATGATGAGCAGCTTCTTGCCCCGGAACTGGCGCTTGTCCTTGACGAAGTAGAAGACGCCGTTGCCTTCGAACTCGTTCGTGCCAGGGCGATCCAGCTTGTTGGGGACAAAGGCGCCGATGCCGGCGGTGATGATGACCGTGCGGCTGTAGTGGGGTGCTTCGACGGTGCCGAGCCGCCAGACCTCTTCCGTGCCGACCACCTGGCGCTGGAGGATGTCGCTGCGCTGACCGAAAACGAAGGTGGGCTCGAAGAGGTGGAGCTGTTCCATGAGTTGCTTGACGAGGTCCTTGGCCAGGATCTTCGCGTGGCCGGGGACATCGTAGATGAGCTTTTCCGGGTAGAGGACGGCGAGCTGGCCGCCGGGTTCGGGCAGCGCCTCGATGATCTTGGTCCGCATTTCGCGCAGGCCGGCATAGAACGCGGCGAAGAGCCCGGTGGGCCCCGCGCCGATGATCGTCACATCGTAAATCTCATCCATGGCGACCAGTGTCCCCCGGCAGCGGCTCGCGTTCCAATGGACGAACGTCCCCGTGTTGGCCCGCGATGGGGCCGTAAGTTTGGGAGCTATGGGGTTGCGGTGAAGACGGTGTCTCGCCAGGAGTCCAGCGTGAGCGGATCCAGGCGCGTGATGCCGGGAATTCCGTCGAACGCCCGATCGGTGGAGATGATCGAAGTAATGCCCAGCCGGGCCATGACGGCCAGGTGGACGCGGTCGCGGGCCTGGAGGTTGGGGGGCAGATCGGCTGTCGCGGCGCGCAACACGTCGGACCGCAACAGCGATGCGGCATTCCGGCCGGTGGCCCCGTCCAGAAGTCTCAGCGTGACGGCGAGGCGGCTCCGGAGTTGCTGGCGACCGAGCACGTGCAGCACCTCCTGGAAGACCTCGGCGCTTGTCCGGCATGCGCCTGGATGGGCTTCGCCGAGGTTGAGGATCTCCTGGCACGGCGGAGCCGCATTACCGTCGTTGCCAAGTGCGTGGATCGCGACATTGGCGTCAAGGAAGCAGGTCATGAAGGCGGGAACAGGTCAGGATACAGATGGTCGTACCGGGCGTTCAGTTCTTCCTTCAGGACCTCCCACGGCGGAAGGTCGATCGGGTTCGCCTTAATCCATTCGAGCGCCTCGACGAACTCTTCGTGCCGGAGGCGTTGTTCCTCATCCTCGATCGCCTTCCGCACGAATGCGGAGATGGTCCAGCCGCGCTTCTCGAGGATGTCGGCAAGCTGACGTTGATGCTCCTCGTCCAGGCGCGTTTCGATACGTGGGCCGACGCGTGCACTCATACCCTGAAGTGTACGGCAGCTGTCAAGCCGATCTGTACGGACTGACTCGTACGGACTACTCCGCGCGCCACTCGCCGGACTTGCCGCCGCGCTTCTGGAGCAGGCGGACGCCTTCGATGCGCATGCCCTTATCCACCGCCTTGCACATATCGTAGACGGTGAGGGCGGCGACGGTGACGGCGGTAAGCGCTTCCATCTCCACGCCGGTCTTGCTGGTCGTCTTCACCTTCGCCTGGATGCGGAGGCGGTCCGTGCCCTGGGTTTGGAGGTCGACGGTGACGCCGGTGACAGGGAGGGGGTGGCACATCGGGATGAGTTCGCTGGTGCGCTTGGCGGCCATGATGCCGGCGACGCGGGCGACGGCGATGGCGTCCCCCTTGGGCAGGCCGCCCTCCTGGATGAGCGCGAGAGTGGCGGGGAGCATGACGACGTAGCCCTCAGCGACCGCTTCGCGGGCGGTGTCCGTCTTGTCCGAGACATCGACCATGCGCGCGGCGCCGCTGGCGTCGAGGTGGGAGAGGCCGGCCGGGTGTGGTTGCTCAGCCATGGTGCTTCCGCCACATCAACGTTTCGTACGCGTAGACGACGCCGTAGGCGAAGCCGCCGATGGCCAGCCCGCCGGGGATGCCGAGCCAGTGCGAGACCCACGTGTCGGCCGCGATGATGCCAATCCCGCTGCCGGCCAGGAACGAAAGGAACGCGGCCCGCCGGCGCTCGGCTTCGAACTGTTCGCGCAGGGGATGCTTGCGGACCGTGGTCATGGGCGACAGTTTAGCGCCTATCCGCGCAGGCGTTCCGGGATGCGCTCGAACTGGAGCATGTGTTCGAAGGTCTGGCGCTCGCGGATGACCTCCGGGACGCCGTCGTGGACGAGGATTTCCGGCGCCAACTTGCGGGAGTTGTAGTTGGACGACATGGAGGCGCCGTAGGCGCCTGCATCGTGGAGGACCAGGTAGTCGCCGACCTTCGCCTCGGGCAGGTGGCGGCTGACGACGACGCCGCCCTCTTCCTGGGTAAACACGTCGCCCGATTCGCAGAGTGGCCCGCCGACGATGACGTCGCTCGCAGCGGTGATGTCCCTACCGTCCGCCGCGGCGATCGAGATCTCGTGGTAGGAGCCGTACATCGAGGGCCGGACGAGGGTATCGAAGCCCGCGTCCACCAGGTAGAAGCGGTTCTCGCCCATCGACTTGATCGCGCGGATCTGGGTGAGGAGGGTGCAGCTTTCGGCCACGAGGTAGCGGCCCGGCTCGACTTCCAGGGTGACGGGGTGACCAACGATGTCCTCGATGGCCCGGGCGGCCCGCTGCCAGAGGCCGAAGTAGGCGTTGATGTCGATCCGGGACTGGTCCTTGTGGTAGGGGATTGGCAGCCCGCCGCCGGCACTGATCACTTCGAGCTGGGCGCCGACCCGGCTGGCGGCCTTGACCATGGCATCGCAGACAGTGGCCAGGTGGTCGAAGTCCGTGCCGGAGCCGATGTGCATGTGGAGGCCGTGGATAGTGACTCCCGCTTCCTTGCCGAGGCGGAGACAGTCTTCGATTTCGGTGTGCCAGATGCCGTGCTTGGAGAATTCGCCGCCGGTGTTGGTCTTGCGCGAATGGCCGTGGCCGAATCCGGGGTTGATCCGGAGGGTGACATCCGCGCCGGGGTAGAACTCGCCGAGCTGGGTGATCATGTCCGGGGAACCAGCGTTCACGGGGATGCGGTGCTGTTTGACCATGGCCATGGCGTCGTAGTCGAAGACATCGGCCGTGTACACGATGCCCGGCGGGTTGCCCTCGCCCGTGTAGCCAACCTGGAGGGCGCGGTAGATTTCCCCGGCCGAGACGGCATCCACGGCGACGCCGTTGCGCCGCATGAGGGCAAGTATGGCGAGGTTGGAGCTCGCTTTTTGGGCGTAGCGGATGACGGGAAACTGCTTGAGCTCGCTGATGCGCTGCTCAACGACCGCCTGGTCGTAGATGAACGCGGGCGTGCCGTATGCGCGGGCGAGCTCCGGCACGGGGAGGCCAGCGACGTGGGTGAGGACGTTCTTCATGGGGACAATGGTCGCTCACGAGGGGCGGATTGGCCAAGTCGGAGTGATGGGGTGGCGGGGTGTTCAAGTATCGGGGTGACGGATCTCCCCTACTCCCCCAACTCCGATACTCCGATACTCGGTCTTTACCTTGCGGGAACAAAACGGCTGTGGATGACGTCACGTTGTCTGAAGATGGGGCCATTCACCGGGCAAGGAAGGTTGTGTGGGCTGGTTCACACGCGCGGGTAAGTCTCCGACCAATGGCGGAGGCGTTGGCCCCCAAAGGACCGGAGCATGCCCGGAGCGGCGCTCATACGATTCGAACATGCGGAAGAGGGTCGGCGGACGGCCTTCTTGGAGGACACAATGGAGACTCTCGAACTGAAGAAAGAAGCCGCCGCGCACGCGCACCACTGGATCATCGAAGAGGCGGCGGGGCCGTTGAGCGGCGGGCGCTGCAAGACCTGTGGCGCGGTGAAGGCGTTCAAGAACTGGCTCGCGGACAGCGACTTCATCACAAACGAAGAGCACCGCGTCGCTGCGTAGGCCGTAGGCGGTAGGCGCGCGTGCGCCTGAGCGCTACGGCACCCATTGGACGACGACGAGGCGACGGCCGCGGTACTCGCCGGTGATCTCCCAGCACCCGGTGGTTGGAAGTTCGAACCCAACGAGCATCGCCTCGTACAAGTCCGCGCTCCAGCCGTGCGTCGTCCAGCCTGTGCGGTACGGTGGGGCTGCTCCGTCCAGGCGCCGGGCGGTGATGACCAGGTCCGGATTCGGCTCAGCCCTGGCGTCGAAGTCTTCGCTCCACCACCAGAATTTCTCGCCGAGAGCCAGTTGGGGCCACGCGCCGTTGATGGGGAGCTCCGTCCAGAGGGACGGAGTGCCGTACCAGAAGCTGTCCTTCATCGGCGGCGCTGCCGGGTACGGTTTCCGGGGGACGAAACCCGGGTCTGGTGGTCTCGTCACCGGGCAGGCCTCGGCCGACGACTCGATGTAGGCCGGGGCGGGCGGTACGGAGACATCTGGGCCGGCGGCGCTGCCCGTGCAGGCGGCGAAGACAGCGATGGTCGTGCTCGCGACGAGGCAGCCCAACAATTTGCGCGCCAGCATCGCGCGGCCTCTTCCTCCGCTCGGGATAACTACACCGCCGACGCACCCGCGGTTCCCGTGTCAGAGCAACGCCCTGAGCGCGTTGTCGAGCCCCGTGAGCAGCGTGTCCCGATCGAAGTGGCGGAGGACGTAGTCGCGGCCGGCGTGGTTGGGGCGAAGTTCGCCCGACCGATGCTGGCGCAACAATTCCCGAAGCGCTGCCGAGACCTCTTCGAAGCCCTTCGACTGGATGGCGCCCTCCAGGGGGAAGGTCCAGATGGCGTAGCGTTCGCGGGCGAGGGATTCGGCCACCATGAAGGACATGCCGTCGTGGCTGGTGAGGCGGACGACTACCGTGATCGTGCGGTAGAGGGCGTCCATGTATGTTACCCAGCCGCGGGCTTCGAGGTTCGGCGGCAAGGGCCCGGGCAGCGTCTCCGCTGGCGAAGGGATGAGTGTGAAAGGGATCTCCGGGAATTCGGGCGGCAGACGGAGGAGAGCCTCAATGTCGAACACTTCGCGGTCGAATGCGTCGACGGGGAGGTAGAGAAGGACACGGAACTGGTCCGGCAGGGGCGGCGCTTCGACCGCGGCGAGCGGGATGGGCAGGGGAAGGTAGCTGGAACGGACGCCGATCGCGCGCAGTTCGTCCACAAGCCAGGGGGCGTCGCACCAGTGTGCCGGCTTCGTCGCGACGCGCCCCGAGACGCGTCCGCGGGCGTGCTCTTCGCTGGCGATAAGGACATCCGTCCCGACCCAGTGGATGGCGACCGGCTTGCGGCGCAGTTGGAGCATCCGGTCCTGGGGCGAGCCCTTCTCGATGCGGCTGCCGATGAGGTAGACGATGTCCGCGCGGAGCAGCGCCGGTGCGAGCTTCGCCCAGCCGCGGAGGTCGCGGCCGGGGTGCGGATAGAAGGTGGCGGCCCAGCCGCGCTCGCTGAGGAGCCCCGAGAGCATCCGCCCGAAGTAAGGCAGGCCGAGGATGGCGATCGAGGGCCGGCTCATCACTCGGGCGGCTCGGCCGGGGCGCCCCGGGAAGCCGCCAGGCGGGCGCGCGGGGCCAGCATCGTCGCGCCGGGGGCGACATCCTTGTCAATGAGGGCGTGGCCGCCGATGGTTGCGAGTTCGCCGACGGTGACGCCGTGGAGGACCGTTGCGCCAATACCGAGATAGGCACCCCGGCCAATCGTGACGGGCCCCTGCTGCCGGGGACGGCTGTCCTTGAGCGGGCCGGGACCAACATCCATGTGGGTGATGATGCTCGAACGCATCGAGAGGGTCGCTTCGTCTTCGATGCGGACGCGGTCCGCGAGGTCGATGAGGACGGCAGTGCCGAGGTGGACGCGGTCGCCGAGGTGGAGGTTCGAAAAGTCGCCGTCGGCGTTCACGATGAAGATCGGGCCATGAATGGAGACGTCCTTACCGACCGTGGCGCCGAACTCGCGGAGGATTGTGACGTGCTGGTTTGGGGAGTCGCGCAGCTCGGCGGCGATGCCTTCGATGCCGTCGCGCAAGTAGCGGGCTTTGCGGCGGGCGCGCCCCCAGAACCCGAGGCGGTCGCGCACGGGACGCAGGGCTGGCGCGAGACGAGAACGGACCGTGCTGGTCTTGGGCAAGCGCAACTCCGTGTGTTGAAGGTGTAAAACGTCAGTAAACAGTTTGAAGAACGGCCCCGCAACGCCCAACTCGCCTTGCCTGCACAACGGGCGCCTCCTACTCTTCATGGAAGTGGAGACCACCGTCTCCAGAGTGAGGCACGAATGAAGCGAGCGATACTGACAGGGCTGGGCATTGTTGGCGTGGTCGCGGCGGCGATTCCGGCGATGGCGCTGGCGCAGGGATTCCCGCCCCCGCCGCCGACCACCTACTACGGCACCGCCACGGGCGCCACCTCCGGGCAGGGGGTGATCGCGATTGTGACGGACGGTTCGGGGAGCACCGCATGCGGCGACGGCGTGGTCACCAGCGATGGCGGCAGCACCGTCTTCGTGGTGGACGTTGTGGCAGACGCGCAAAAGGCGGGCTGCGGCAAGGCTGGACGGCAGGTGCTGTTCTACTTCACGCCGATCGGCGGGAGCAGCGGCCGCGTCTCCACGTCTTCGGCTTCGTGGAGTGGCCCCGGCCCGGCGCCGCAGAACGTCACCCTTGGCCCGGCGCTTACCGCTTCGAAGAACGCGGCGCCGAGCCTGGCGAGGGACGGGCTCTACTAGGCGCGCCCCCGGCAACCGCATGATGACGAGCAGCCCGCTGCAAACGCTGAAGTCCACGAAGGGCGGACGGCGGGTTGCGGCGGCGCTGCTCGTTTGTTTGTCCGTGGTTGCGGGCGGGGCACCGGGGGCGTCCGCCCAGACACCGCCGGCGCCGAGCTTCTACTGGCCGTACGGAATCGTCCAGATCGCCGGCACGAACCTGACGCCGCCCGCCCAGCCGGTTATCGCCTTCGTTAACGGCAAGGCCTGCGGTTCGGGTGCCACCACGGTCGCGGCAGCGGCGGAGGGCACGCCGGCTGGAGACGTTGGGAAGACGGTGTACGTGATCGACGTCCTGGCGGATGGGGCTGCGACAGGCGAACGGCCCGGTTGCGGCCGTGCGGGCGACCCCGTTACGCTCTATTTTCCACAGAGCGGGGTCGCTGCCCAGCAGCCCCTGTTCAAACAGGGCGGGCAGCGCGTGGACCTGGACATCACGGTGCAGACGGGGTTCCGGGCGGCGCTGCCGGCGCTGGCCGCCGACGGCAGCTACTGATTCGATTCACGATTCACAATTGCTGATTGCCGATTGGGATCCGGTTGGTGGTGGCCCTGGTCCTCTCGGGAAGTGGAACGCGGCGCGGGCCACCGGCTGGTTGGGCTATACTGCGCGCCAACTCACCGGGGGCATTTCAGACATGGCGGACATTTTCGATATTCGCGGGAAGACGGCGATCATCACAGGGGCTTCGTACGGCCTTGGCGTAACCATGGCCGAGACCTTGGCGGAGGCCGGCGCCAACGTCGTCCTTGCCGCGCGAAGCAAACAGAAGCTGGCGGAGGTGGCGGCCGCGATCCAATCGTGCGGAGGCCAGGCGCTGAGCATCGAATGCGACGTTGCCGACTCGGCCAGCGTCAAGGCGATGGTGGACGAGGCGCGTGCGCGCTTCGGGCGGGTAGACATCCTGGTCAATAATGCCGGCGTCTCGGCTGAGGCTGGTTTCATGCCCGAACGGGTGCCGGATGACCTTTTCGCCCAGACGATGCAGGTGAACGTCATGGGCACGTTCTACTGCTGCCGGGAAGTGGCTGCCCACATGCTTGCCGACGGCAGGGGCGGCTCGATCATCAACATCGCCTCGATCATGGGCATCAGCGGTCAACAGAACGGGCCGGTGGCGTACCAGGCGAGCAAGGGGGCGGTGATAAACCTGACGCGGAACCTGGCCGCGAGCTGGGCGGACCGTAACGTGCGGGTCAACGCGATCGCCCCGGGCTGGTTTCCGAGCGAGATGACGGCGGGTTGGTTCGCCGTGCCCGAGTTCCTCGAACGCTTCGTCAACGAGGCCCCGATGGCTCGCATAGGCAGCCCTTCGGAGCTGAAGGGCCCCCTGCTTTTCCTCGCCAGCGACGCCTCCAGTTTTGTCACCGGCCAGACGATCGCCGTGGACGGGGGCGCCTCCGCGGCTATTGGCGGCAACTACACGCCCGCGCTGTTCGAGCAGGTCGCCCAGCTCCTGGGCCCGGTGGCGACACGAATCATGCCGGGCGGCTGAGGGGAAGCCGTGAGTGACGGCCTTCGCTGTTCGGTTTCGATTGCGGACACGAAGGCTGCAAGGCACGAAGCGGCACGAAACCGGTTACGGAAGTCCTTTGTGCGGCTTTGTGCCTTTGGGACTTGGTGTCCCCAGAATCCGGCACTCATGCAGCAACGTAATCGACGACCGTGACGGGTTCGGGGATCGGGGCGCCGTCTTCTCGCATGCCAGCCAGGTGGAAGCGGATGGCCTCGCGGATCGCCTCCTGCGTCTTCTCCACCGTGTCGCCCACGGCCACGCACCCGGGCAGATCCGGAACGTAGGCCGAATAGTTTCCGTCCGCGCGTTCGATAACCACTGCGTAGCGCACTCGGGTACCTCCTGTTGGGCTTGAGGACACGAAGGCACGAAAGCACGAAGCGTCACGAAACCAGAGAAGAAAGAACTTCGTGCATCTTCGTGTCTTTGTGGCTTTCGTGTTCCCAGAACTTAGCACCAAGAACTCAGCACTCGGGACTCGGGACTCGCTAGAATGCGCGCCTACGCAGGAGGCAGCCAGATGGCGACGGTCGAGACAGTCCTTGGGCCGGTTGAGGCTTCGAAACTCGGGGTGACGTTGAGCCACGAGCACGTGCTCGTGGGCATGGGTGAAGACAACCACCACTACCCATGGAGATTCGACTGGGAGCGGACGCGCGCGAACACCATCCGTGAGCTGAAGGAAGCCGTCGCGGGTGGCGTGACCGCGATGATCGACCTGACGACGCCGGACCTGGGCCGCGATGTCGAGTTCGTGCGCGACGTGGCTCAGGCGTCCGGGATGCACGTGGTGGTTGCGACCGGCATCTGGCGGGACGTGCCGCGCTCCTTCTGGGCGCGTGACCTTGACGAAATCGCCGACATCTTCGTCCGCGAGATTGAGGCCGGTATCGGCAAGACGTCGATCAAGGCGGGCGCAATCAAAGTCGCGAACGACATGGGCGGCGTGACGCCCGAAGGCGAACGCATCCTGCGCGGCGCGGCGCGTGCACTGAAGCGCACCGGCTGCCCGATCAGCACGCACCACTGGGCGCCGGAGAAGGTGGGCACACGCCAGGTGCAGGTCTTCAAGGAAGAGGGCGCGCCGCTGGACCGCATCGCCATCGGCCACAGCGCGGATACGACAGACGTGGACTACCTTGAGTCGTTGCTGAAGACGGGCGTCTACCTGTCAATGGACCGGTACCCCGGGGGCGGCGACCGGCCCGGCTGGGAGGCGCGCAACGCGACGGTGAAAGCGCTCATCGACCGCGGCTGGTGCGACAGGCTGATGCTCGGGCACGACTACGCCCCGATGCCGATCCTCGTCGGCGGGTCTGACCCTGCGCCGGGGCCAACGCGCTACACCTTCGTCAGCCACAAAGCAGTGCCGCAGCTCAAGGCGATGGGCGTCACGGACGCGCAGGTCCAGACGATGCTGGTGGACGTGCCGCGGCGGTTCCTGACGGGGGAGGGGTAGGCAAACGGCGCGGGGCGATCGATAATGATTGCGGAAATGGCCCGCTTCCCGAAAAGTCGCCCGGACGGGCGGCCTGCCAGCGATGGCTAGGGGGCGGGCCGATCTGTTTGCGCGGCTACGGCAACCTCACCCTGGACGTGATCTTCGAGGCAACGCGCGCAAGGTAATCGGCCTGCGTCTTGGTCCCGGACTCTGCTCGATTCACCACGGCCGCGAAGTAGTCGGCGACCTGGACCATCGGGTCACTCCGTGAGCGCGAGCTCGTCAGCGACCGCACGGCCGGAGACGCTGATGTGTTCAGGTGGAGCTTGAGATGCGCCGAGAGTGTCCGTTGGAACTTGCGGCCGCCGAACTCGTCCATGATGACTCGCGCGTTCTGGAGCGACCCAGCATGCCCTTTGAGAGCCTCCAGACAGATGGCCAGGTACACATCGTCGCGAGACGAGAGCCCCAGATCGCTGGTAACCAGCGCCGCTTTCCCCAAAGTACAGGTGGAAGCTTGCAGGTCGCACTTCTGCAGCTCATCCAGCACCTGCAGCCGCCGATCGTGACTGTCCGCTCGGAAGTGAAACTCCTCGTAGGGACGCATCCGCAGGCGCAGCCGCAGCCTCGTAATCCGGTCCAAGCACATCCGAGCCGCCTGGTCGTCTGCAACGAAGACGGCGGCCACTGTGAAGTAGGGGCTCGATCCCTTCTCGATGGCAAGGCCAGCGTCGCCCGACTCATCCAAGAACACGAGCATCGCGGCATGGTAGCGGAACGGCTGTTGTCGCGCGCTTGCCTTGGGCTAGTGCTGATACAACTTAACCCGTGAGAATTTAGCAAGGGCAGCTCTGGAGGTGCCCTTGTCGCGGTTGCGCCAGGTGAGGTAGCGGGCGATGCGCCAGCGGCGGTACTCGTGCGAGGGGTCGTCGGTGCCGCCAATCGCGAACTTCTTGAGCGGTGCGAAGTGGGACTCGATCGCGTTCAGCCAGCTGGCGTAGGTCGGGGTGTAGACCGGCTCGATGTTGTGGCCAGCCATGAACGCCTTGAGACGGACGTTCTTGTGGGTGTTGAGGTTATCCATCACGACGTACAGCCGGACCACCAGCGGGTAGCAGGCCCGCAGCCGCGCGAAGACCGCGAGGAGGTCGTCAACCGTCTTGCGCTTGCGCACCTCGCCGACGAGGCAGTCGGCGTGCACGTCATAGAAGGCGAGCAGCTGCTCGGTGCCATGGAGTCGCCGATACGTCGCCCGGAAGCGCTGGGGGTGGCCGACCGGCGCCCAGCCTCGGCCCGCCAGGGGCCTCAGTTCGAGCGGGCCGCACTCGTCGAAACAGATGACTGCCCCACCTTCGGGGCAGCGCTCGTAGAGGTCGAGGGTAGGGATTCTCGGTTTTTTTCACCTCGAACTCAGGGTCTGGTGATTCCTTCCAGGTCTTGGTGTGCTGGTAGGAGACGCCTTCCCGCCGCAGGAGCCGCCGCACCCACTCACCGCTGATCGGCGGAATCAAGTCTTCCCTCAGGCAGTACGCCCGGAGCTTGCTCACCGACCACTGCGTGAAGGGCAGGCCGAGGTCTTCCGGCCGGCTGAGCGCAACCCGGATCAGCGAACGCACTTGCTGCCCGTCAATAATGATCGGCCGCCCGGGATGGTTTGGCTGCTTCTCGAAGGTGGCAAAGCCGCTGGTGTTGAAGCGGTGCACCCAGTGCTCGGCTTTGCCGTCGCTGCATCCCACCACGCGTGCCGCCGCCGCCGGCGTTGCCCCTTCGCCTACGACGGCGATGAGGCGATAGCGCTCGTAGATCTTCGCCGGCAACCGTTTCTCCGCCAGCTTCGCCTGGAGGACCTCCTCTTCGTCCGCCCTGAGTGTCCGCAACTGTAGTCGAGGCGCTCCCATCGCTACTCCCGCTTCGCCACCGCTAACAGCTTCCCACCCTTTCAGCT
>PNKC01000064.1 GCA_013822275.1 Anaerolinea sp. | reverse complement strand
TCCTCCTGGTGAAGGAACGCGGCATCCTCATGGAGCAGGCGAACAACGAGTTCCCCGGCGGCATGGCCTCGATCCTTGGGCTCTCCGAGGAGAAAGTCGCGGAGATCTGCGCCGAAGCCTCGGCCGAGGGATACGTCGGCCTCGCCACCGCCAACTGCGAGGGCCAGAACGTCATCTCCGGCGCGCTCAAACCGCTCAAACTTGCGATGGAGCTTGCCGAGAAGGCCCGTGCCCGCAAGGTCGTGCGCCTGCCCATCACCATCGCCTCCCACTCGCCGTTGATGGCCAAGGCAAGCGAAGGGATGAACCGGCTGCTCCAGAAGCTCCCAATGCGCGACCCCGAGCGGCCGATCATCGGCAACGTCAACGCCGACGTTTTGGAGACCAAGCAGCAGGTGTACACGGAATTGCGCGACCAACTGACGCACGGCGTGAAGTGGGCGAAGTCCGTCGAAACGATGATGGCGCGGGGAGCCGATTTCTTCATCGAAGCGGGGCCGGGGAACGTCCTCACGCGCCTCGCCCGGCGGATCGACTACAACGTGAACAGCCTCAGCCTGAGCGACGAATACGAAGGCATCCTGAGCGAGGACTTCAAGCTCGTTGAGGCGGCGGCACGATGAGCGGCCGGGTCGTGGTCACTGGCGTCGGCGCGGTTACGGCTGTGGGACACACCGCGGAAGAAACCTGGCAGGCGATGCTCGACGGCCGCAGCGGGATTGGGCCCATTACCCTGTTTGACCCCGAACCTTACCCGGTCCGGATCCAGGCCGAAGTCAAGGGCTTCGAACTCGGCGACCGCGTCGATGCCAAGCAGCAGCGCTACATGAACCGCGGCGTGACCTTCGGCATGAGCGCGGCGCTGGAGGCGCTTGAGGACAGCAAGCTGGCCATCACGGAGGACAACGCCGACATGATCGGCGTCATCTTCAGCTCCGGCGCCGGCGGCACCGACATGATCATCGAGCACCAGAAGATCCTTGATACGAAAGGGCCACGGCGGATAACGCCGTTCCTGGTGGCAAACTTCATCCCGGACGCGGCGAGCGGCCACATCGCCATAGCGACAGGCGCGCGCGGGCCGAACATGGCTGTCGTCAGTGCCTGCGCGACGGGCGGCGCGACCATCGGCGAAGCGTTCGAGACCGTGCGCCGTGGCGACGCCACGGCCGTCATCACGGGAAGCTCCGAGGCCGTGCTGTTGCCGATTTACCACGCCACCTGGTGTGCGATGCGGGCCCTCGCCGGGGACAACGAGCATCCCGAAAAGGCCCAAAAACCGTTCGACCTGAACCGCGACGGGTTCATCGCCGGTGAGGGCGGCGCCGCGATGATCGTGGAGGACTACGACCACGCGAAGGCCCGTGGCGCGAAGATCTACTGCGAGATCATCGGCTACGGGACCTCCAACGACGCGTTCGACATGATCTCCCTGCACGAAACCGGCCGCGGGCTGAAGCGCGCGATGAAGGCGGCAATCAAGAAGGCGGCGATCGACCCGGCGGAGATCGACTACATCAACCCCCACGGCAGCGCAACCCCTTCAAACGACGCGGTGGAGACGATGGTCTTCAAGGAGATCATGGGTGAAGCCGCCTACAAGACCACGGTCAGCTCGGTGAAGCCGATCACGGGGCACTGCATGGGCGCGTCCGGGTCGGTTGAAGCGCTCGCCTGCGTCATGGCGATCCGCGACCAGAAGGTCCCGCCGACGATCAACTACACGACGCCGGACCCGGAGTGCGACCTGGACTACGTCCCGAACGTGGCCCGGCAGCGGCGGGTGATCGTCTCCGTGTCCACTTCAGTTGGCCTCGGGGGCCACAACTCGTGCCTCATCTTCCGGGAGGCAACTTAACCCTGCGGAGCAACGCGTGACTCGAGCACTGGTGACCGGTGTGGGCGCCATTACGCCCATCGGGCTGAATGTCCATGACTTCTGGCAAAACCTCGCCGCCGGCGTCTCCGGGGTGACGCGGATCACGCGTTTCGATGCGAGCGACCTGCCGGTCCAGATTGCCGCCGAAGTGAAGGACTTCGAAGCCGGGAAGTACATGGACTCGAAGGACGCGCGGCGCATGTCGCGCTCATCCCAACTGGCCGTAGCCGCCGCCCAACTGGCAGCAGACGACGCGCAACTCGACCTGGGGGATGGTGAGCGAAGCCGGGCTGCCTCGGCCATCGCGACGGGTTCGGGCGGCGCCATCGAAACGATGGAAGAGGCGCTAATCCTCAAGGAACGCGGACCCAACCGGGTGAGCCCCTTCTACATCCCGATCATGGCGCCGAACATGGGCGCCTGCCAGGTCTCGATGCACCTCGGCCTTCGCGGGCCGGCCCTGGCGAGCGTCGCGGCCTGCGCCAGCGGACTCTACTCGTTCATCGAGGCGAAACAGCTTATCGACAGTGGCCGTTGCGACGTTGTGCTCGCCGGGGGGACGGAAGCCGCGCTGCACCCGCTGCCGATCGCGGCGCTCGCGAACATGAAGGCCCTGAGCCGGAACAACGATGACCCCACCGGCGCCAGCCGCCCGTTTGACCTCAATCGCGACGGCTTCGTCTTCGGCGAAGGCGCGGTCGTGCTCGTAATCGAATCCGAAGCCCGGGCCAAAGCCCGCGGAGCACGGGTGTACGCGGAACTGATGGGCGGGGGATTGAGCTGCGACGCCTACCACATCACTGCTCCCCGCGAGGACGGCACGGGCGCCCAGGAAGCGATGGCGGAAGCCCTCGCGTTCGCCGGGATGAAGCCGGCCGAAGTCGATTACATCGCCGCCCACGGTACCGGCACACCGCTGAACGATGCCGCCGAAACGCTCGCGATCAAGCTCGCCTTCGGCGGCCACGCCCCGAAGCTGGCGATCAGTTCGCCGAAATCCATGGTCGGGCATCTGCTCGGGGCTGCCGGGGCGATCGGCGCGGCGGCCGCGGCGCTAGCCGTCCACCATGACCTCGTGCCGCCGACGATCAACCTCGAAACGCCGGACCCCGAGTGCGACCTGGACTACGTCCCGCTCAAGGCGCGGAAGATGGCCGTGCGGGCGGCGGCGGCAAACGGGTTCGGCTTCGGAGGCCAGAACGGCTCGGTGATCTTCCGCAAGTACCACGCCTGACGTAGCATCGCTCACCTATTCATTCATGCGCTGGAGCCCACGGGGGCCGAATCCTGCGCAGATTCCCTCAGGAGCTCCAAGTGGCCAGTACGTTTGAACGTGTCCGGGATGTCGTTGTCGCCCAGTTGAAGGTGAAGCCAGACGAGGTGACGCCAGAAGCGAACCTTGTGGATGACCTGCGGGCCGACTCGCTGGACATCGTCGACCTGACGATCGCGATCGAAGAAGCGTTCCAGGGGGACGCCGAATTCGAAATCCGCGACGAAGATGCGGAGAACATCCACACGATCCAGGACATCCTCGACTTCCTCGCCCAACAAGGCATCGCGTAGCGCAACCACCGGGGCACCGGCTTGAACCACCGAGACACCGAGGCTCTTGGGGTGATTCCGGGGGAGCGACACTGAGTTCCGTACTCCAGGCATCCGGCGAAACGAGGTTTGATCGAGATGACGAGAGAGCCGGGGTGGGAGCCCGATCAACTGAGCCAGGCAGTGATTGGGGCGGCGATTGCGGTCCATCGCGAACTTGGGCCGGGCTATCTGGAAGCGCTCTACGAAGAGGCTCTTGCGCTGGAGCTTTCGGCGAACGGCGTGAGCTTCGTGCGCCAGGCGCCGGTCGCTGTGCGGTACCGAGACGCGGAAATTGGCCACGGCAAGCTCGATCTGCTGGTCGAACACAGGTTGATCGTGGAACTGAAGGCCGTCGAGGTGCTTTCGCCAATTCATACGGCCCAGATGATCTCCTACCTCAAAGCGACCGGGCTGAAGACTGGGCTGCTCATCAACTTCAACGTCGCCGTCCTCAAAGACGGAGTGAGACGAATCTCGCTATAACCGCTTCGGCTCTGTGGCCTCAACCGTCCTCGTTCTTTCGATGTCGATTGGGCGCGTCGCCGCAGCCGAGCATCGCGAGGATGGCTGAGTTCCCATAAACCTCTCAGTGCCTCGGTGGTTCAAGACGCCTCCGGGTGGTTCAGACGGGCTTGGTTTGGTACGGTGGTTGGGTATGTGTTGTTGGGCGGCGTCGGGCCTTCGGGTCAAATCTATGGCGCCGCATGTTGGAGACTTCCCTTGGTTACCCCCGTTAGCATGAAGCAGTTGCTGGAGGCTGGCGTCCACTTCGGCCACCAGACCCGCCGCTGGAACCCGAAGATGCGCCACTTCATCTTCACCGAGCGCAACGGCATCCACATCATTGACCTGCAGCAGACCGTTACCCGGCTTGACGCCGCGATCAACTTCGTCCGCGACGTTGTTGCCGGCGGGTCGGAAGTGCTTGTCATCGGGACGAAGAAGCAGGCGCGCGAGACAGTGGAAATGGAAGCGATCCGCGCGGCGATGCCGTTCGTGAACAACCGCTGGCTTGGCGGCACGCTCACCAACTTCCGCACCATCCAGAGCCGCGTGCGCCACCTCACCAACCTGGAAACCTCGATGGAGCGCGGCGATTTCAGCCGCCTCACGAAGAAGGAACAGCTCGACATCTCCAACGAGATCGAGCGGATGAACCGCTATTTCGGCGGCATCAAGCACATGGACCGGCTGCCGGCCGCGGTCTTCATCATCGACACCGTCAAAGAAGCGATCGCCGTCGCCGAGTGCGTCCGGCTGAACATCCCGATCGTCTCGCTGGTGGATACCAATTGCGACCCTGACCCGGTCTCCTACCCGATCCCGAGCAACGACGACGCCATCCGCGCGATCAAGCTGATCCTCGGCAAAATGGCCGACGCAGCGATCGAAGGCCGCGCGGCGCGTGAATCGGGCGCGGGCGTGGGCGTCCACGGCGACGAGTTCTCGCGCGCCGCCGAGGCGGAAGCGGGCGTGGAGTCCGGCAGCTACTCGGCTTCTCCCGAAGAGACCGCCGCGGAAGGCGGGCTCGCTTCGGTGACGATCATTTCGACCCAGGCACAGGCCGAAGCGGCCAGCGAAGCTCAGGAGTAACGAAGGCTCGTGGAAATCACTACCGCAATGATCAAGGAGCTCCGGGAAGCCTCCGGGGCAGGTGTCATGGATGCCAAGCGCGCCCTCGAAGAGGCCCAGGGCGACATGGCACAGGCGAAGACCATCCTTCGCGAGAAGGGCGTTGCCGCCGCGGCCAAGCGCTCGGACCGCGAAACCAGCAACGGCGTGATCGAAAGTTACATCCACGCGGGCGGCAGGATTGGCGTGCTGGTGGAAGTGAACTGCGAAACGGATTTCGTGGCCAACACGGAAGACTTCCGCCAGCTGGCTCGAAACATCGCGATGCAGGTGGCGGCGATGAACCCCCAACTCATCTCCGCCGACGAACGAGCGGGCAACCCGCAGCTCGAAGGCAGCGACGAAGAGCTTTGCCTCCTCAGCCAGCCGTTCATCCGCGATGGTTCGCGCACCATCCAGACGCTGGTCAGTGACACCGTCGCCAAGACGGGCGAGAACATCCGCATCCGGCGTTTCGTCCGGTTCGAACTCGGGCGTTAACCAGGCTGGAGGACATTGCCGTGCGAGGTCCCTACCGGCGCGCGCTGGTCAAGCTGAGTGGCGAAGCCCTGATGGGAGGACACTCCTTTGGCATTGACGCCGCCACGGTGGAAAACCTCGCCCGGCAGATCAGCAGGGCCGTGGACCGCGGCATCCAGGTCGCCGTTGTCGTTGGCGGCGGGAACTTTTGGCGCGGCGCAACCGTTGCTGAAACCGGGATGGATCGCGCAACCGCGGACTACGCAGGCATGCTCGCGACGATCATGAACGGGCTCGCCCTCCAGGACGCGCTGGAAAAGGTGGGCGCCGTGGTGCGCATGCAAACGGCCTTGCCAATAGCCCAGGTGGCCGAGCCGTACATCCGCCGAAGGGCAATTCGCCACCTGGAGAAGGGCCGGGTCGTCATCTTCGCGGCCGGCACCGGAAACCCATACATGACCACCGACACGGCCGCCGCCCTTCGCGCTATTGAAGTGGACGCGGAGGCCCTGCTGATGGCGAAGAACGGCGTGGACGGCGTGTACGACGCCGACCCCCGCCTCGACCCTCACGCCACCCGCTTCGAGCACCTGACCCATATCGACGCGATCAAGCTGCGGCTGACGATCATGGACACGACGGCCCTCAGCCTCTGCATGGAAAACCACCTGCCGATCGTGGTCTTCGACGTGGCGGCGCCAGACGCCATCTTCAACGCCCTCAAGGGAGAGAGCGTGGGGACGGTTGTCTCTTCCGCCCCGGACCCGCTTCCTGCAAGCTAATCACCAGCGGAGGGATTCCTGATGGCCGACCCCGACGAGATCCTGTTGAACGCCGACGAGAAGATGGACGGCGCCGTCCAGGCGCTGAAGCGGGAGCTGAACGGCATCCGCACCGGGCGGGCCCATCCAAGCCTGATCGAAACGTTGCCCGTGGACTACTACGGCGCGATCACGCCCCTGAAGCAACTCGGGACGATCAATGCGCCAGAACCGCGGATGTTGACCGTGCAGGTGTGGGACCGGGGCGCGTTGAAGGCGGTCGAAAAGGCGATCCAGACATCGGACCTGGGCCTGAACCCGGCGGTCGACGGGCAACTCATCCGGCTCCCGTTTCCGCCGCTCACGGAGCAGCGCCGCAAGGACCTGGTGAAGCTCGTCCACACCCGGACCGAGGAGTCCCGCGTGGCTGTGAGGAACGTCCGGAGACACGCCCACGACGAGTTGCGCAAGGCCGAAAAAGAAGGGCTCGTTTCCCAGGACGACCTGAAGCGCCATGAGGAGGAGCTGCAGAAGCTAACGGATCAGCACATCGCCACCCTTGATGCGGAAGGCAAAAAGAAAGAGGTGGAACTCCTTGAGGTCTAGAGGCGCGCCCCAGGCGGGCGCCGGGGCCCCACACGAAGCGCCGCCGGCGGCGGAGTACGACGGTGACCTGATCTCCCCGATTTCCGGCGGGAGGGTGCCAAGGCACGTCGCCATCATCATGGACGGCAACGGGCGCTGGGCAACCCAGCGGGGCCTCCCGCGGGCGGCCGGGCATCGCGCCGGCACCGAGAACATCCGGCGCGTGATTGAGCGCTTCGCTGACCACGGCGTCCAGGTCCTGACGCTCTACGCCTTCAGCACGGAAAACTGGAACCGGCCCCAGCGCGAAGTCCGCATGCTCATCCGCCTCCTGCGCTACTTCATCCGCCGCGAGCTGGACAACCTCCACCGGAACCGCATCCAACTGCGGCTCCTGGGGCACATTGAGACGCTGCCGGAATGGCTCCAGAAGCAGGTCCAGGCCGCCGTTGACCTGACCGCGCGCAACGACCGGATGATCCTGAACATCTGCTTCAGCTACGGCGGCCGGGATGACATCCTCCTGGCCGTCCAGCGCATCGTCCGCGAACAGATCCCGGCAACCGAGATCACCGAGGACACGATTTCGAAATATGTCGCCACCGGCGGCATGCCAGACCCGGACCTGCTGATCCGGACAGCCGGCGACCAGCGCATTTCGAACTTCCTGCTCTGGCAGTGCGCCTATGCGGAACTGTACTTCACGGATGCCTACTGGCCGGATTTCGGGCGCGAGGACATCGATATCGCTCTCGCCGACTACGGGCGCCGGAAGCGAAAGTTCGGCGGCCTCCTCCCCGACGACATCGAAGCGTTGCGCGGAGGATAGCCCTGGAGGAGAACGCGCCCCCCGCCGCCAGTGCTCCCGGCGGAACGGCTGCGGGCCACGCCGCGCCCTCCAACCTCCAGTTGCGGTTGATGACGGCGGCGGTAGGCCTGCCAATCCTGGTGGCGGTTACCTGGATTGGGGGGTGGCCGTTCGCCCTGGTCGCCGCCGCCGTTGCCTTGCTTGCTTCGGCGGAGTTCGTGCATGGCTGGCTCATCCCCTCAATGCCCATCCGCCAGGTGCTCCCCCAGGCGCCCATGTTCGCCGCGGCCGGGATGATGGTCGCCGGCGCCCAGGCCGACGAGCGGTTCGTCTGGGTTGGAGGCGCGTTCGCTCTGCTGTTCGCGGCCCTGGGCTACACAAGGACGAACGCCTTTGGTCCGCGCAAGCCGTACCGCGTCCACGCCTGGTGCCTCGTCTATGTCGGGCTCCTGATGTCGGCCTTCGTCCTCCTGCGCAACGAAGCGCAGGGGCGCGACTGGTTTCTCCTGGGCGTACTCGCAACCTTCGCTGTCGATACGGGCGCCTACGCCGTTGGGCGGCTCATCGGGCGGCACAAGATGGCCCCGAGGATCAGCCCGAAGAAGACGTGGGAGGGCGCGGCCGGCGGCCTGGTCGCCGGTTTCGCGGCGGTCACCCTCCTGAACAGCGCCCTCGATACCGGCGTTTCAACAGCGACGATGCTGCCATTCGCCATCTTGGCGCCGCTGCTCGCGATCGTCGGAGACCTGGTGGAGAGCGGGATGAAGCGGCGGATGGGCGTGAAGGATGCCTCCGGCCTGTTGCCCGGACACGGCGGCTTCCTGGACCGCCTCGATTCCCTGCTCTTTGTGCTCCCAGCGCTCTATGTTTTCCTCCAGTTACGCGTCCTCTGATACGGTAGAAGGACAAATCGTTGCAGAAAGGCCCCGCGTGGAGAATCTGATCGAAAAGAAGCAACCCGGGCAGCGGGGCGGGCGGCTGGGCGGCAGTCTGCTGGCCCGACAGCATGGTGGGTGTGTTGACCGGCTTGCCTGAACCAAAACTTCTGCCCCACCTGCCCAGGCCGGGCATTGATGACTTCGTCTACGAAGGCGAAGCGACGCCGCTGCTCCTGCGAGGGCGCGTGGTTGCGGGCATCGCGGCTGCCTTCCTCGTGGTCGCCGCGAGCTACGTGACGCTGTCCTCGGTCTATGGGTGGAGCTACGACCTTAACGCGGGGCCGCTCCAGGAGTGGGTCGATTCGTTTGGGCTGCTGGGGCCCATTGTCTTTATCCTGGTACTCGCGCTCTCGGTGCTCTTCGCGCCGATCCCGAACGTCCCGATCTTCATCGCCGCGGGGCTGGCCTGGGGGCCGTTCCTGGGGACGGCGTACTCCATGGCGGGCACCATGCTGGGCTCCGTGATGGCGTTCTATGCCGCCCGCTGGTTCGGGCGGAGGCACCTGCCGCGCTTAATCGGCGCCAAGGCGACCGCGCGCCTGGACAATGTTGTGGAGACCATGGGTGGCAGGGTGATCTTCTGGTCACGCATGCTGCCGGCGGTCAACTTCGACTGGGTGAGCTTCGTGGCGGGGATGACATCGATCCGGTTCTGGCCGTTCTTCCTCGCCAGCGGCCTGGGCATGCTGCTGCCGACCGCCGTCGCGGTAACCGCGGGCGACGGCCTCGGCAAGGACCTGCGCATCACCATCGCGATGGGCGGCCTCTGGGTAGGAGGTATCGTCGCCAGCGCCGCCTTCTTCTGGTGGCGCCGCCAGCGCTCGCGGCGGGCGCGCGGCTCAAGGGAACGGGAAGCCGAATTGAGTAGGTCCTGAAACGCTGATGAGGGAACTGCCTATCTCCTCGGAGGAGGGACGGGTGGACAATCCTGCCAGTCGAATCAGGCGGTCCTGGCAATGGCAGTCATCCAGTTTCCACTCACGCTCAAGGGTAAGGACACAGGCGCCAGCGAGGCCCCACGGGTTCGCGAGTTTACGCCACTGCTGGCCCAACGGCCGCGCACGAACGCCCTCTGGGGTGTGCCGGGCAAGCAGGCGCTGCTCGAGAGGCTGGAGGTGATCGGGGCGCTCGCGCCGGAAGCGCCCCTTTCCTTCGTGGTCGTGAGGGTATACGGCCTGGAGGCCATCCAGCAGCGCAAAGACGCGTCCGCCGCCGATGCTTTGCTCCACGATGTCGCGGCGCGGATGCGCGAACTCGCGAGGGGAACGGATGTCATGGGCAGGTTGAGCAGCTCCAGTTTCGGGCTGGTGCTGCAGGGTACCGGGGCCACCGCCGCCGGGGCGGTGGCGGCGCGGCTCTCGCACCACTTGAACCAGATCGCCGCCGCCTCGCCACCGGCCGAGGTGCGCGTTTCGGCGGCTACAGGCCGCGGTATGAACGCCGCGATGCTGCCCGGCGCGGCCATGGATTCGTTCGAGGAATGCTGCTAACGCACCAGTGGGACTGAGACGTCCGCCCCCTCATTCAGGGGGAGGACAACTGCCACTTCCTTGCAGTTCGTAAAGAACGGGCAGCGCACGCATTCGTTCCAGACTTTTTCCGGGAACTCCATCACGTTCGCGATGCGGAAGCCCTGCTTCTCAAAGAAACCAGGCCGGTAGGTCAGCGCAAAGACGCGCTCAAGACCGAATGTTCGCGCATCGTCGATGCAGGCGGCAACGATGGCCGCCCCGATTCCTCTCGCTTGCGCGTCTTCCGCCACGGCCAGCGAGCGCACTTCCGCCAGGTCCGCGCCCATGATGTGCAGGGAGCCGCAACCAACGACCCGCCCGTCCTCGCGGGCGACTTTGAAGTCGCGCACAGCTTCGTAGATTTCGTTAATCGGGCGGTGGAGCATATCGCCCCGGTCGGCCCAGAAGGTGACGAGGCTGTGGATGGCTTCGGCGTCGGAAAGCCGTGCCGGTTCGATCGAGAGCAAACGGAAACTCCTGGCAGGTGGCGGGCGCATGCGCCCGGAGGTGGCGCGTCAGGCGGTGGGGCGGGCCACGCGGGCAGGGGCGACGTGCGTAGCGTCGCCCCGGTAGTCTCCATTCGCTGTTGCCAGTGCCATATCTGGCAAGTCTAGCGCAAACTGCCAGGCCGGGCACACCGGACGATGGGTGGGATTCAAGTTTTTGCGCGGCGCGGGCGGACGGCGGGGAAGCGTTTGAATGGGTGGTCGGAGGTTGGATGGCCATCGACGACGCGGCGCGGGCGTGCTGGGCGTGCTGGTCGGGCGTGTTTTTTTGGGCAACGCGGGCACGGTGGCCGGACGCCCTCCGCAGTCCGCAGGCGTGGCGGCGGTAGCTGGCGAGCAGTGACCAGTTGTCGTCCCAGCGACCGCTGCAAGCCACCCCGCGGAGAGCGAGGAGGGGGTCCACACTCTCTGGTGCCCAGTGCATGCCAGCCCCCTTGAGCCGGGCCCCGACGACGACCTTGTTTGCGCTCTCCACGATGCCGCCGCCAATGGGGTACCCCTGGTTGGCAAACAGGGCGTACTGGATCTGGTCGCTCCGCTCGGCGAGGTAGGAGAGGCTTCCCCCAACCACTTCGCGGGCGGGGTCGGCCTTGGCCAGCGTCTCCTCCAATTGTGCCAGCGCGATGAGGACACAGTCAGGATTCCCTTTGTGCATGGTGGTCAGTTGGCGGGCGCACCAGTCGCCACACTCCTGCCCCAGGGCAGCGTGTCCTGCGTCGTGGACATACCCGCTGCTGTGCCCCCCCACACGTCGAATGGCGCCATCGCAACGGGCGTTGTGCTGCGGGTACGATGCGGCGTATGAACTCAACGCCCCGGATGCTGGCTATTCCGGGCGGGACGTTTCGGATGGGCAAGGATGACAGCCGAGCCGACGGAGCCCGCGACGACGGCTCGGAGCGGTGGGCCGTCCAGCGCCTGAGTGAAGCGTGTCGTACCGGTGAGGACGGCGCGCCGCCCGAGGCCAGCGGCTTCCGAACCGAGCCTGTAGATGAGGGAACTCTTGCCTCCGCCACCGACGACCGCGACGACAGGGCAGGGGTGGGAATCGAGCGAGAGCGCGTCCCATAGGGGGCTGAGTCTTTGCGGCGAGGGCACGGCGGGATAATACGTGGTGGGGGTGGCCACGCGAGCCGGCGGTTGATGGACACCGGCGGGGGCGCTTCTGTTGTATAGTCCCGGTGGGTTCCTTCACGCTCGTATGGTGACCGGGAAGGTGGATCTCACCACGCCGGTTCGTTCATCGACGGGCTCATCATGCACGAGGAGAGCGCGATGAGTGTGGCGAATGAAACGGTTATAGCAGGGGAACAATTCTTTCGCTGTACATCAGCGATTGACTGTGGTGGGCGCTGTCCGCTTGTGGTCCACGTGAGGGACGGTGTCATCACCCAGATTGAGGGCGACGATCACAACGACCCCGAGAAGCAGCTGAGGGCATGTCTCCGAGGCCGGGCGTATCGCGAGTACATCTACCACAAGGACCGCTTGCTCTACCCCATGAGGCGGGTCGGCGAACGGGGTGAGAGAAAGTACGAACGTATCTCCTGGGACGAGGCCATGACGACGATCGTCCGCGAACTCACCCGCATCAAAGAGACCTATGGCCAGAAGAGCCTCTTCTTCACCTCCGGAGGACACCTTGGTGCGCTGCACACCGCTGGTTCCCTGGCGAAGGCGCTGGCAATGTTCGGCGGGTACACCACGCTCTACGGGAACATCTCCTCCGAGGGCGCTGTCTACGCGGTGATGTCCTCCTACGGCGACGTGATGGTTGGCCATGGCCGGGAAGACCTGATGAACGCCAGGATGATCATCCTGTGGGGCTGGGACCCGGTCAGGATGATCTCTGGAACAGACACGATCTACAACCTCACGAAGGCGAAAGAGGCGGGGATCCCGATCATCAGCATCGATCCCAGGTTCACGGACACCACGTCCGTCTTCGCCGATGAGTGGATCCCCATCATCCCCGGGACCGACGCGGCGATGATGGCCGCCATGGGCAACGTGATAATCAAGAACGGCCTCCAGGACCAGGCTTTCCTCGACAAGTACACGGTCGGGTTCGAAGAATACAAAGCCTACGTTCTGGGGACCGAAGACGGGATTGAGAAGACACCCGCGTGGGCGTCCAGGATATGCGGCGTCCCGGCGGCGAGGATTGAAAGCCTCGCCATCCAGTATGCCACCACCGATCCGGCATGCCTCATGGACTGCCAGGGCCCGGCTCGAGCCAGCATGGGTGAGCAGTACAACCGGGGCGCCATCGCGCTGACGAACATCACGGGAAATGTCGGCAAGCCGGGCGGCGCCGCTTGCGGTGGACTCATGGGCATACCGTACGGCCATATGTTCCGGTCGGCGGGTGTACCCGGGATGAGAAATCCCGTGGAGGATGGAGGCCCATCGATCCGGGGCACGCTGGACCTTGACCTCAGGCTTGTGCGCCGCATCCACACGAACCGGATCTTCGACGCGATGATTCACGGGACGGCAGCCGGGTATCCCGCGGACATCAAGGCCGCCTGGTTTGCCGGGGGCAATGTTTTGGGACAGCGGGGGAATGTGAACAAGGGCGTCAAGGCGCTCAAGGGGCTGGAATTCACAGTGGGCCAGGACCTCTTCCTTACTCCCACAATGCGCTACTGCGACATCGTCCTGCCGGTCGCCAGTTTCGCCGAGAAGAACGACTTGACCCGGCCATGGCCCTCCGGACCGTATTTCACGTACGCCAACAAGGCGATTGAGCCCCTGGGAGAGTGCAAGACAGATTGGGAAATCGGCAACCTGTTCGCCGAGTACCTGGGGTTCGAAGGCTTCAACGAGCACGATGAGGACAAATGGCTGCGAGTGTTCGTCGAGACGAATCCGGAGTACAAGGAGCACGTCCCCAACTACGAAGTGTTCAAGGCGGAGGGCATCCACCGCATCGATATGGACCACGCGTATGTCGCGTTCCAGAAACAGATAGAGGATCCGGAGAACAACCCGTTCCAGACACCTTCCGGGAAGATTGAGCTCTTTTCGCAGCGGCTGGCGGACTTGAACAACCCGAGGATTCCGCCCGTGGCGAAATACATCACCTCTCCCGAAGATCGAAACGATCCCTTGATGGAGAAGTATCCGCTTCAATTGCTCACCCCCCACCCGAGGGTGAGGGCCCATTCCACTCTCCAGAACATCGGCTGGCTTCAAGAAGTGGAACCACACGTTGTATGGCTCAATCCAGTCGATGCGGAGGCGCGAGGCATTTGCGACGGTGACGAAGTCTATGCGTTCAACGACCGGGGGAAGCTGGCCATTAAGGCGTGGGTCACGAGGCGAATCATTCCCGGCGTTGTTGCCATCCACGAGGGTACGTGGTTCGAGCCGGATGAGGAGGGGATCTGCCGAAACGGCTGCGTCAACGTGCTGACGAATGACACCTACTCACCGGGCGGGGCTTCGGCTTTGAAGTCGTCGCTCGTCGAAATATCGTTGACGAAGGACTAGACGGGATGCAAAGAGGATTCTACTTCGACCAGGCCAGGTGCACCGGGTGCTTCGCTTGTTCCGTTGCCTGTAAGGACATGCACAACACACCGGCGGGCCCCGCCAAATGGATGCAGATTAAGTACCGGGAAGCGGGCGAATATCCAAATCTGTTCGTGAGCCACCAGGCGACTCCCTGTTATCACTGCGCCAACCCCGTGTGCTCCTTCGTTTGTCCCAACGACGCTATTTCGAAGCGGGAGCAGGACGGCGTTGTCGTCGTGGACCGCGAAAAGTGCCGCTGCGCGGAGCCCTGCGGCATCATCGACGTGGCGAGCATGGGGGGAGGCTATACCTACGGCGAGTCAACGGCGCCTTGCCAGGCGGCATGTCCCGCGGGCCTCCATGCGCCGGCCTATATCGCATTGATCGCCAAAGGAAAGAACCGGGAGGCCCTGGAGTTGATCCGGCGGCACATGCCCCTGCCCTCAGTGTGTGGGCGGATCTGCGTCGCCCCGTGCGAGACGGCCTGCAGCCGAAGCGGGCTTGACGAGCCGGTCGCGATCATGGCGCTGAAGAGGTTCGCCCACGACAACACCCCGTATGAAGCCCCGGAGAGAGTGACACAGACCGACGGCCGCAAGGTCGCGATCATCGGTTCTGGGCCGGCTGGACTGGGGGCTGCCTACGACCTGATCAGGATGGGCTACGGCGTCACCGTATTCGAAGCCCTGCCCGTCGTGGGCGGCATGCTCGCGGTCGGCGCCCCAACCTACCGGGTATCCCGCGAAGCGCTTCAGAAAGACATCGACTACATCGAGGCGCTCGGCGTGGAGATCAGGACCAACGCCGCCATCGATCTCGGCCAGGGATTGGACAGCCTGCTCGCGGAAGGCTACGGCGCCGCTTTGCTCGCAGTTGGAGCACATCGCGCCGCCAAACAGGCCGTTCCTGGCGCCGACCTTCAGGGAAGCATGGTCGGGACGACGTTCTTGCGGGACGTCAATCTCGGGAAAGTCATCGAGGTCGGCAAAACAGTCGTTGTGATCGGAGACGGGAATACCGCCCTCGATTGCGCTCGAACCGCCCGCCGGCTCGGCGCCGAAACCGTTCGAATGCTGTTTCGGAAGGGGAGCTTTGAAGAGGCTGCGGGGCATGAAGACGAAAAGCACCAGGCTCTTGAAGAAGGGGTCCTTTTCGAGCCGGGTCAATCGCTCACGAGGATTCTTGGCGATGGGGGAGGGGTCACCAGCATCGAGGCCGTGTCCGTTGTCGGCCCCATGTTCGACAAGGACGGCCGCCGATACTACGAAACCGTCGCGGGCACGGAAAAGACCACGTCAGCTGATACGGTCATCTTCGCCATCGGTCAGAGTCCGGACCTGACCGGCCTCCCCGCCGGCGGTGAGATAACGCAGGCCGGGAACGGGACCATCGGCACCGACCCCGAGACCATGATGACCGGGCGTCCCGGCATTTTCGCAGCCGGCGATAGCTTCGACCTTGCTGGCAGCGTCGTTCACGCCATCGCCAGCGGACAGCGGGCCGCATCGTTCATTCATCGGTTCCTGCAGGGCGATGTGTTGCAAGTGAGGGCGAAGCCTGTCGTGCAGGCGTCTGACATAGTTGTGAACATCCCTGCCGGGTCTCCCAAGCAACCCCGGCAGGCCGAGCGGATGCGGCCCGTGGCGGAGCGGCTGTCAAGTTGGGACGAAGTCAGTCTCGGTTTTGATGCTGAGGCGGCCGTCGCTGAAGCCAAGCGATGCCTCAACTGTGCCGGCCATCTCTGCAAGGATGCCTGCGCCTACTCCTCACCACAGTTCGACATCGAGCCCGGGGCTAAGATGCAGAAGTGCGATCTCTGCTACGACCGCTGGGAGAGTGGTAGGAAGCCGATCTGCGTCGAGGCGTGCCCGCCAAGAGCCCTGGATGCAGGGACAATGGAAGAGCTCACGGCCAAATACGGCCCGTCCCATGATGCCGTCGGCTTTGTCTATTCACCCGCGCAGAAGCCGTCCATTTTGAGCAAGCGAAAGCAGCGCGGAGCTGGAAGTCCCAAGTAGGAGGAAAGTCGCGAGCCGTCGTCGCCG
>PNKC01000063.1 GCA_013822275.1 Anaerolinea sp. | reverse complement strand
AAACCCGCCTGGGCGCGGGCAGTGTTGATCAGGCCGAGCATCTCCTGCTCGGCGGCGTTGATGCCGTCTTCGCTGGTGGAGCAGTTGGTCAGCGCCCGGGCGATTGTGCCAGGCCGGGAGAGAGCACCCGCCGCGAAGGCTGCCAGGAGCAGCCCCGCCGCGAGCACAACAAGCGTCCGCTTCGGCATAGACCTCCGTGGCTGCGCGCGGGGTGGTCGCGCTGCCTTATGGCACCCTAACCCGGCATTCGCCCAGGCGGAACCGCCCCTGGGGCTGTCCGGCGCCAGATTTTACAGAGATTTTACAGGGACGGGGCAAGGCGTCGGCGGGAGCGGCCTCCTCCCGCTCCCGCTGGTTGCGGTTCTGAGGGCGGGCCCGTTCGCCTGGCGCCCGTCGGCTGACGCCCGCGCCCGCCGAGGGGCGCGACTCCGGCTCCTTGCTCTTTGCTCGTTGCTCTCTGCTGCCTACCGTGGATGGCGATGCCTGCCCGCCTCCCCCCGACTCGCATCCTGGTGACCCGCCACGGGCAGACGGTGACGAACCGCGAAGGGCGGTTCTGCGGCCACTTCGAAACGGCGCTCACGGACCTCGGAGCGCGCCAGGCACGGGCCCTGGGCGAGCGGCTCGCCCTGACGCCCATCGCTGCCGTGTACACGAGTGACCTCAGCCGAGCCATGGAGACGGCCCGCCTGGTCCTGCCGGGGCGTAACCTGCCACACCGCATTGATGCACGCCTGCGGGAGCTGCACTACGGCGAATGGGAGGGCGAAAAGGAGCGAGAGATCGCCCGCCGCTACCCTGAGCAGCACCGCCTGATGCGGGAGGAAGACCCGGCCTGGCGGCCACCCGGCGGCGAAACCATCGCCGAAGTGCGTACACGAACCTATGCCGCCTTGCGCAAGGTGGCGCGGGAGCACGCTCACCAGACTGTCCTCATCGTCACGCACGGCACGGCGATCAACTGCATGGTCTCGGAAGCGATCGGTATCGCGCTCACGCACACGTTTCGCTTCGAAGTCGCGAACTGCGGCCTTTCCGAGCTGGTCTTCCGCCGCTCCGGGGCAGTGCTCACCTTGCTGAACGACACGGCCCACCTGGCCGGCCTGAAGTGACGGCCGGCGCGCGCTCGACAGCAACGCGGCGTCACGGGAGACTCGGCGCATGATCCCTGTCGGCGACAGTCCGCGCTCCCGCACGACGCCGTTTGTGAACTATCTGATCATCGCCCTCAACGTCGCCGTCTTCGCCTGGATGTTCACCCTGGGCAACGGAACGCCTTCCAACCGGCTCGATGCCCAACGCGAGTTCGTCGCCCAGACAAATGGCGAATGCTACGGCTACGAAACCGCGCCAACCGAAATCGACCGCTTCTTCTGCCGCTACTCGTTGCAGCCACGCGAGTTTGTGGACAACCTGCGCGGTGAGCTGGAAGTGCCCGACCCGGACCGGGGGATGATCCTGCTCACGATCCTGACGTCGATCTTCCTGCAGGCAGGCTGGCTTCACATCATCGGCAACATGCTCTTCCTCTGGGTGTTCGGTGATAACGTGGAGGACCGCCTGGGCCACTTCGGCTACCTGCTCTTCTACGTTGCCGCGGGGATTGTCGCCTCGCTCGTCCAGATCAGCATCAACCCGGAGAGCGTCACGCCCGTAATCGGCGCGAGCGGCGCGGTCGCGGGGGTGCTCGGCGCCTACATCGTGTACTTCACCCACGCGACGGTGCGGGTGGTCATCCCGTTCTTCATCCTCATCTTCATCCCGATCCCGATCCCGGCGTGGGTGATGATCGGCGCCTGGTTCCTCCAGAATCTCCTCTCGGGCTACGCCACCCTGTCCGAGGCAGCCGTCCCGGACGCCGGGGTGGCGTGGTTCGCCCACATCGGGGGCTTCATCTTCGGGCTCGGGATGGCCTGGCTGTTCATCGGCCGGCGCAGGACGGGGCCGGCGCCCCCCTGGGAGTGAGCGGGGGGCGGGTCCGCGGAAGCCTGCGGCTTCCTACGACGGCCGCTTCGCTGCGGCAAGGAAGGACCAGATCATCTCGGCGCCGGAGAAGCTCCCGGCCGGGTCCGCCGCGTTCGTCCCGGGGGACCCGGGCCAAACGTGCCCGGCCCGGTCTATGACCACGATCCGGGTGGGCGTCGCACAGCTGTCGTAGTCGCGCAAGAGGACGCCCGGGTGCAGCTCCGTGGTGGTGAAGCTGGCGGAGCAGCCGTTCGTTGCCGCCCATTCCGCCATCGCCGCCTGGGCGCCCGGATAGCGCCAGGCGCGAACCGTCCCACCAGTCATCGGCACGACACTGTCGCTGGTGCCATGGATGGCCATTACAGGCACACGGGCGGGGCAACCCTCCGGGGCGTAATGGACGCCACCCACCACTGCAATCGCCGTAATCCTCTCTGGCATGGCACAGGCAAGCCGGGACGACATGAAGGCGCCGTTTGAAAAGCCGGTGGCGTAGACCCTCGCCGTATCCACGCACAGCTCACGCTCGAGCGTGTCCAGGAGGTCGTTGACGAAGCGCACGTCGTCGACGCTGTTGGAAGCCGTGGCGCCGGCGGACCAGCCGGGCGGCGAACCGGTGCCGTCCGGGGAAACGAGGATAAACGTCTCGCGGTCGCTTAAGGGGACAAGGCCCGAGTAATACTCCTGATCGGCGCCGCTGCTCGTGCGGCCGTGGAAGTTGAGGAGGACGGGCATGCGCTTCCCCGTGCTCGCCTTTGCGGGTAGATGGAGACGGTACGTGCGTTTCAGGTCACCCGAAGAGATGGTCCGGAGGGCGGTCTTGCCAGCCTGCACGCCCTGGGGGAGCGGCTTGTTGCAGCCACTTTCCTTGCTCACGCGAAGGGCGGGCGCTGGCGCAACAGGACGGCGTGGGAGGGGACTGAAGCCCAGCAATTCGTTGGCGCCAAGATCGGGCGGGGCGGCCCAGCGGGCGGATTCGGCCGGCAAGCCGGGGGGCAGCCCAATCGAAGCCCCGGAAATGGCAGACGGAGAAGCTCGCCCGTTGCAGCTAACAACCAATACGACCGCGCCGCCAAGCAGCAGCGCGACGAAGAGGAGCCGTGCGATAGAGTCAAACCTCCGTCCGCGTGGTCCCGTTATGACGATAGTAGGCTGCCAGGCCGTAACAGTCCGCGCCCGGTTAGACCACTACCAGCGGGCCAGATGGCCCTCTTCTACACGCTACCTTCACCTTTTGGCCAGTGGACGCCAACAATCCGGCCCGGCGGGCGCATCCCGTGAGCCCCATGCACCGTAAGGTAAACCGCGAGGGAGAGGGTTTTTGGGCGATTCCACGCCGGCAACGGTTATCGGGGCGAGGCCCGCCGAGGTGCAGGCAAGCGGCGGCCGTTCCTACAACCGGTTCCTGGACCTCGTCCGCGCGGTTGCCGTCCTGCGCGTGCTGGCCTGGCACACGTACGGCTTCGCCTGGCTCTCCTACCTGGTTGCCTCCATGCCGGCGATGTTCTTCGTCGCCGGTTCGTTGATGGCCCAATCCCTCCAACGTGATAGCGCCTGGAAGGTGCTGCGTTCGCGTTTTCGGCGCCTCCTCATCCCGCTCTGGGCGTACGGCGCAGTGGCGCTGGGGATCATGGTCTTCCATGCCGCGGCGCGGCCGGGCCCAGCGGAGTCCGTCCAGTGGTGGCAGCCACTCTTCTGGCTGTTCCCCATCTGGGACCCCCAGGGTTCGGAATGGGGTATCACCTTCTGGGCGGTGCTCTGGTACATGCGCTGCCTCACCTGGCTGATCCTCCTCAGCCCGGTCCTGTTCTGGCTGTTCCAGCGCATCTCAGTTGCCCTGATTGGGCTCCCGCTCGGCCTCCTCATCGTGTTCGAACAGCGCGCCCGTGCCGGGTCACCGGTACCCTGGCAGTTCGAAGACGTGGCGCTCTTCACCATCTTCTGGCTGCTGGGGTTCGCCTACAACGCGGGCCTCGGCTCGGGGATCTCCACTTACGCGCGGGGTGGACTGACCATCGGCTTCGGCCTTGCCGCCGCCGCCTGGGTCACCACCCAGGACGTGCCGGACATGGTCGTGAACGCCTCCTACCCGGCCCATCTGCTGGTCGGGCTCGCCTGGCTGTTCGCCGCGCTCACGTTCGAAAAGCCAATCGCCAACTTCGCCTCGAGCGGCGCCCCGGGGCGCTTCATCGCCTGGGTGAACGACAGGTCGTTCACAATCTACCTCTGGCAGGCGGCTGGCCTCTTCGCCATGTACGAAATCCTCTGGGTGGAGGAGCGCCCGGATTGGGTGCGGAATGTCTTCGCGCTGCCCATCGTGCTGATCGTGACGTTCACCTGCATGATCGCCTTCGGCTGGATCGAGGACCTGGCGGCGCGGCGGGACCTGCACCTGGCGCCACGCGCGGGCAAGGCGAGCCCGGGGCCCTCCCGGCGGCGCACCGCCTGGGTCATGCCCCTGGCGGCGGCCGTGGGCATGGGCGCCCTGTTCACGGCCGTGCTCGCCGAGGTCATCAACCCGCCCGCTACGGGGGCCAACGTGGCCAGCGCCATCCCGCCATCCGGTGTGGGTATTGCGATCCGGGCGTCGAAAGTCAAGATCCTGGACCGTCCGCCCGAGTCCACCGCGCCTGCCGCGGTGGAGGTTGTGGATCTCCCGGCGATCACCGGCGACGACCTTCAACACCTCCTGGACCAGTGGCGAGAGGAGAACGGGGTAGAAGGCGTGACCCTCGGCGTGCGGCGCGCGACGGACAACGGGTCGTGGGAGGGCGCCAGCGGGATAGACGTTTACACGGGCGAGCCCATCGGGCCGGGCTACGTCTTCCCTACCGCGAGCGTAACCAAGACCTTCACAGCGGCCATCGTCCTGCAACTCGCCGACGAGGGGAAGGTTGGCCTGGACGACAAGGTCTCGGAATACGTGCCCGGCATCGCCCACAGCGACGAATACACGGTGCGCCAGCTCATCCAGCACACCTCTGGCCTGATGGCGACGGACGAGGTGGCGCCGGCGGAAGCGCTCCTCGCCGCCAGCCGCGAGCCGCTCGCCTTTGAACCCGGGACCGGCTTCCTCTATTCGAGCCCCGGCTACTTCATGCTCGGGCTGCTGATTGAGCGGGTAACGGGCGTGTCGTACACACAGGCGCTGCATGAGCGGCTTCTGGACCCGCTTCGCCTCACCAGCAGTGCAATGGACGAAGAGCTGGCGCCATCCGAGGAATCGACGCATCCGGTCTCCAACCCGGCCCTCCGTTCGAACTCTGGCGTGATTCGCTCTTCATCACGCCTCGGCGACAGCACGACGCCGGCGTTCGAATACTACGGGTTGCTGTGGTCATCCGCCGGGCTCCAATCGAACGTCGGAAACCTGGCGGCATGGGCTATCGACTACTGGGACCCGTCGTCGCCCCTTCTCAGCGAGGCGACGCGCGCACAGATGACAGACTTCCTCCCCGTGGAGTTCCAGTACGCCGGGCTCGCGACGTACCCGTACTGCCCCTGCTGGCGAGAGGATGGCAAGCTGGTCGCCGAGCGCTGGGGCCACTACGGCCGGTCCGGCGTCCTGGAGTACGACCCGCGGGACCGCGTGGCCGTCTCCATATATACCAGTGGCACGGACATCAGCGAAGACCTCATCGTGGCCTACGACCAACTGAGCATCCGGGTGCGGGACCTGCTGCGAGGCCGCAAGCTGGAGATTGTCCCTTCGGCCGGTCCGTAAGCGCCCCCTTCGGCGGTTGCCGGGAGCCGCGCGCGGCCCTTAACTGGAGGCTGGAGTTGGCGCCGGGCCGCCTTGTGTAAGATTCCCGCCTGGCGCCGGTCTAACCGTTGAGCCGGTTGGCTCGACGGCTCGACGGGCTCCAGGGAAAGGCTCCGGGAATCGTCTCCAGTCCCACGCGAGGGCGTGGAGTCCGAAGGGCGAAGATGGATTCGACCAGCGACATACGCCTTGTGGAACTCGCCAGGACCGGCGACCAGCGCGCCTTCGGCGAGCTCTACAACCGCTACTTCGACTCCGTGTACGACTTTGTGGCCCGCATGACGAGGAGCCGGGACGAGGCGGAGGACATCGCCCAGGACACGTTCCTGAAGGCGATGAACGCGCTTGGCGGCCTCCAGAAAGGGACCAGCTTCAAAAGCTGGATCTTCACCATCGCCCGGAACACCGCGCTCAACCGCATCGAGCGCGCTGGCCGCACGCCTCCGCTCAGCTTCGCCGATGACGACGGGGAGGACGTGCAGTTCGACGTGGTAGACGCGGACCGCTTCGCGGACCCGGCTGAGGCCGCGGAAGCGAATGCGGTCGCCTCCCTCGTCTGGGCGGCGGCGGCGGGGCTGGACCCGAAGCAGCTTTCGTTGCTGGACCTGCACCTGCGCCAGGGCCTGGACAGCGGCGAAATCGCGGACGTGCTCGGCGTCACGAAGAACAACAGCTACGTGATGCTGAACCGCCTCAAGAAGGCCGTCGAAGATGCGATTGGAGCCTTCGTCATGTTCAACGCCGGGAGGCAGTACTGCCAGCAACTCGATGGCGCGCTTGATTCAGCGACTATCCGGGGGATGTCGCCGGAAGTACGCAAAGCCGTGGACCGGCATGTGGCGGAATGCCCGGAGTGCGAAGAGCGGCGACGGAAACTCGCCCCGCTTGCCGCGTTCGGTGCGTTTGTGGCCATCGGCGCGCCGTCCGGCGCGAAAGCGAAGGTCCTCGAAGGCCTGATGCGGCAGTGGCCCGGCCCGGCAACGGCGGGCGCGGACGCTGGTGGGCCCGGGGCTGGCGGAAACGTGCCGGCGCCGCCCGGCGGCGGCTTCGCGGGGTTCTTCGGCGGCGCCCGCAGTTTCCTCAAGGTGGGCGGCGGACTCGGCGTGGCCGCCGCGACGCTGGCGCTCCTCCTCATGGTGCCCGCCAGTCCGATCGCACTGACGCGTGAGGACGCCCCGAAGACGCTCCTCGCGGTAGATCCCGGCGACGGTACGCCCGCGCCAGGCAGATCGGGCACGCCCACGCCAACCCCGCGGCCAGGCGGTGCGGGCGGTGGCGACCCGGACGCCACCGCGTCAGCCAGCCCGGCCCCTGCGGCCAGTGCAACGGCCCAGCCCCACATCAGCGCGCCAACCTCCACGCCGGCGCCCAGCCAGGCCACGCCAACCGCCGCCCCGACCAGCACCCCAACCGCCAGCGCGACGAGCACAGCGACGCAAACCCCCATACCGGCGCCGACTGCCACACCCACGCCCACGCCGCTCCCGCCGACCCCGGCCCCAACGCCCACCGCACCACCCTGCACACCAAGCCTCGGGACGTTCATCGACAAGCTGCTCATTGCGCCGGGCGCTACGCAGTCCTTCGAACTTTTCAACCTGACCTGCGGCACGGCCACTTTCGCCATCGGCACGAGCACGCCGTGGATCAACGTCTCGCCCGCTAACGGCTCTATTGGGCCATTCCCGAGCATTACGAGCGCGACCATTCTCGTGGGGATTGACGCGGCCCAGGTGCCGCCGGGCGAAGAGACCCACACCGGCGCCATCACGATCAGCGGACCAAGCGGCCAGTCATTCGCCCTCCCGGTGACGACCACGCGCGGCGCGGGTCCTCGCTGAGGGAGCTCGATTCACGATTCACGATTGCGATTTGATGCACGAGACGGAGCCGCGACCGTCAGAGAGCGGTTGGTGGCACCCCCGGATTGGCGGCCCGCCCCGCCCCGGCCGCTCTCTGACGGTCGCGGCTCCGATTGCGCGGCTCGCATTCACTCGGACGCAGAAAAGCCCCGCTTGCGCGGGGCCTCCTGCGTTCTTTGAACCGTGGCCGGGTTAGCGGCTGCGGCGGGCGAGGGTGACACCACCCACGCCGAAGGCGAGGGCGCCCATCCCGAGGACGGCGAACAGCCAGATGGCTGCGGTTTCGCCGGTGGCCCCAACCGTGTTACCGGTGTCGGGAGCCTTGGGCGTCGCCGACGGGGTTACCGTTGGCGTGGTGTACGTCAGGTTCACGGTACCCAGCTCGTAGTTCGCCCACTTGCCGGATTCGTTGGCCAGCTTGCCACCGATGTAGAACTTGACTACGGCGCCATCGGTGCCGCAGTTCGGGTTCGCACCCGGGTCGAGTGCGGGTACGTCGATCGCGTAGCGGGCTTCGCTGCCTGAGTTGAACACCGAAGTGACACCGCAGGAGCTGTTCCCAATCTTCGCTTCGATCGTCGTGCCAGCCGGCGCGTTGACACCGTCAATCTTGACAGTGCCGACGATCCTGGACGGCGGGTTCGGAGGAGATTCCGCGGAAACCGTGGCTGCGTTGAGCGCCCCACTGAGCCCGAGAAGGACTACGCCGAGCACCGCAGCAAGACCGCCACCGCCGAACATCTTCAAAACTTTGGTCATATGCTTGCTTGCTCCATTCCTGTTATAACGGCCGTTTTCGACCACCCCTGTGGCTCTGTTTCCTCCCGGCCCCTCCCCGAAGGGAGGAAGCCGGAAGGATTGAACTAAGGAGTTAGTCGACGTTGGACGCGATAGTCCAGGTGACGGACCCGGGCCCGGTGATGGCGATCCAGTACGCCGAGCCTGCCTTGAGGGCGGTCAGGTCATTCGCGCCGGGCACGTTAACACCCGTCGGGAAGTACCCGAGCCACTGCTGCGCAGCCTGGTCCCAGCCGTAAACGGCCGTGACCGAAGCCGAAATGTCGTTGCCGCCGGGGTTCTTCCCGGAGGTGCCGGTGCCCTTGAGGGCGTCAGCGACGGCGATGTCGTTCGCGCCGGCCCAGGTAACCAGGCTCCAGCGGAAGTTGAGCGTGTAGGACTGCGTGTTCGTCAGATCGATGATCTTGTCGAACCCGATGTTCCCTTCATCGTCGGCCGCGATAGCCAGGACGTTGAGGACGCCAAGGAGGCTGTTCGAGACCTTGATGTAGGCCTGGCACTCGTCGGTCTGGCCGGTAGCCGCCAGCGAGCTGAGCGGGAACTCCTTGAGACCGGTCACGGCCGGGTCGTTGTAGGCGAGCGAGAACGTCGGCACACCGCTGGCGAACTGGCGTCCGTCATTGATGTAGCCGGCCGAACCCGTGTCCGGATCGTTGTTGGCGTTGAGGATGATCCCTTCGCCGCTGTCGATCAGGAAGTTGATGTACTCATCCGGGTCGTTGTTGTACGGGTTCCCGGGGTAGCTGAAGTCGGTGTCGTTGTCGTCCATGTAGTCCGGGTTGGTCGTCAGGACGGAGTGCAGGAGCACGGCCGACGTTGACGGCGCGAGGCAGAAGCCGTCGCGGTCGATCGCATGGAAGACGATGTACTTGAACTGGTCGGTCTCGCCAGGCTCAACCGTTACGTCCTTGTAGCCGCCCCACAGCCAGGTGACCGTGGCGGTGTTGGACTTCACCGGGAAGTGCTTCCCGCGGTAGTCCGGGTAGTCCGCGGTAGCGTAGATGGAGCTGGTGCCGACCTTGTCGCCGGGCTTGCATTGCTTGCCGCCACCAAGGGTGTTGGTGGAGCAGGCAGTGAGGTCCGTCTTGAAGTCGCCGTTGGCCGTCACCATGAACTCGCCGTGGTTGTCAGAGAAGACAACGAGCGTGCGGGCGATGGTGTCGTCCTTGTAGTAGCCACGGATGAGGTTCAGCTCGGTGAGCTGACCCGCCGCCGTGCTGTCTGCAGCGCCAGCCGGATTCTTGCCGACGGTCGTCGCGCCGAGGAGACCCGGGACGGGCCGCCAGAAGCGGTAGACGCCCTGGCCACTGGTCCCGCCGGGGCCGTCAGAGCCCCAGGAGTTCCAGAAGAAGCCGCCGCCCGCCGCCACCGGCGCGATCCACGGGCTATCCGGGATGTTGACGATGTAGAACGGGTTCGGGTAGGTCTGGCCCGCGGTGCTGTTGGCAGTACCGAGGTAGTACACGTCATCCTTCAGGACCTGCTTGATGAAGCCGGTCCCGCGGATGTCGACGGTCACCATGGCCGGCGGCATCGGGGCGTCCCACCAGTCCACGTCGCCATCCTTGTAGATGGTGTCGCGGACGTTGTTATCGTCCCAGTTGCTCAGAGCAGCGCTCTGGCCGCGGGCGATGATGTCGAGGAGGCTGAACGGCCCTTCGAACGGGACGGTTGTCGGGATCAGCAGGTTGACGACGGCGCCGGCGGCGTGCTCAGCAGCAGCCGTGCCGAAGTTGCCACGGTCGACGCTGAGCGTCCGCGTGGTCGAGGTCGAAGCGATCACCGTGTAGCTGATCTCTTCGGTGTCGATGCGGATGACGCCCGTTGCTCCCACGCCGCCAATGGCCGCGAGGCCAGTGGAGCCGCCAGTGACAACGATCGTCGTCTGGGTCGCGGTGACCGCCGCTGAAAGCGTGGCAACCGCGCTGAAGATGTTGTCGTCGCCTTCCGGAGTGTCGAGAGCCTGAACGCCACTGTTCGGGGCGATCATGATGTCGTACTCGGGGCGGAACGCTTCGGCCGTGCCGGTGGCGTTGCTGCCGTCGGCCGGGTCAGCAGGCCCACCGGCCAGCAGCGCCCAGTCGTCCGGCATAACCCAGCGGTTCGCCGGGAGGACGTTGAGCGGGTCGGTCGTATCAGCAGCGCGGCCCGAAGGATTGCTGTTGAGGAACCAGCCCTCGACCTGACCGCGGACCAGGAGGTCCTTGGAAACGTTCCAATCGACTTCGGTGACATCCTTGCTGGCGTCCCATGGGTTGCCAGGCGAGTAGTCGCTGCCGGTCGAATTGTGGCGAGGCTTGGCAACATCGTCGACGAGCGAAACGCGAACGGTGTTGAGCTTCATGTAGTAGATGACGAAAGCGACCTTGCTGGCACCGAATGCACCAACCTGATCCTCGCGAAGCAGGTTAATTGAGCGGCGCGAAGGAATCTCGCTGATGAAAGCTTCGATGTCGACCTCGCCCGGGTCTTCCGACTCGTAGAGGACGCGGCTGATGCAGCTGTCATTCGGCTCGGCAATGATATCGCTGCCATCGGTCTGGCTGTTGTCGCCATTTTCGTCGCCGTTCACGATGACGGTGGCCTGGTCGCTGCCGTTGATGAACACGGGGTTCGCCAGGGTACCAAGCGCTGGCAGGAAGTTGCCGGGGCCGCTGCCCTTGATGTACGTGACCTCGAAGTCATCGCTGGTGGTGCAGGCGCCGACCGGATCAGGATCCGGGTCGCCGGTGCCGCCATCCGTATCGCCGGGCGGGATGCGCCAGTCGTGCTCGAGGATGATGCGCTGCCCGGCCCAGGCGAGGAAGACCTGCTTGGACGGGATAACGATGCTGAAGGTGATGGTGATGGTCTCTTCGACCACGTTACCTTCACCGCTGCCGAGGCTGCCCTCTTCGCCGGTGATGGTGATGACGACCGAGTCCTGCGGACCACAACCGTCATTGATGAAGTCGAAGTCCGGGAAGCCAATGACGGCTCCGTTGCTGTCGAGGCCGGTTGTGCCGGAGGTCGTGCCCGTGAGGGTACCGCAGCTGCCACTGAGAGTGGCTTCCCAGACAACGCCAGCGAGGCTGGGCACGTCCTGGGTGGCGCCGCTCGAGTCGACGTGGCTGCCGTAGAAGAGGTCCACGATGTCCACGGTCGAGAACGTGTACAGGCCCGTGGACGGGTTCAGCGTCAGCGGGACCGTGATGCTGACGTTTTCGGGGACGTAGTCCGTGCCATCGATCTCCAGGGTGGAGCCTTCGAGGACGTTCCATTCCTTGACCAGGGAGTCGTTCAACGGCGAGGCGTCAGGCCCGTTGCCGTCGTCGTTCGTGTCCCAGTCAATGGTGACGGTGGCAATGCCGCCCGTCGGGACGAACTCAGCGCTGATCGACTGGTCGCCAGCACCGAGGGAGATCCACGAGAGGCAGGTCGCGCCATTGAGACCGCCGTTGCCGGCGCCGTTGCCCGTGAAGAGCTGCGGGTCCGTGAACGTCGGGTCGTCGTCGAGAAGCGACTGGTAGCCGCCGCCGTTGGTGACGACGAAGCTGTTCACGGTGAGCTCAGGGACGAGCACCGCGAGGTCCGTCGTCTCGTTGTTGTCCACGGTGCAGACCGTGTGGGCCGAGCCGCGGACGTTGCTGGTGATCTCCTGGAGGGAGATTACCGTGCCGTTGTCCGCGATGTGGCGGAGTTCGACGTTGCCGACGCCCGCCTGGACGACGGTCTGGACGGCGGTCTCCGCTGGGGTAACATCCACGGCATTCGCCGTGACGGTGCCAGTGATGGCCGTGTCAGTCCAGTTGATCGCGCCAACCGCGGCGTTAGCCGGGACGGTCACTACGATCGGCATGACGACGGTCAGGCCAGCGGGGACGACGGCCGAGGTTTCGCAGCTCAGCGTGGTCGTCGTCGTGGTGACAATCGCAGCTGCCGGCCAACCGGCTGGGTTGGTGGACGCGCAGTTCTGAAGCGTGCCCGCGAACGTGCCACCCTCAATGGGTGTGCCCACCGGGACGGTCGCGCCGGCCGTCGTGATCTTGTCTGTCAGCGTTACGACAGCGCCAGTCGAGAAGGCCGACGTATTCGTGAACGTGATGGTGGACGTAATGGTGCCGCCCGTGCGCGGGAGGGGCGTGGGCAGCGAGGTCTTGGTCAGCGTGGCGCCGGCCGAGACCGTGAACGACGGCGTCGGGCCAGCGGCAAACGGGGCCGTCAGCGAGGCGCCGGCCACAGTGCCAGTCCCGGACAATCTGGCCGTGGCGGTCATGGTGACCACACCCGCCAACGGTGCGCCAGCGGCGTCCTGGATGATCCGGCAGGTGACGGTCGCAGGACCAGTGACTCCGCTGGGCGATCCGAAGAAGGCAGCCGTGCCCGTCGTGCCAAGGTTACCCGTGGTCGTGCACGTTCCATTGGCGATGGTGTTATAGCCCGCGGGGATCGACATAACGAGATCCGTGGTGCCCGCGGCGGCGTCGTGGTTGATCGTCGCCGTGAAGGTGACGACCGCGCCCTGAACAGCGGCTCCGCCGGGCGGAACCGAGGCGATTGTTGGCGAGTTAATGAGCGCCGCGTCAGCGCCGCGGAACTGGGAGCCGACGGTTGCGAAGACGGCGAAGGCCGCGATGAGCGCAATGAGCCATGCCATGCGCTTCGTGCCTACGGTCTGAGCAATTTCCTTACTCAAATGTTCTTACCTCTCCAGTCATTCTGTGACTGATGGTCTCTCCGGGTTGAAGGCGTGAGGCACGGGGCATGAGGCATGAGCCTGGTCCATCGTGTCTCGGGGCCTTTGTCCCCGTTGTTCGGAGTTGGTCGTGGTTGGCGAAGTCTGGGTTTGCGGCTTTCGCCTCGTGCCCCATGCCTCGTGCCCCATGCCTGACTCCCTATCCGGACTCGCCCGGATCTGCGGGCGTCTCGTGAAAGCGTTTGAACCACCGAGACACCGAGGATCTTTTCCTTCAAGAGGAAGGATGGCCGTCCCGGGCGCGTCGTTGGCAGCTCATCTGCCTTCAGTAGTCTGGTGAGGTCGCCCGCTCGTCTGCCGCATATCCCCGGCGCTGGGTCCAGGCGGGTCCGGGCTTTCCCTCGGTTCGTTTCGGGTTATTCGGTCGTTCTTCTGTTGCCTTCACCGTTGGGGAAAGCTTCCGGCCTCCAGCTACCAGCTGCCAGCTCCGTTGGGAGCCCGCAAAGGTCGTTGGTGGCTGCCGAAGTGCTAGCAGCTGGTAGCTGGTAGCTGGCAGCCGGGCCTCAGCCCGCCCCGCGCCAGGTGTTAGCGCGAGATTGCACGCCCTCCTTTCCACGTCTGGGGATGCCCTGCCGGGCGCTGCTCAACATAAAGACGGGTTCCCTGCCGGACCGGCCGGGAACCCGGTTGAACGGGCGCTTCGGAATCCTTCCGCGGAAGGACGGTCCTTCCCCCGAAGGATCGGGGAAGGACACGATTGGACAGGCTGTTGGGCAAGATTCCTCCAGGTTCGGTCCTTCCGCGGAAGGATTCCGGGGAAGGACGTGCCGAGCCCCCGCAGCCCGAAGGCGGCAGGTAAAGCCTCGCGAAAGGTACCGATGAAGCGGTCAACGGTCAATGCCTTTCAACCCTGATTCGCGCACGCGGCGCGCCGGGGACAGAGTCCCCTTCGAGGTAGAGAACGCGTAAAGGCACGATAGGGTTAACGGGGACGCCGATTGAAATCGGCGGGCACGAGGCATAAGGCATGAGGCATGAGAGGGGGTCGGACCAGGAGTCGCGCTCCTCTGTGGGCGCGGGCGTCAGCAAACGGGAACCGCGACACGCGACCCCAATCCCCCTTGGTGGTTCAAAACGCGCTAAACGCGCTACCAACGCGAAATCAGAACCGCGACCAGCGGGAGCGGGACGATCCCACGCCCCTCCGCGTACGTCGCGAGACACGCAACCCCAATCCCCTTTGTGCCTTGGTGGTTCAAAACGCGCTAAACGCGCTACCAACGCGAAATTCAATCGCAAGGAGGTCCCAGCCCATGCCTGGACGGACGTCGCCTCCCCTCCTGGCATCGTTCGCCGGCCCGCGCCCACAGAGGGGCGCGACTCCTGCCGCGTGCCCCGTGCCCCGTGCCTCACGCCTTGCGCCATCCCCTCATTCCTCATTCCTCATTCCTCGTCTACCCTCGATTGATGCGTACTCGAAGCACCACACGCCGCACGCTGGGCTCTTTGCTCTTTGCTTTCGGCTCTTTGCTCGCCCTCGGCTCTCTGCTCTTTGCCCTCTCGCCCGGCGAGTCGACCGCCGCGCCCGTCTATAAGGTCACGCTGCCCGGCCTCTCCGGAGACGATTCCTCCGGCGCTACCTACGCCACGCCTGGTGCGAACCCCACCGCCAGCCCAACCACCAGCGCCACGCCGATCCCCGGTTCCTGCAACTACGACCGCGCGGCGGTGAAGACGCTTTCGGACCCGGCGGCCGGGTTCGGGCGCACCCCAAAAACGACCGGAGTGACGCTCCTCACCCTCCTCCCACGCCCGGCTCTCGTGCCTCAGGCGCGCATCCCGGGCGACGAAACGGCTGTCTATTCCGTCGTCGGGAGCCTGACAAGCGTCAGCATGAATGCCAGCCGCGAACTGGTGGTCCTGATCACGGACCCGGCGAACACCAAGAGCATGCTCCTCTACTTCCCCCACAAGGACTGCATCAAGGGCGCCGCCGTCGATGATCAGGTAACGATGAACAAAGTGCGGGCGGAGTTCGAAGACGCCTGTGGGGATGTTTCGGAATACGGTTCCAAACAGCTTCGCGGCCAGGCAACGTTCAGTGGCGTCGCCCACTGGGGCAGCACCACCACGCCGGGCGCCGCCCCGAACGGGATGGAGTTGCACCCGGTGCTGAGCTTCGCCTACGGGTCATCCGTCTCGTGCGACCCGGACGACCCGCAGCCCGCGCCAACGCCAACACCGCCGAGCGTGCCAACGGTGAAGTCGGTCTCGATCTCGGGTGTGCCGAACAACATCCAGGCCGGCGACGAAGTGACGGCGACCGTCCAGGTCTCACCGGCACTCCTGGGCGTCACCTGCGAAATCGTCTACTACCCCGCGGTCATCTTCCTGCCACGGCCCTCACAGAATGTCGGGCTCTCCCCTGCCGAGACGGATGCGTTCGGGCGGGTCTCGTTCACCTGGACGATACCCACTCCGGCCAGCTATGCCGGCCAGGGCGCAATCGACGCGAAATGCGGGACTGCTTCGGTGAGGATCTTCTTCTTCATCTCGCCGGCCGGCCCGTGACGGGGCTAACCGCCGCTTTCCGGCCCGGTGGCACGCAGCCGCCCCAGGCCAGAAGCTAGAGGGCGATGAAGGGGCTTGGCGCGCGGGAAGTGGTTGGGCTGGGGGTGCTGGCCGTGGCGCTGCTCATCGGCTTCGTCTACCTGGACCCCGCCAGTCCTTCCGGGGAAGGACGGCAGACGGCGCCCCGCGCGATTGAGCTTGGGCACACGCCAACGCCCACGGCGGTGGTGCCGACCCCGGCGCCCACGGCCACGCCCACGCCGCCGCCAACCGCCCTGGGCGCGCCGGCCAGCGGCTGGATCATCGCCTTCCACCAGGACGCGGTCAGCGGCGGCAGCATTCTCATCGCCCAGACGGCCTCGGACACGCTGGACCTGGCCTACAGGACAGCCCCCTTCTTCGACGTGAAGGACGACGCCTGGGCAGTCCGCGCCGAAGGCTCCTTTGAGCTCGCGCCCGGCCGCTATACCCTCAAGCTGGAGTACGAAGGCCGCCTGACGGTGAACGTCAACGACCGGCAGGTTTTGTCCGAAGAAAATACCAGCGGCCCGAAAACCGTGGCCGCGGAATTCGAGACGATGGGCGGCAGCACGCGGGTCCGAATCGAGGCGCGGGACGTGAAGGGGCCGTTCAGGCTGAAGGCGGTCGAGTAGGCCCGCCGATGCCCTTCGCCCGCAGGTAGGCCAGCCGCCAGGCCACCGTGGCCCCGCTGATGACGGCGAGGATGACGAGCGTCCAGTAGCACTGCCCGGCGACCGCGCCCACCGCCGCCACCAGCAGGCGTACGTCGCGGCTGGCCAGCCCAAAGATGGAGTCCAGCGCGCCGCCTTCAAGGGCCTGGGGCAGGTCGGCTTCAATCCGCGCCCGGCTGTAGCTGACGATGAGCGCCCCGGCCAGAGCCAGCGCCCCCACCACCTCGGCGCGCGGCAGGTCCTCGAAGCGGACCGCGTAGACGGTCATCCCGGCGAGCATGAGGGCGTCGGCGTAGCGGTCGGTGACGGCGTCGAAGACGGCGC
>PNKC01000062.1 GCA_013822275.1 Anaerolinea sp. | reverse complement strand
TGCCGACCCGTACGTCTTGTCCGAGGACACGAAGTCGTGAAGGCACCAAGCGCCACGAACCTCCCGAAAGACCTTTGTGCAACTTTGGGCCTTCGAGACTTCGTGTCCCAGCCAGAGAGCAGGGCAAATGCCGACCCGTACGTCTTGTCCGAGGACACGAAGTCGCGAAGGCACGAAGGCACGAAGCGCCACGAATCTCCCGAAAGACCTTTGTGCAACTTTGAGCCTTCGAGACTTCGTGTCCCAGCCAGAGAGCAGGGCAAATGCCGACCCGTACGTCTTGTCCGAGGACACGAAGTCGTGAAGGCACCAAGCGCCACGAATCTTCCCATAGGCCTTTGTGAAACTTTGAGCCTTCGAGCCTTCGTGTCCTCAACGAAAAAGCGTCACCGGCCGGTCACCCAAATGGGTGGGTTTTGGCTGTCCGCCACGCCGGTGAGCGCCGTTTTGTCTGGTACGAAGATGAGTTACCTGAGAGCAGTCCTCAAGGAATCGGAAATCGAAGAGGCCCCCGAACGGGCGCCCCGCCCGGTCGCCGTCGTCTCGTCCGGCGTCGCGGAGGTCGTGTATGTTGACGACGACGCGACCGCTGCGACGATTACGGCGGCGCTCCAGGCGTGGGGACTGCGGGTACGGGCGGAGCGAGAACACCTGTATTCCGGCACCAGGGGGCTGGAGTCAGACGCGGCCTGGACGACCACGCGCCCGCACTGGCCGCCGATCAGCCGCCTGCTCAACATCCTTTCGCCGGTCTGGTTACCGACCTTTGAGAAGGACCGGCCGGGCGACGATTCCCCGCCGCTCACCTGGTTTCAGCGGGCCGCCTGAGCGCTCTTGATTTTGGATTTCGGATTGGGCGGGCTGGCCGGGACTACGACTCCAGGGCCGGGGTTGAGTTCTCCGGGCAAGTAGTACGATGGATCGGATGAGTAACGCTGGACCAGCCTACGGGCCGTACCTGCGGTTCGCGCGCAACGTCCTGCTGGTGGACCTGGCGATGGGTGTCGTCGTGCTCGTGGTTTCCGTCTGGCGGGGCTGGACGTCCGTGGAGGAGTCCACGGTCGCGATCCTTGCCGGTGGCGGCGCGCTGATCGGGCTGGCGATGCTCCCTGGCATAGCGACGGCAAACAGCTCGGCCTTTGGCCACGGTGCGGGCGGACTGCTGAACCAGGGCACGAACCGTTACTACGCCGCCGTCCAGCTTGATGACCCGGATGCGTATGAGCCGAGTCCCGGCATCACCTGGACGCTGCTCGCGGCGGGGTTCATCCCCGTCGTGTACGCGGCAATCGTTGCGATGGTCGTCCTGTAGGACCGAAGGGGAGAAAGAGTGAGCGAGCCAGGCGGCGCCGAACCTACCTACACTCCGTACCTCCGTTTCGCGCGGAACGTCCTCCTCGTGGACCTGGTTATGGGCGCGATGGTGTTCGGACTGTCGTGGAAGCAGGGCTGGACATCGCTGGAAGAATCAACGACGGCCATCTTCGGGGGTGGGGCCGTGCTACTGGCCATCGCCATCCTGCCGATCGCCGGTCCGATGCTCAACAGCGCGTCGCCAACGACTCTCCCCGGTGGGATGACGGACTATAGCCGGTACCGGGCGATGGCCGCCGGCTATGAAGAACCCCACCTGATGCACCCCCGGGCGACCCTCACCCTGCTCGTCGCCGGGTTCATCCCGATCGCCTACGCGGGGGTCGTAAGCGTGCTGTTCTCGTCCTGAGGGGCGCGAAACCCCGAAGTCCCCGAGAGTGCGTGAAACGTGTGATACATCCCAACTTCATTCGTGGAGCTTCGTGCCTTCGGGTCTTCGTGTCCCTGTCCCGGAAAACCGCCGGCGCGGCCTCAGCGGCCGCGCAGCCGCGGGTCGAAGATGTCACGCAGGGCATCGCCCAGGAGGTTGAAGCCGAGCACGGTCAGGCTGATCGCCAGGCCGGGGAAGAGCGCCGCGGAAACGTTGATCGGGAAGGTCGTGCGGGCGACGTTGATGTCGTTGCCCCATGAAGGGTTGGGGGGCGGGATGCCGAGGCCGAGGAAGCTCAGGGAGGCTTCCGCGAGGATCGCCCCGCCCAGCAGGGTGGTGGCAACGACGATCGCAATGGGGGCGACGTTCGGGACGATGTGGCGGAGCAAGATCCGGCCGTCCGAGGCGCCCATCGCCCGCGCCGCCTCGATATAGAGGTTGTTCCGTTCGACGAGGGCGGCGCTTCTTACGATGCGGGCGACCGAGGGGATGATCAGAATGGCGATGGCGATGATCACATTGCGCATCGACGGCCCCATGACGCGGACGATGACGAGGAGGAAGAGGATCTGGGGAAAGGCGATGGCTGTATCGACCATGCGTTGCGCCACCACATCGACGACGCCGCCCTTGAAGCCAGACCAGGCGCCAATGAGCAGCCCCGCGAGCGTGCCCAGGGCGACGGCGATGAAGCCAACCTGGAGCGAGATGCGCGCCCCGCGGATGACGCGGCTGAAGACATCCTGCCCGAACTTGTCCGTGCCAAAGGGGAAATCCATGGTTGGGGCCTGCCCGGGCAGCCCCGCGAACTCGTTCGTGCCGTACGGGGCGAGCATGGGGGCGAGCAACCCGACGACAACCAGGAGGAGGATAAGCATAAGCCCGAACGCGCCGAGCGGGTTCTGGCGGAGCACGCGCAGCGAGCGGTTGAGCCGGGTCGGCCGGTGCAGGACCACTTCCGTGGGCCGGGGGAGCGCCGCTTGATTAGCCACGGGCAGCCTGCGCGGCCTCGCCGGGGACGGACGGTTTTCAGGCATAGCGGATCCTCGGGTCGAAGAGGCTGTAGACCAGGTCCACCGCGAGGTTGAGCAACACCGCCACGCCAGCCGTGTACATTACAAGCGTCTGGGCCACGTTGAAGTCCTTCTGGAGGATGGCCCTGTAGACGAACTGGCCGAGCCCGCGCAGGTTGAAGATCGATTCGACGATTACTGAGCCACCGAGGAGACCACCCATCAAGAGGCCAAGCACGGTAATCACCGGGATGAGCGAGTTCTTCAGCGCGTGGCGGAGGACGATGACGCGTTCGTTCAACCCCTTCGCCCGTGCCGTGCGGACGTAATCAGCGCGGAGCACTTCCAGGAGAGACGAGCGCGTAAGACGCATGACCGAGGCGATGGGGCCGAGCGCGAGGACCAGCGACGGTGGGCCGAACTGGCGGAGGTTGGCCCACGGTTCGGAAAACAGGCTCGCCTGCCGGTCCAGCGGTGGCGCGTATCCCCACTGTTGGACCGGGATAATCAAGACGAGCGTCGCGACCCAGAAGCCCGGGACGGAGAGCGCCAGGATGGCGAACAGGCGGACGGTGTAATCGCCCGCCGAGTTGCGCTTCGCCGCCGAGACGATGCCGAACGGGATGCCGATGACCACCGTCCAGACGAGGGTCATGACCATCAGTTGGAGGCTGATGGGGAAGCGCTCCATGAACTCGTCGGTCGTGTCGGTCTGTGTGAGGGCGGAGCGGCCCAGGTCCAGCGTGAGCATGCCCTTTATCCAGTTGAGGTACTGGACGACGTACGGGTCATCCAGGCCCATCTCCTTGTTGACCTGGGCGATGCGTTCGGGTGTGGCGTTGATGCCCTGCTGGAGCAGCGCCGGGTCGCCCGGGCCGATGCGCAGCAGGACGAAGACGATCATGGAGATGAACCAGAGAATCATCGCCGCCATGGCCAGACGGCGAATGACATAGCGACCCATGTAGCGCTCCCTCCCAGGCCGGCGACAAGGAGCGGGAGCGTGTGTGCCCCCGCGCCCTGTTCGAGAACGAAACCTAGCCCTTGGTAGTCCAGGCGTCCGCGAGGAATGCCGTCCCGAGGGCGCCCGTGCCGTACTGGAGGCCCTTGATCTCCGGCGCGTGCAGCAACTCGGTGTACGTGCCGTAGATGTTGAAGAACCCGGTGCCCTTGCTGAGGATGAGCTTCTGGAGGTCCTTGTAGGCCGTGATGCGGCCGGGTTCATCAAGCGTGCCGGCGGCCTTCTTAATGAGCGCGTCCACCGCCGGGTCGGTCCAGCCGGTGTCGTACTTGTTGTTGCCGGTGATGCCTCCGGTTGCCCACCACTGGACGGCGTGATCCGGCGTCTGGTAGGCCTGGTTGAGCGAGAGGCTGGCCGAGAGCTGGCTGGTAAAGTAGCCGGCCACCCAGGTGCCCGCATCCAGCGGCTGCGGCTTCGCGGTGACCCCCGCCGCCGACATCTGGCGGACGAAAATGTTGACGTAGTCCGCCATGTTGCTGCTCGTGGGGTGGGAGAAGCTGAACTCTTTCACGCCCGCCGCTTCGAAGGCCTTCTTCGCATCCGCAACATTGAAGGGTTGGGCCGCCTTCAGCTCGTCCTTGGTAAGGGCGTACTTGGGGAAGGCATAGGTGATGGGCCCGATCGGCTCGCCGGCGCCGCGGCCGATGATCTGGATGTATTCGTCCCGGTTTGTGGCCAGGTTCACGGCCTTGCGGACGCGCTCGTCAGCCCACTCCGGCTTCTTCGTATTCATCCAGAAGGAGTTGAAGCCGACCGCGTTTTCGTGCTTGTAGACGAGGTTCTTGTTTGCGCTCTGAAGCTGCTTCGCCTCATCGGGGTTGGTGGCAAGGTAGTAGTCCGTCTGGCCGGAACTGAAGGCTGTCAGCCACGTGGCCTGATCCGCGAAGGCGCGGATGACATACTTGTCCAGGTACGGTTTGCCCGCCTTGTAGTAGTTCGGGTTGCGCTCCATCGTCGCCTGGGCGCCTTCCTTGATCTCCGTGTTCCTGAACGGGCCAGCGCCGACAGGCTTCGTCTTGAGGTCCGCGCTGGCGAGCATTTCCTTCGGGACGATGGCGCCGAACAGGTTGTTGCCGACGTTACCGTCGGCCCACGCGTAGGGCGTCTTCAGGATCATGCGGAAGGTGGTCGCATCCGGTGCGTCCATCCTGTCGATCCAGTTGTTCGGGAAGGCGAAGCCGTTCGCCCCGGCCTTCGGGTCCGCGATGCGCTGCCAACTGGCGAGCACGTCGCTGGAGTCGAGCACGCGCTCAGGGATGCTCTGCGCGTTGGGCGCGATCTTCACATCGTTGCGAAGCTTGAAGACGATCGTGACCTTGTCCGCTTGCAGCTCATGGCTCGCGGCGAGGTCGTAGATAGTTCCCCTGTCCGGCACGAAGGCCGCGTAGTTGCGGAAGAGGTAGTTGTAGACGACGGGCACAATGCCAGCGCCGCCGTAAACGGAGTTGTGCGGGTCCGCGCCCGCGAACGGGCCGGTGAAGGCGACGGTGTACTGGCCGCCCTTCTTTGGCGTTTCGGCGACGGCGGTCGGCGACGCGGCACCCGTGGTGGTACCGGTGCCGGTGGTTGGGCTCGTGCCGCCATCGTCGTCGTCGCCGCAGCCGACCAGGCCGAGGCCCGCGGCGCCAACGCCAGCGACAGCAGCGCTGCCGACAAAGCGGCGCCGCGACAGGCGGCCCGATTCCAGCCGGCGAAGCCAATAGTTGTCTCGATTGCTCATGTGGACCTCCCCCATCAAAACATGCGCTGGATCACGGAAACGCGCAGAGTTCGGATGAGCCGGAGTATTGGCCGAGGTGGGGGCGTTGTCAATTCCACCTATTGATTGGTCGCCCATTATGGAAACGTCATATCACGAATGGGCGGGACCCATCCGGCCCCTGCCCTGGTCCTACGCCGGGCAAGCGTCAGGCGATTCCGGCCGGGGCCGCGACGCGAGACTTCAGCCAGGCATTGATCATGCTGTGGGCGCGGCGGGCGAGTTCGATTGGGTGGCCAGTGAAACCGTGGAAGCCATCCACGTATTCATGGACAACGCATTCGTTGCCGGCGGCCTGCCAGGCTTCGGACATGAGTTTCGTATCCGAATAGAGATGGTCCAGCGTGCCCACGCTGAAGATGGCGGGCGGCAGGCCCTTCAAGTCGGCGTAGAGGGGCGAGATGTAGGGGTGCCTCAGGTCCCGGCCAGCGGCGTAGGCCTCCGAGAAGCAGGACATGATCGGCCCGCTGAGGACGAGTTCGCGGTCCCACATGGCCTTCATGGAGGGGAGGTCGTAGATGGCCGAGAAGACGCCGAAGGTGAGGACGGCGCCCCGGAAGGGGGCTTCCAGTTCGTCCCGGCGGCGGAGGAGGGTGGCGACAGCGAGGTTCGCGCCCGCGGATTCGCCCCCAATGTAGATAGCCTCTGCGTCCTCCACCCCGAGAATATCCATGCTGGCTTCGACCCAGCGGGAAGCGGCCATGCAATCATCAAGGCCCGCCGGGTAGGGGTGTTCCGGCGCCAGCCGGTAGCCAACCGAGACGACGGCGACGCCGGCCTCCGTTGCGAGGCGGCGGAGCATGGGGTCCTGGTTCTTCTCGGAGCCGAGCACCCAGCCGCCGCCGTGGATGTGGAGGTAGGCGGCCTTTGGCCCCTCGGGGATGATGATGTGGAGGTTGAGCGGCCCGCCCGGGCCGTCGATCACCCGGTCTTCCTGGAGACGGACCGCCGGGCCCGTGCCGCGCGTGGGCGCGGCCAGTTCGTCGCGCTTGCGGCGAAGTCCCTCGATGTCGGAGCGGAGGAGGTCGAGCGTGCGCGCGGTCTCGGCTTCGAGGGTAGGCAGAAGGGCGGCCACTTCAGGGTCCATGACGGTTCCTCACGCGAGGGGGTGAGGCGCAGTGTAGCAAAAAGAAGGTGGCCGTCGGCCGCCGGCTGTCGGTTGTCGGCGGAGGACACGAAGCCTCGAAGACGCAAAGCGGCACGAAGGATCCCGTGGGGGAAGGCTTGCATCCGAGTTCCTTCGTGAACTTCGTGCTTTCGAGCCTTCGTGTCCAGCTCCAGAACCCCGTTGGATCCCGGCGATCTCCGGGGACTACGCGGGGGAAGGCCTGAACCGAAGCTCCTTCGTGAACTTCGTGCTTTCGAGGCTTTGTGTCCCTCTCCAAAAACCCGTTGGATCCCCGGCCATCTCCGGAGGCTACACTGGCGGCTTCGCGTCCTTCTTCCGGCCGGGGCTGCCCGGGCTGAAGGGGAGGTAGACGATGTTGACCTGGCGGCGCCGCTTCAGGAGCTGGGTCAGGCGCTTCAGGCTCTGGTTTACCAGGGGCCGCTGGTACCAGTGGCGCACCTCTAACAGCGGCACCATCAGGGTGACTTCGTGTGGGGGCTGGCGGAGGCGGTCGTTCACGTAGGAGGCGATGGGGTCCGCGACCGTCCGGTAAGGCGAATCGATGACGACCAGCGGGATGCCGGGGAACTGCTGGCTCCAGCGCTGCTCCACGGTCGAAGGCGTATCCGGGTCCACCATGACGTGGACGGCGGTGACATCCCGCGAGCGTTCGCAGGCGGCGCCGAGGGTCATGACGGTTGCCAGGTTGATCTCCTCGACGGGGACGACCACCGGGATCATTCCGCGGCCTGATGGCTTCATGTCGAGGACGGCCTCCGGGGCCACGTTCAGCGACCGGCGAAGGCGCTTGTAGAAGGCGCCGATGCGGTAGAGCCAGAAGGTGATGACGGGGATGAGGATGACCACCATCCAGCCGCCTTGCTGGAACTTGGTCACCAGGATGATGACGAAAACGGCGCCCGTGACCACGCCGCCGAAGCCGTTTATGACCGCGGACCGCTTCCAGCCCTGGGTCCTGCGGGTTCGCCAGCGTTTGACCATCGCTACCTGGGCGATAGTGAAGGTGAGGAACACGCCGAGGGCGTAGAGGGGGATGAGGCGGGTGGTGGTGGCGTTGAAGGCGACGAGAAGGAGGATGGCGAACCCGGTGAGGGCGATGATGCCGTAGCTGAAGACAAGCCGGTTGCCGCGCTGGTGAAAAAGCCGCGGGAGGTAGCCATCGCGCGCCAGAATGGCGGCGAGCAGCGGGAATCCGTTGTAGGCCGTGTTCGCCGCCAGGAAGAGGATCCCTGCGGTAAAACCCTGGAGCAGGTAGTAGACAAGGTTTCGGCCGAAAACCTCTTCGCCCACCTGCGACATCACCGTCTCCCGGTCGCCGTGTTCGTAAACCACGCCGAAATGGCGGGCGAGGAGTGTGGTCCCAAGGAAGAGGAAGGCGAGGAGGAAGCCCATGGCGGCCATCGTCTTGATCGCGTTGACCCACTCCGGCTTCTTGAAGGCGGAGACGCCATTGGAGATCGCTTCCACGCCGGTGAGCGCCGCGCAGCCAGCGGAGAACGCCCGCAGGATGAGGAACCAGAGGAGGACGTTCTCGGTGTGCTCCGGGATGCGCTTGGGTTCGCCGGTGGCGAGGATGTTGGGGCTGTCGCTGAGGAACACTTCAACCATGCCCACGACGATCGTCATCGAAAGGAGGACCACGAATCCGTAGGTCGGGATAGAGAAGATGGTCCCCGACTCCTTGATCCCACGGAGGTTGCCAAGCGCGATCACGAGCACGAGGCCAATTGCCAGCGGCACGGCGAGGCCGTGCATGGATGGCACGGCGGAGACGATCGCCTCGACGGCCGCCGCGATACTGACGGCAACGGTGAGAGTGTAGTCAATGAGTAGCGCCCCCCCGGCGACGAGCCCGGGCCATTGCCCCAGGTTTTCGTGAGCGACCGTGTAGGCGCCGCCGCCGGCCGGGTAGGCTTTGATCAACTGGCTGTAGGAGACGATGACGATGCCGAGGAGGGCGACGATGGCCAGCGCGATTGGCAGGCTGTAAGTCAACGTTGCCGTGCCCGCGATGAGCAGGATGAGGATGATCTCCTGGGTCGCGTAGGCGGTTGAGGAGAGGGCGTCCGAAGAGAAGATGGCGAGCGCGACCTTCTTGGAAAGGCGTTCCCCTTCGAGGCGGGCGCTCGACATGCTGGTACCGAGGACCCGGTCCTCCACATCGCGGAGGCGGCCCTTCCATCCCAGGCGGCGCTCCGCGTACTCGGTCGCCTCGAAGTGGCCGCGTCCGGTTTCGACGATGCCCGCATGGGGAAGTTCGACCCGGTAGCGCGAAACGCGGCCCCGTTTGTCGGTGGCTGGAGTGAACTGGGGGCCCTGCCCCGGCGATGGCATAACGGCCAATCTACGCCCGCGCCGGGCTACCAGCCACGTTTGCGGCGCGGTGGTTGCCACCACCGGGGAGCCAGGCGGCGTTTTCTCCGAGGAGAGAGCGTCATGGCCTGCACGACGGGGGTTGGGCCGCGCCACTTTGCGGGAGTTCCCCTATGCGCATCGGCCGCTGCCTTGACATAGTGAATACCACCTGTGAACCACCCCGTTGGCGGGTGGCGGAAATCCAGGGCGAAGGGACTGGGACATGGCAAAAGTGATGATCCTCTCGCGCAGCCGTGACCGCTGGGTCGGCTGGCAGATGGAGCCAACAAAGTTCAAAGCGAACATGCCGGCGCACGAGGTGCTGGAGCGCATCGCCAACGAACACCCCGAGATGATGGTCGCCATCGCCTCGCACCTGCTCCCCCTGATGAATGAGCCCGACGGCAAGGTGACGCAACTTCCGCTGCCAGCCTTCCTGGCGAGCTAACCGGGCCGGCCTGTCCCCTCGTCCATCCGCCCCGCACAATGGCGGAAACGTGGACGATCCGTCTGCGATCAAGGGAAACGGGACCGTCGTCCCCGTGGACGGCGGCGCCTCCACGCGCCACGGCTAACGAAGGCCACCGGACCAGATCGGCGGGAGGGATGATGATGCTCCGGCGCTGGCCGTACGCCGTAATCGCCCTCATGGCCGCGGTGCTGGCCGCCTGCGGCGCCGGCGACCGGGGCACGCCAGAACTGCGCGTCTATGCGGCGGCTTCACTGACGGACGCCTTCACGGAGGTGGCGAAGCAATTCGAAGCCGCTCACCCTGGCGTTGGCGTGGCGCTCAACTTCGGCTCGTCCTCCACGCTTGCAGCGCAGATCAACGAAGGCGCGCCCGCGGATGTGTTTGCCCCCGCGAGCGCCGCCCAACTCGCGGAGCTGGCCGCCGGCGGCCGGGTCGAGTCTGGCCGGATCTTCGCCACGAACAGCCTCGTAGTGGCCGCCGCGAAGGAGAGCCCCGTGGAGTCGTTTCGCGACCTTGCCCGGCCGGGGGTGCGGCTCGTCCTCGCCGGGAAGGACGTGCCTGCAGGCGAGTACGCACGGGAGGCCCTGAGGAAAGCGTCCACCCCAGAGGGCTATGGCACATCTTTCGCGGCCAGCGTCCTCGCGAACCTCAAGAGCGAGGAAGTGAACGTCCGCGCCGCGTTGACAAAGGTTGAGCTTGGCGAAGCGGATGCCGCCGTCGTCTACGTCACGGACCTGGGCGCCGCGCGCGGCGTGCGCTCGGTCGCGATCCCGGCGGAGTTCAACGTGGTTGCCGAGTATCCGGTGGCCCTCGTACACGGGGCGAACGGGCGCCAACTCGCGGAAGCCTTCGTCGCCTACCTCCTCTCGCCCGAAGGGCAGGCCATCCTGGCACGGCACGGGTTCGGCCCGCCGCAGTAGCGATCTGTGCTTGAGACCCAGGGTTCTTTGAGGGACACCAAGGCAGCAAGCCTCGAAGGGTCACGAAGTCCGAAGGCACCCATCCCCCAAACTCCTTCGTGCCGCTTCGTGCTTTCGCGCCTTCGTGTCCTCAACCGGCAACCGACGCCGGCGCGAGTGGCCAGTCTTCGAGGGACACAAAGGCAGCAAGCCTCGAAGGGTCACGAAGCTTGAAGGGATACAACCGCGATCCTTCGTGCTGCTTCGTGCTTTCGCGCCTTCGTGTCCTCAACTGGCAATGACGCCGGCGCGAGTGGCCAGTCTTCGAGGGACACAAAGGCAGCAAGCCTCGAAGGGTCACGAAGCTTGAAGGGATGCAACCGCGATCCTTCGTGCCGCTTCGTGCGTTCGCGCCTTCGTGTCCTCAACTGGCAATCACGAATTTGGGAGAAAGTTTGCACGCCGTTTACGCTCCGCTGACAGGTGTTTGAAACAGGCGTGGTCTGATAGGCCGAGCGGGGCTCGACAAAGAATCCGTGAGCCCCGCGAGGGTTGGCATCTGTTGGGTATGAACGACTTGAGGCGATTCGCTGGAGCGTTGACCGCGGCGCTGGCGGTCGCAATTGGGGCGACGGCCGCAATCATCGATCAGGCCCCGGCCGCCGCACTGACGAACTGCACGGTGGCCGATCTTTCGATGGACGGCGAGGAGACGGCCTTTCTCGGGCTGATCAACCAGTACCGGGTGCAAAACGGCTTCGGAGCGCTCGGTGTGAGCACGAACCTGAACCGCGCGGCCAGCTGGAAGGCCGTGGACCTGGCGACGAAGAACTACTTCTCGCACACGGACTCCCTTGGCCGGGCGCCGGCACAGCTCGCGGTTGACTGCGGCTATCCGACCGGCGCCGGCGAAAACCTGGCCGCGGGCACCGTGCGGGACACGGCCCAGGAAGCGTTCGACGCCTGGAAGGCTTCGGCCGGACACAACGCGAACATGCTGACCAGCTACTACCAGCAGATCGGCATCGCCCGCTACTACGGCAGCAGCTCCACCTACGGCTGGTACTGGGTGACCGAGTTCGGGGCGACGAACGACGGCACCAGCGGCACCGGAGGGGGCACCTCGACTCCGCCGCCCGTGACCATCGCCAAAGCGGCCATCACCAGTCCCATCAACGGCGCGACTCTGCCCGGTGCGAGCGCGACCTTCAGCTGGAGCGCAGGCAGCGGCGGCGTGGAGTACTTCCTCTACGCCGGGTCCAGCGTGGGTGCGAACAACTACTACGGCGCTTCTCAGGGCACGGCCCTCAGCCGCACGCTCGCCGGCCTGCCCACGAACGGCAGCACGGTCTACGTCCGGCTCTGGACGCGCTTTTCGACGGGCTGGCAGTACAACGACTACAGCTATCGGGCGGCAACCACGACCACGCCGCCCGCCACGTCGTCGAAGGCGAGCCTGCTGAGCCCCGTGCCCGGCAGTTTCCTGGCGCGGGTGAACAGCACGTTCACCTGGACGCAGGCGACAGGCGGCCTGGAGTACTTCCTCTATGTAGGCACGGCCCAGGGCGCGAACAACCTGTATGGCCGCTCCCAGGGGACGAACACGGCAGTGACGATCAGCCAGCTCGTGGCGACCAGCGGGACCACCTGGGTGCGGCTCTGGACGCGTACCTCGGCCGGCTGGGCGTTCAGCGATTACAGCTTCGCGGGCGTGCGTTAGTCCGGGAACCTCGCTCCGCTCTTCAGCCGGAAGCCCCGTCCAGCCCGCGAAGGGGCTTCCGCGTTGGCGGATCTCGGCGGATTGCTGCCGGGCCGCGAATCTGCACCATGTGGGCCGCGAACGCGCCTGCCGATGTACTGTGTATGGCCTTCCTTCGCCGGCTCGTGTTGTCGCTCAGATTGCGGCGCGTGAAGTGGAAGATAATGCTCCCGTTCGCGGTCCTCACCGGACTGTTCGCCGTGTTCGCCACCCGGAATATCACGGAGCTCGTGACCTCTTCTTTGGACGACAAGTTGCGCGCTCAGCTTGTCTCGGGCTCCCAGCAGACCGCCGATGAGGTCGCAAAGCGGGAACGGGACCATCTTGAGGTCGTCCGTTCCGTGGCCTTCACCCAGGGAGTCTCTGAAGCCCTGGCGAACGGCGACCAAAACCGCCTTGAAGCGCTTGTCCTGCCCCAGGCGGCGAACGCCGCGATCGAAGGAGCGGAGGTCTTCGACCGTTCTGGCAAGCGGGTTTATGGCGTCTGGATGGCTGGGGATTCCGCTTCAAGGCAAACACTACCGCCGGGCCTGGCACCAGCGGAGTGGACGGCTGTATGGGCGGCGATTGCCGGCAGGTCCGATGCCCGGGGGGACAAGTGGGCCCAGTTGGCGATGACCGGCAATGGCCCGGCACTGCTCACCGCCGGCCCGATCTTTGACGAGCAAGGGATGGCGGTGGGTGCTGTTGTAGTGACCACCCGCCTTGACACGATATTGCGGGGCATCAAGCGGGAAACTCTCGGTGAGATCGCGGTCTTCGATAGTACCGGTTCCTTGATGGCGGCCACCTTTGACGCCGCCGACGCATCCGCTGGCAACGGCTTTTTTCGCGGAACGGGATCAGGCGGTACCCCAGGCTCTCAGGGTTCCGGTTCCATTCTTGGCCGTCAGTACCGGTTTCTGAACAGCGACCTCCGGGTGCGTGGCGAGCCCATCGGCGCCGCCTCGTTTGCCCTCTCGCTTGATGCTCTGGCGACCACCAGCCAGTCCGCTCGCCTCCGAATGAGCCTCATCTTCGGGGGCATCACAGTTGCCGTCATGGCGGTCGGCTGGCTCATCGCAAGGGAGCTCACCGGGCCCCTCGGACTCCTGGTTGCCGCGGCGACGTCCGTTTCGAAGGGCGACCTGAGCGCGCGCTCCAACGTCCGCACCGGAGACGAGATCGGCATGCTTGGTATGAGGTTCGACGCGATGGCGGAACGCCTTGAGCAGCAGCACATCGCGACCATCGGCGCGCTTGCCTCCGCGATCGAAGCTCGCGACCCGTATACGGCCGGGCACTCGGTGCGCGTTGGCGATCTCTCGGCCGAACTCGGGAGCGGAATGGGCATGCCGCGCCCGGCCCTCCACCATCTCCGCGTTGGTGGCCTGTTGCACGACATCGGGAAGATCGGTGTCCGCGACACGGTGCTCCTCAAGCCCGGCCGGCTTAGCGACGACGAACGCCGGCTGATCGAGCAACACCCAACAATCGGGCTGCGAATCCTCGAGTCGGCGGACCTGCCGCGGGAAGTCCTGGAAATCGTTGGCGGGCACCATGAGCGCCTGAACGGCAGCGGTTATCCGCTTGGCCTGAGCGCGGAGGAACTCTCCATGTTCCCGCGCATAACGGCCGTGGCAGACGTCTATGACGCGTTGACGACAGACCGGCCCTACCGCCCTGCGATGAGCCCCCAGGAAGCTCTCCGCATCCTCTGGCGCGATGCCGAAGCAGGACTCATGGACTCCGAGGTGGTCGCGACGATGAGGAGGATTGTCCAGCTCTGGGAGGAACGGCGGGCCATCCAGGGAGTCCAGACGAAGGCCTGGATTGACAGCCTTGAGGCGCTTCGGAGTGCCCGCCGTGAAGCTGCTTAGTCCGGCGACCGGCGCCGGCCTCGCGGGCATCACCGTATTCTCGTTCGCTGCGGCGTATCTTGGAGCCGCTCCGCACGAGCCGCCGCGCCGGATTACCGCAGACCTTTCGTCCCGCCTGAACGTCGATTACTCCGCCGCGCCACTGGCCCTGCGGTTCGCGCCTCTTAGTCCGGCGATCCTTGATGCAATCACGACCGACGTGGCTGGCGAGTCGGACGATCCGGGGCCGCCCGGAACTGCCCCCCGGCGCCCGTCCGGCGGCGGAAGCGCAGCGCCTCGCCAATCGCCAGCCCCAACCAACGTGGCCACAGTAACACCGGCCCCCGGGCCCTCAGCGCCACCCACGGCCCGGCCGGCCCGAACGCCTTCTCCAACACCTTCTCCAACTGCTCGACCGGTCGCCGCGGGCGATGGCGGCGCCCTGCCGACCCCCACACAAAAGCCCACCGACTCCACGCCAGTCCCGGCTGGAGGTTCCACGCCGACGCCTGCCACCACTCCCACGCCCGTCCCGGCGGGGACTGCAACTCCCGTCGCCATCAGCACCCCAACGCCAGGCAGGAATGGAAACCCTACGCCCCCCAAGGAGAACGGCAACCCGACTCCGGCCAACGGTGGCAACCCCACCCCCGCGAACGGTCGCAACCCGACTCCGGCCAACGGTGGCAATCCTACCCCGCCTAACGGTGGCAACCCGACTCCGGCCAACGGTGGCAATCCTACCCCGCCTAACGGCGGTAACCCTACCCCGGCTAACGGTGGAGGAAACGGGAAAGTGAAACCATGATCGGGCCGGGAGAGAAGCCGCTGGCCACCTGGTGAAGAGGGAGGATTGACAGGTGGGGCTCGGTGATGCGGCTCGGCGGACGCAGAGTGGACGGACTCCACTTCCGAGGTCCCGCCATGGTCGTCCCGTTACCCACCACTTCCGCCCGCTGTGGACCAGTTCTCGCGGCTGGCCTGCTCATTGTCCGCGCCGCCTTTGGGCTGGCAACCCACAGCCTGCGCCACCCGTTCCGGGCCGCTTCCGTCTGCCGCTTGACCGGCAAGGTGACCTCGCGGTGAGCGGCGAGGAGGTGCCCGTTGGCCGGCTCATCGCCACGATCGTCACGGTCCTGGCGGCGGCCCTGCTGCTGTCGCTTGCGGGGCTCGTGGCGCTGGGCCTTATGGGCGGCGACCCGGGGACGCGGGCCACGCTGACGCACGTCATCGAAACGGTCATCGGCGTCTTCATCGGCATCGCCGCCGGGCGCCTCGCTTCGGACGACTGAAGCTTCTTCGCCCGTCGAGGTAGGGAAACCCCCGATGGTGAAGACGGCCCGGCTTGGCGAAGCTTGACGGCAATCTCGCCCAGACGTGACGTCCCCCACAGGAGCACATGACCGGCTTCGATTCCCCTGGCCTGCTGCTGCACCTGCTCGATATAACCGAGGACCAGGTTTACGCGGTCGATTTCGACACTGCGTCCATCATCGAATGCAACGAGGGAGCGCAGCGAGCGCTCGGGTACAGCCGCAAGGAACTCATTGGGCTGACGCTCTGGGACCTGGACGCAGCCCTTTCTCCGGACAAGACGCTCCAGGACGTGCGCGATCTCTTCGGACAGTTGGATGTCACGATGACGGTTCGCAGCCGCCACCGGCGCAAGGACGGGAGCACTTTCCCGGTTGAGATTCGCGGGCGGACGTCGATGATCGATGGCCACCCAATCCAGATTGCGATCTGTCGCGACATCACCGCGCAACGCATGGTTGAGCGCCAGTTGGAGGACAGCAGGCGCCAGCTTGAACTGCTTGTCCGCAGCCTGCCCGGGGTGGTGTATCGCTACGAGCTTGGGCCGCCCGCGCGGGTGCTCTGGCTGGATGACCGCTTCGAGACGCTCACCGGCTTCCCCGCGGAAGAGTTCCGCTCCGGCGAAAGGACGCTCGCAAGCCTGGTTGCCCCGGAAGATTACGAGCGCGTGGCCAGGGAGATCCGCGCGCTCGCGGACTCCGGCGGGGGCGCCCTCGACCTCACCTACGAGTTGGTCCAGGCAAGCGGCGCGCGAAGGATCATACGGGATTCGGCCACGGTCGCGCCGGGCGAATCCCCCGGCGACCCGCCAACCGTCGAAGGCATTACCTTCGACGTAACGGAGCGGGTGGAACAGGAACGCGTCCTGCGCGACGCCTGGCTTGCCGAGCACGAGCGGTACGAGTTCGTCGTCGCCGCGAGCGGTCAGATCGTCTACGAATGGGACATCGCGAATGAGCGGATCAGTTGGGGTGGCAGCCTGAAGGAGGTGCTCGGCTTCACGGAACTCCAACACCACTACGCGCCCCGCGACGCGCTTGCCCGCGTTCATCCGGAGGACCGGGCGCGGGTGATCCAGGAGGTACGCGGCTCCGTCAGCACGCTTGGCCGAGTCGCGCTCGAATATCGCCACCGCCACGCGGATGGCGGTTATCGCTGGGTTTGGCACCACGCCGTGTACGAACACGACGCTTCCGGGAAGCCGGTCCGGGCAGCGGGCGTCCTCCAGGACATCACCCAGCGCAAACAGCTTGATGCGCAGATCAGCAGCGCCCAGCGGATGGAAACCATTGGCGCGCTCGCCGGCGGGGTCGCTCACGATGTGAACAACTATCTGACCACGATCCTGGGGAACGTGGACATCGCCCTTATGCGGCTCGGTGACCGCTCGCAATGGCCGGAGCTGGAGG
>PNKC01000061.1 GCA_013822275.1 Anaerolinea sp. | reverse complement strand
AACCCGGCCGAGCGCTGGGATCGTCCCGCCATCCGGCCTGAGAAAGAAGCCATACCCAAGTGGGGATGCCCATGCCGCGAGCTCGTCTGCTCCCGCATTGATCTCGTCCTCGACCTTTTCGATGCTGAAAACATTGCCGGCCGAATTCTGAACGAGCAGCCAATCCCAGAACGCCGGGCAGAAGTCCAGTCCGTAGTGGAGGTTCTTAGCCTGGATGAACACATTGGCGTCCAACAGATATGCCATCAGGACACGCCCAGGTTTCGACCCAGTTCCCGGAACGTCTCCAGTCTTGAGAAGCCGAGCAGCCGGAAAGCGTCACGGTGAAGGGTCTGGCCTTCGAGCGTACTCACCACAAGGGCACCGGCGAAGCGCTTGCCGAGCCGAGTGCCTTGCGTCAGGTAGAAGTTCCCACCTGAGCTTCGGGGGATCGCCAGAAGCCGGTCACGCTCCTCGGCGTACGCGTGACGGAAGGCGTCCCAGGTGAGAAAACCCGCATCGAAGATTCGGCGGAGCACGACAAGCGTGCTGACTTTGAAGCGGCGGGCCAGCCGATCCATCTCGGACCGGAGCGCGGCAGCCTGGTAGTACTCGCGCCTTACTACCTCCAGTGGGACTAACAGCTCCGCCGCGACCTGGTTGCACCACCGCTCGATGCGCTGTTCCGGGATCTGCGCGGCCTGCGCGTCCGAGACGCCCGACTGTCCCAGCCAAACATGCGCAAGCTCGTGCGCGACGGTGAACATCTGGGCTGCCTTCGAGTCGGCGCCGTTCACGAAAATCAGTGGGGCGACCGCGTCCGAAAGCGCGAACCCGCGGAACTCCTCCGGGTTGAGGGAGCGATGGGTGTTGTTGCCCACGATGCCGCTGACCATTACCAGGATGCCGAGGGCGTCGGCCTGCTCGATGAACCGCCGGAGGGCATCGGTCCAGGTTGGCAACTGGCGCCGTTCCTCCAGGTCGAACCCGAGTGCGTGGCGAATCCGTCCTGCCGTTGCGACTATCTCGTCTTCCACCCGTGCGGATCCCACGAAGTCGTGTGGTGGTTCGCCGGTTGAACGAGCGTAGTCGCGATACCACTCCTGGCGCTGCTGGCAGATGTAGACCGTTTCGAGCAGATCCGGGCTTGGCCGTCCGAGGTGACGATTGCCGACCGTGCGGAGGTCCGGGATGGGCACCTCATCGACTGGCGGCTCCGGAAGGAAAAAATAGCCGACCGGCGTGTGCGTCGCCTTTGCGAATTGCTCGAGCTGTTTGAGCGTCGGCTGGGCTTCGCCCTGTTCCCAGAGCCCGAGCTTCGGAAACTTCGCGCGCAGGTCTTCGGTCTCCCTGCCAGATCTCTCGCTCGCCCAACGAAGCAACGCAGGCTCAATCGCGACGCGCATCAATTGCAAGTCTCTCCGGGACGCCGAGGCCACCGACGCTTAGCCTACACCGCTTGGCGAACGGTCGCTCCCTCAGCGGGGGCCCCCGCCTCCGCTCAGTCGAAGAGCGCCTTCGCTTCCGCCGCGGTCAGTTCACGCGTCGCCGGGACCGGCCTTCCCGTCCGGATCCAGTTGCGCAGCGTGACGCTGAAGATCGTGGCCACGAACACCGCCGCCGATAGGAGGACGATGCTCGCACCCGAGGCGATGTCCCAGTAGTAGCTGACGAACATCCCGCTGAAGGCTACGGCCGCGCCGATCAGGCTCGAGAGGACGAGCATCACGGCGAACCGGTCCGTCAGGAGCCGCGCGACGACCGGCGGGATGACGAGCGAGGCGGCGATGAGCGTGACGCCCATGATCCGGATGGAGGCGATGATCGTGGCCGCCAGGACGAGCGAGAAGACCGTGTCGATCCAGCCGGCGGGTACACCGTAGACAGGCGCGACCTCTGAATCGAAGGTGAGGAAGAGGAGCTGCTTGTAGAGGAAGAACACGGCCCCGACGGTGAACGCCAGGACCGCGGCGATGACCCAGATGTCCGCCTGGCTGACGCCAAGTAGATTGCCGAAGAGTGCCGCATCGAAGTTACGCGTCACGCTTGAAGCGCGGCTGATCAGGGCGACGCCGAGCGCGAAGCTCGCCGTCGTCACGATGCCGATGGCAGCGTCCGCGCCGATCTGACGCTTGCGCGTGGTCTGGTTTATCAGCAGCGCCGATAGGAACCCCCAGATGCCCGCCGCCAGGTAGAAGTTGAACCCCGCGACGTAGCCGACGACCGCGCCGCCGAAGACGGAGTGCGACATCCCATGGCCGATGTAGCTCATCCGCCGGAGGACGACGAAGACGCCCACCAGCCCCGTGAGTGCGCCGACCATTGTCGCGGCGATGAGCGCGTGGCGGAAAAACTCGAACTCGAACGGCTCGGTGATGTCGGCGAAAAGCATCAGACGGCTACCTCGCCGGCGCCGCCCGCGCGCCCGTCGAAGAAGTGGGGGCTATCGGCCACCAGCGTCATGCCGCCCTGCCTCACCACCACCATGTCGCCGCCGTACGTCCGTCGCAGCACGTCCGTGGTGAAGATCTCGGCCGGGTTGCCGTCGGCGACGATGCCGTGGTTGATGCAGACGACGCGCGGCAAATGGGCGGCGACCGCGTTCAGTTCGTGCGTCGAGAGGATGACAGTGACGCCTTCACGGTGGAGGTCCACCAACAGGTGGAGGATGTCGTCGCGTGTCTTGATGTCCACGCCGCTTGTCGGCTCGTCCAGGAGGAGGAGGCGCGGGTTGCGGATGAGCGCGCGGGCGAGGAAGACGCGTTGCTGCTGCCCTCCGGAAAGGTTCCGGATCTGCTGTTTGCGGAACCGGGCGATGCCCAGCCGTTCGAGGAGCCGCATCATCTCGGCGGTGTCGCTCTTCCGCGGCCAGGGCCACGGCCCGGACTGCATCGCGCGGCCCAGCATCACCACCTCTTCCACCGTCACCGGGAAGTTCCAGTCGATCGTCTCCAGTTGGGGGACGTAGCCGACCGAGGGGCGGTGGCGCAGGCTGACCCGGCGCCCATCGACGAACGCCTCGCCCGCGTAGGTGTGGACGGTCCCGAGCAGCACCTTCATCAGTGTTGTCTTGCCCGAGCCGCTGGGACCAACGATCCCGACGAACTCGCCCGCTGCGACGCGCAGGTTGACGTCCGCTACCACGGGCTTGCCATCGTATCCCGCGCTCAGCCCCGAAAGGCGGACGATCTCGTTGCCGGCCACTGGCTGACCCATGCCATGCCCCCTTCGCGGCCCTCGTTAGTCCGTCAGAAAGACGTTACGCGGGTTGACTTTCGCTGTCTCGTTCGCGTTGCCGCCGAGCACCGAGAACATAATCTTCATGTCCTCAACCAGCATCCCGGCGTAGGTGTAGCCAGGGTCACCGGGTTTTCCCGGCGGCTCGTCGTCACGGAGCTGCTGCTCGAACTTCGCGCCGGTCTCGCGGGCGATGGCTTCCAGCGTCTTACTGGGGAACACCTCGCTCCCGAAAATGGCCGGGACCTTCTCCGCCTTCAGCTGGTTGATGAGGTCGGCGAGTTCCTTCGCGCTCGGCTCCTTGAAGCTCGACGGCTGCACCGCGCCGATAACCTGCCAGCCGTAGCGCCGCGCCCAGTAGGCCCAACTGTCGTGGTAGGTGAGAAGCTTGCGGTTCGCCGGGGGCACCGTTTCCTGGTCCTTGCGGATGGCCTCGTCCAACTGCCTCAAGAGGGCTGCGTACTTGTTGAAGTTCGCCTGGTAGTAGGCCGCGTTCGCCGTATCGTTGGCGCTCAACCATTGGCGGACAAGGTCGGCGTACTTCAGGGCGTATTGCGGGTCCATCCAGAGGTGAGGGTTCGGGCGCCCTTCCGCCCGCGGGAAGCTGAAGTCGTAGAGGAACCCCGTCTTCTCGTCCTCACCGCTCAGCGTGTTGTCGGCCAGTTTGTAGATCTTGCTCTTGTCCTTGAGGTTCGCCTGCGCGATCTCCGCGGTCGTCCCCTCAAGGTCCGCCCCGTTCATGATCAGCAGGTCAGCCTTCGCCAGGATTTTGGCGTCCGAAGGCCTGGGTTCGTAGGTGTGCGAATCCACGCCCGCGGGGATGAGGCCATGGACATAGATCCGGTCGCCGCCGATGTTGACCACGATGCTCGTGAGCGGCGCCACCGTCGTCGCGACCTTCAGCTTGCCATCGTTCGCGGTGAAGTCGCTGGATGTACCGCTCAGGCCTTCGCCAGGCGTGGCCGAGCCAGACTTGCCGCTGCCGCCACAGGCAGCGGCAAGCGGAAGGGCGAGGAGGAAGAGGGCGGCCACGAGGCGGTTGGGGGCGAGCTTCACTCGTTGCTCCAGGGCGAAAGTAAAGAAAAGCGGTCAATGCAATGCGTTGCAACTGCCAGTATGCGCTCTGGCACTCACGAATTGCTACCCGCCACCCGCCTTCGTATCGTTGGCTGAATGCAATCCCCCCGGCATTACACCGTCGGCGGCTTCCACCTCTCCGTGATCTCCGACGGCTTCATCAAGCTCGATGCTGGCGCGGTCTTTGGCCTCATCCCCCGGATCATGTGGGAGCCGGTCATCGGCAAGGAGGCCATCGACGCGGAGCACCGCATCCCCCTCGGGCTGAATTGCGTTGTCGTCCGTGCCGGCGATGACGTGGTGCTGATGGACACGGGTGTGGGGAACAAGCACAGTCCGGCCGTTGCCCGCGGCTTCCCGGGCGACCACGGCCACCTGCTGGATGGGCTCGGGCAGCTTGGCCTCACGCCGGAAGACATCACGGTGGTAGCGAACACCCACCTCCACGCCGACCATTGCGGCTGGAACACGGTCCGCCGCGGCGATGAGGTGGTACCAACCTTCCCGAACGCGCGCTATTACCTGCAGGCGGCCGAATATGAGACGGCGATGCACCCGAACGAGCGCACCCGCGGCACCTACTTCGCGGAGAACTTCGAACCTCTGGCGCGTTCCGGGCAGCTGGAACTTGTCGATGGCGAGCGCGAGATCGCGCCGGGGATTCACTTCCTGCCCACGCCCGGCCACACGGCGGACCACGCGGCAGTCGTCCTCTCCTCCGGCGGCGAAACCGCCATCTACATGGGCGACCTCATCCACCACGAAGTCCAGATCGAGCGTCCCACCTGGATCCCTGCCTTCGATGTCCTCCCCCTCGTTACCCTGGAAACGAAGAAGAAGCTGATCGAACGAGCGATGCGCGAAAACGCCCTCCTCATCTCCGTCCACAGCGCTTTTCCCGGCGCCGGGCGATTGAAGGACGTTGACGGTCGCCGGACCTGGGTCAACGAATGAACAGCGAGCCGCGGCGCCTCTACCACCTCGCCCTGCGGGAACTGCACGCTGCCCGCGGGGCGGAGTTCGCGCCCTCGCTCGGCTGGTCGTTGCCCATGCACTACGGGGATCCGGCAGCCGAGTACGACGCCATCCGGACGCGCGCCGCCGTGCTGGACCGTTCCCACCACAGCCGCTTCATCGTCACCGGGACAGACGCCATGGAGGTCCTCAAGGCGGTGTTCGCGGGCCACGTCGATGAGCTGGAGGAAGGCCGCGCGATGCGGACCGTCGCGCTCGACGCGGAAGGGGTCATCCGTGACGTTGTCCTGATTGCGCGCACCGGGGGCATCGCCTACCTGGTCACCGGTGAGCCCACCCAGCGCTTTGAGTCGCTTGCCCGCATGCAGGCCGCCGTCGCCGCCGACTGGGACGCCGCTCTCAGCGACCGGACCGAGAACACGTGCCTGATCGGGATAACCGGGCCCGCCGCCGGAGACGTGGCCCGGACGCAGCTTTCCGAGGCGTTTCCCGTCCGGATGCAACTTCTGCACTGCGCGATGTTCGAGTTCCACGGGTTTCGCACGCTGGCTATGCGCACCAGCGACACAGGCGAAGACGGCTTCGAGCTCATGGTTGCGCCCGCTGTCGCGCAGCACGTGATTGAGACGCTTGTGGCCGCTGGCGTACCCCTCGCCGGCCACCTTGCCCAGGAGGTGGCGCGCGTTGAAGCGTGCGTGCCAGCGTTCGTCCCGGACCTTGAGACTGGCCTCACGCCCGCCGAGGCGGACCTGGACGTGCTCCTTGGCATCCCCGGCGGACATGCCCACCGCATCCTCTCGGCGCTGCTGGTCGAAGGCGACCCTCTGGACGCCGGCACCAGGCTAACCGCCGATGGCGAGCCCGCCGGCGACGTCCGCTCCTGTTTGCATTCGCCGGGATTGAACGCCACCATCGCCCTTGGCATGATCGAGAGTCGCCACGCGCTTCCCGGGAGGGAGTTGCGTGCCGGCGCTGCCGCGGCCCACGTTGTCGCTAAACCATTTCTTCGACGGAGAGCTGCCCCATGATGCCCGAAATTGCCTACCGCGAGCCCCGCTGGGCTCACCTGCTGGAGTTGAACATCGGCGACGCGTGGCGCGCCCGCTGGGTCAAGGATGAAGAGCTTCCCCAGGACGTGCCCGTGAACTTCGCCTACGGCGTTGTCTACCTTGGTGACAAGGGCTACGTCTGCCGGCCCGAAGGCGCGACGGTCTGGGGCACGGTGGAGTGCGAACCCGGCCCCGGCGATGTCGAAACGGCCCTGAAGGCGGCGGCGCGGGAGCAAACCGGCGCGACCATCGAAAAAGCCGTCCTCGTGGGCTTCCTCTACTGCAAAGCGACCAGCCTGAACCCGGATTTCGAAGCGGGAGCGCCAACAACCCGCCCGATCTTCATCCTCACCGCCAGCAAGGTGGGCGACATCCCGGACGGCAGCCCGTATCAGCGCCGCCGGTTGCCGATCAACGAGCACATCAAGGCTCTTCGCGAGCGCTACCCCGAGATCGGGGCATATCTTTCCGAGGCTGCGGAGAAATACCTGGTGCTGCGGGCCCGCGGGGAGCTGTAGGCAACTTCGGCTACCGGGCACGTGGCGCTCTCCGCCCGTGCCAGGCGGAACTACGGCCTCGAAGACGGTTCATCGGTAGCATCGGCACCGTCGCCGCCGTACCACCGCCTGTACAAGTAGTCCACTCGCCACTCGGCAAGCTGCAAAAGCAGTATCGCGAGGAAACCACTGCCAGCCATGAACGGGATGGAAACAAACCCAAACTGATTGACGTTCCTATCCGTGCACGACACGATACCAGAGCACACCCTAACCTGGTCAGGAAATAACTGCAGCTGATAATGATAAATCGACAGTGGCAGGCCGATTCCGGCGAGCGTAACGATGTACCGTGAGTCGATACGAGAACGTGTGACGATAGCGACAAGCAACAAAACTGCGAGCGGATACATCGCGATTCGTTGATACCAGCAGAACTCACACGGGATGAACCCTACGACTTCCGAGTAGTAGAGCGAAGACATCATCGCGACCGCTGCTACGGTGAACATCAGCTTTTGCGTGTGCTGGTCGATGATAACGCGCAGACGTTCGGCGAAGGGAAGCTCCGCGAAAAGCATGGCGAAGAGGACAAGGAACACCACCGATAACGACGCGGCGGCCAGTAACGGAGAAACGTACTGTTCAGATTCCATCGAACTCAAGCCACCTCGTCAAGCAACGTCGCCGTTTCGCAACTGTAGGCGGGCCCGGCGTTTGCCATGTGGAGCACAACCCGGGGTAGTCATGTTCGCTGAAAGCTTTGCTGCGGTATACCGGGAGGCGGCGCCCGGTGTTGGCGCCGTGGAGAATCAGGGGCAGGCGGGAAGCACGCTGAATTGCGGCATGTACGGTCATCCGCTTCGTCATCCGGCGACTATCTGCCCGTCAGCTGAGCGAGGGTGTAATCGAGTTCCTCGAGCGTGTACGGTCCTTCGAATCGGGCAACAACAGCGCCGGACTGGTCGACAACGAATACCCAGGGTTCGGTTGGGAGGCGCCATGACTTGCCCGCTTCGACCATGAGGAATTGGTTCCCCTGGCCATCCTTTGCCATGTTCCCTTCGGCGTCGAGCTCGTACGGCTCGACGTGGACGAAGTTGACGCGGTTCCCGAACTTCTGCTGAGCCTTGATCGCCACCTGCAGCGCGGGGCCACACGTCCGCGTCCGGCAGAACGATGGCGTGGCGAACGCGATTACGGAGGGCCGGCCGGACGAGATTGCTGTCGCGATGCTGGCGCTATGGAACTGAAGATCTGAATCCGGACCCGTGTGGATCTGCTTCAGCGGCTTCTCGCTCGCCACCGGGTTATTGACCGGTACCGCCCTTTCGCCAACGGACGGCGCTTCGCTCTTCGGCTTCACCGTGAACAGGATCCGCATCTCCGTTTTCTCGTCCAGTTTGTCCCCAAGCGTAACGCCAATTCCCCACGTGCCGGGCTCGTCGAACTCCGCGTTGACGTAGTAGATGCCCGTCAGCTCGGTCTCGTCGTGCCCGGCAGCATCGTGCTTCTCTTCCTGAGCGCCGATCGCAGCCCAGGGGATGGAACCCTGACCCACTACCCGTGGCGATGAGTCCGCGTTCTTGAAGAACCGGACAAAGGCCGGCTTGTCCGTCACCGGGACATCGTCATCGAGGACGACGAAGGTTAGCCTCTGCTTACCAACCGCCAGATCGGAGGTAGCGAGCACCGTCGTGAGTTCGCTCCCTTTACCGGGTTTGGCCTCGCCGCTACCATCGCCGCAGGCTGAGGACAGAAGCACGCCGCTAAGCGCGAGCAGCAACGTGACGACCGGTGTCAATCCTCTCATCAAATCCTCCCTTTCTTGGCCTGGTGTGGGGATCTTTGGATGTCTCGCCAATTGGACCGTTCGGCCTGGCGAGCGGCCAATGCCGGGCCAGCAAAGCAGTTGCCCGCCTGAGGAAGGCAGGGCTGCCCCAGAGCGCGCTCGAGGTCTCCAGTTTCGACCTGGAGCGTAACATGGTCGATATCGAAGCGCCCCGTGAGAACGCGGTGGAGATCGACAAGCACCTGCTGACGGTCGGTGCGCTCCGAAACATCCACGTGGCCGCTGAGGGCGACGAAGCCGCTCGTCACGGACCAGACGTGCAGGTCGTGCACGGACTGGACATTCGCCACGCCCACCATCGCCCCTGCAATTTCGTCGAGCTCGAGATGGCGCGGCGTGCCTTCGAGGAGGACATCAACTGCCTCCTTCATCAGCCGGAACGTGCGGGGGAGGATGAAAACTCCGACGCCGGCCGCGAACAGCGGGTCGGCGTAGCGCCAGCCCGTGGTCAGGAGGATGATGCCAGCGGCAATCGCCCCAAGCGAACCCAGCAGGTCGCCCGCAACCTCCAGGAAGGCTCCCCTCACGTTGAGGCTGTCCTTCGACCCCGAAATGAGGAGCGCCGCCGAGGCGATGTTCACCACAAGACCGATGCTCGCGACCACGAGCAGCGGCACGCTGTTCACCTCGGGCGGGTTGCTGAAGCGCCGATAGGCCTCGTAGAGGATGTAGCCAGAGACCCCGAGGAGCAGGATGCCGTTTAACAGGGCTGCCAGGATCTCGACGCGGTAGTAACCGTACGTCTTCCCCTGCGTCGCCGGGCGCTGGGCGAACCAGATGGCGATGAGCGCGAAGCTGAGTCCAGCGACGTCAGTGAGCATGTGCCCGGCGTCCGCCAGGAGCACCAGGCTGTTGGCGAGATAGCCCACCACGGCCTCGACGACCATGTAGCCGCCCGTCAACACCAGGGCGAACATGAGCCGGCGAGAGTGCCTCGCGCCGGCGGACCCGTGGTCGTGGCTCATGTGCCTTCTCTCTTCGTCTTGTAGGAGGATCCGGTCACGTGTCCCTGGACCTCGACTCCGCCGACCGGCGGCGGATGGTGTTGCCAGCTTCGAACCAGGACAACAGCGGGAGTCTGTCCATCTCGAGTACCAGCAAGATGACGAAGGTGAGGGTGACCCCCATCAAGTACTCACCCGCGCCGACAACAACGCCAACCGCCGCGACGGCCCATATGGAGGCTGCCGTGGTCAGCCCAATGACATCGCGGCCCTCCTTCAGGATCATGCCGGCCCCGAGGAAGCCGACTCCGGTGACCACTCCGGCGATGAGCTTCTCTGCTGTAGCCGGAAAGGCGTCCACACCGACAGAGGTGAATGCCGCGGCTCCGAGCCCGATGAGTGCGTAGGTCCGATCCCCGGCAGGACTCCCTCTCGTCTCACGCTCCCAGCCAATGGCGAATGAGAGGATCGCCGCGAGAAGCATCCGGGCGACAAAGACGATGTCATCGTTAACGACCATCTCGTTCTTCTCCTACTCCGCTGGCCGCAAGCACACCGTCGAGCCGCCGGACAGCGTGCTCGATCGCGGCCGTGCACTCGGAACAGTCCATCCCCTCGATGGCGAAGGCATCGTGGCGATAGCGGTCGCTCATTTCCGCGCCGAGCCGGGCCGCTTGCCCCCGGATGCTTTCGAGGCTCACGAGTCCCGCCTCGTAGTGCGGGCAGAGGTTTGCCAGGCCGTCACGCCCGGAGACGTGGGCCTGGCTTATCCCCCGAATCCCCTCGAGCTGCCGCTGGAGACGGTCCACGCAGGTGTCCGCCGCGTCCTTGACTTCGGGCAGAAGCAACTCGATTTCGAGCTCAATTTCACTATCGAGCACCTGCTTGCTCACTCCACGTCCTCCTGAACGTGGCGGAGCGTGTCCTCGAAGATGTGGCGGACGTGCGTATCGTTGAGGCGGTAGAAGACCATGCGCCCGTGCCGCTCGGCGCGCACGATGTTCAACAAGCGCAGCTCCCGCATCTGGTGTGACACCGCCGACTCGGTCAGCCCGACCAGGTCGGCGATATCTACGTTGCAGAGTTCGGCGAGCGTGAGCGCGTGGACGATACGCGCCCGGGTTGGGTCTGCCAGGCTCCAGAAGACGCCGGCGACGCGGTCCGCGAGTTCGGCCGGGAGGAGGTGCTCCCGCACCATCTCCATCATCCCGGGGTCGTGCTGGTGGGAAGAGGGCGCTGGTTCTTCCATCCCTCAAACTATAGTTCGAAGGTTGCTCAAGTGTCCATGGGATCTGCATCGCAGGGACGTGTGGCACCAATTGATTAATCTCGCCGCACGGCCCCGCCGCGGCGCCCCCGCGGCGACCGTCCCGCAAATGGTGGTGCCGGAACCAGAGGCCGGTGCTTGCTTAGGCGTCGGCGGCTCCGCCCGCGAGTTGCTCAGCGCGGCTAATCCTGGCGCGGCTCCATCGGCAGGTTAGCGGCCTTGGCCGCCCTCTTCCGGGCGAGCGAGGCATCGATGCGCTTTCCTTGCCGTTCATCGGCGCTTGCCCAGCGGGCGGCGGCGGCGAGAGTGGCGATGAGGCCGAGCATCTCGCCGACGATGAACATCATCGCGCCCGCGATCTGCTGGTCGAGCAGCGGCGACGGCCCCCAGTAGCGAGGCAGCGCCTGCAAGTCCTCGTAGATCACCTGCGACGGCTCGTAGAACAAAGTGCCGAGGAAGGCGTGGATGGGGACAAGCGAGAAGAGGTAGAGCAGCCGGATGGGATGGGACAGGTTCCACCTCGACGGGTTGCCCCCGACCACCGGCCACCAGTAGTGGATGCCCGCGAAGAGGAAGAGGCCGTACCCGAGATAGTGGACCCAGGCGTTGCTCAGGGACTGCTCGAATGCCGGGGTGGTGTACCAGCCGAGGGGGATGACGGCGAAAAGCACGAGGCCGACCAGCGGGTTGGTGAACCCGTGGAACCACCGCGCGTGCAACACGGGATAGAGCCAGCGATCGCGGCGGTCGCGGCCAGCGGCCACCAGCAGCAGCGTGAGCGGGGCGCCCGAGAGCAGCAGGGGTGGGGCGATCGTGATGAGCACGAAGTGCTGGATCATATGGGCGGTGAGGAAGGTGCTGCTGTACGCGGCGAGCGGCCCGAAGACGGTCAGCAGGACGAGCACGAGCCCGGTCAGGAAGGAGATTTGCCTGCCCGTTGAGGCCAGCCGGCGCTGGGGGCCTGTGCGAACGGTCCGGAAGACCAACAGGTAGCCGGCGCCGACGGTCAGCAGGATGAACACCGGGATCGGCTCGAACGCGAAGGTGGTCAACACGCCGGGGAAATCGGGGGGAGGCACCGCCGCGATCGTGCAGACGAATAGGAACCCGACCGAGGCGCCGCCGCTCCCCGTGCGAATCGCGAGACTCAGGGCGATGCTCACCAGGAGCCCAAGACCGGCCAAAGCCGCGAACGCCCTGGGGCCGGGGATCAGCGCGGAAGTCCTCATGCCCGCCTCCTATCGATCGTATCGTATGGTGGGGACCCGTGGGCGCGCCGCCCGAACGGGACGTCCCGGCCTGGATGGCGTCCTCGCTCAGCCCCCCACCGCCGTCAGTCGCCGTAAATCGAGGCCAGCAGGCTAAACATGTCCGGGTCGTTGCGCTGTAGCCAGGCACGGTCGCGGCCTCCGTTCGAACTCTGCGACAGGAAGTAGGACTGGGTGGATTCCGCAAAGTACTCGTTGGCGTTCGTGGTCGCGTAGTCCGCGCCGCGGCGGTAGACCCCGCTGTCGATAGCCTGCTGGTAGAAGCGGCGCACGTCGAAATAGTCCGCGGGCGAGATCGTCCACCCCTGCACGAGGTGGCCGACTTCGTGGTAGAGGATGTTCAGGCCGGTACACGGCCCCTTCTTGTCGCCCAGCAGGTCTAGTTCGTTGACCGTCGCCACCGGGTAATCGGCGCGGTCCGCGACGCCGCAAACGTGGTCGAAGTCGATCCGCGTTTGCTGCCCAAGACAGGCGAATTCCGGGAGGTCCAGGACGCCCTGGCCGCTCGCGGCGACGATGATGTAGGCGCCCTCTTCGGCCAGGCGCTGTTCCAGATCGTTGTTCTTGAAGATCCGTTCGACCGTCTTCGCAGCCTGCGCCATCGCGGCGTCAGAGACATCCTGGTTCCCGGCGATTGTGATCCCCGCGGCCTCCACGCGTTTCGTGTAGACATCGGGCAGCTTCCGCTCGGACTTCGCGTCAGGCCGGTGGAGGAGCCCCTGGCAGACGGACGCCTCGGGCTTGTAAGCGCTGGCGGCCGGCTCGTTCGTCGCCGCTGGCTCGGGGGAAGCAGCGGGCGGGCGTTCGGAGCTGCCCGCCTGGAAGAGCAGCACGCCGCCAGCCAGCGCCCCGACGACCATCAGCGCGAATAGAGGCAGGAGCAGGGCTGTACGGGGCGTCACCTGAAGAGCTTGAAAGCGCGGCCCCTGCAGTTCAAGTCCCGCGTCTTTACTTCAACGCCCAGCGCACCGAGATCTGCACGATCACCGCGCCGGTGCCGGGCTCGATCGGCGTTGCCGCGTCCGCCAGGCCTGTCGCGGGCACGGCTCTCGCGAATTTCGGCGGTGGCTCCGTCGTCTGCGTTTCGTTGATCGCGGCCGGGTCGCCGAGGCTGACCCCACCGAGCTTTGCCAACTGATCGGCCTTCTTCTTCGCATCCTTCATGGCCGCCTCGCGGGCCTGTTCGATCAGCTTCTCGTTGTCTTCGATGCCAAAGCGGATGCCCTGGAGGCGGGCGTCGTTGCCGCCGGCCTTTACGGCGTCGTCAATGATCTTGCTAAAGTTCTCCAGCTTCCGCACTTTCGCTTCGACCGTGTTCGTGACGATGTAGCCGGTGATCTTCGGCTCGCTTCCGTTCTTGTAGTCGTACTGCGGCTGGATCGAGAGGTTGGTGGTCTTGATGTCCTTCTGGTCGATCCCGTTGCTTTTGAGCGACTTGATGACCGCATCGGCCGAAGCCGCCGCCCGATTCCGGGCGTCCTCCACCGTTGCCGCCGTCACCTGCACGCCCACGTCGAAGAAGCCCGTATCGGAAGGCGCCTCAACTTCGCCGCGGCCCGTCACGGTGATGCCGCTGACGTCGGCCGGGGCGGTGTTGACCGTCGTCCCGTCCGTGCAGGCGGTGGCGAAGAGCGTCCCGGCCAGGATTGCCGGGAGGAGCAGCAGTTTGCGATTCATGTCAAAAACCCCCGTGAACGGCGCGCGAGAAGGAACCAGGTGGTGGCGGCAATGGCAAACAGCGCCAGCAGACCGCCTTCGGCGAGCCGGAGGCCGGACTCAGCGACTCCGTCACCGGGCCGCGGCGCCACCTCTGGCGCTGACTCAACTGCGTCAGCGAGCGGGGCTGCCCCGGCCGGCGAGTCGCTGTAGAAGGGGTTCGCCGCGGGGATAGTGAGATTGCTGACGGGGCTCGGCCCCACCGGCGTGCCGTTCCCCTGTGCCTCAACGCCACTTCCGATGGGCGTCGGCAGGGCTGCCGGTGGACTTGCGCCCCGGTCCAGCGCGCCAGCGCCGCTGGTTGCCGGCCCGGCGGTGCTGGCAGCCTCCGGGGCGCTTTTTGCCGAGTTCTCGGCGCCGCCGTCGCTGGCCATCCGCTGGTCGCCATTTGAACCTGAGTTTCCGCCGGTGAAGTCGGCCACTGCCACGGCCGCAAGGGCCATGATCGCGACCCCGGCGGTTATTTGCGCGAAACGCAGTGCCAGCGCGGGCTGGCGAGCAGGCTGGGGACGCACGGGAATCCCCGCCACCATCGCGGGCGTCAACCCGAACGAGCGCGGCGACTCGACGGGTGCGAGCGACGAGAACATCGCCTTCAGTTCGCGCCCGTCACGGACGGCCGCCGCGCACGAGTCGCACCTCGCGATGTGTATTTCGAACTGGTTGTTTTCGGCAGTTGAAAGCTCCCCGTCCAGGTAGGCGTCTACCTGGTCCTGGAACTTGGAATGCCGCCGAAGGAACGCAAAGCGCATGGTTGAAATCTTCCCCTCGTTCACCTAACGCTGCCCTTTTGGGAAAAGTTCCGGGTTCGCCGCCACGAGCTGGCGCAGCCGCTCGCGCCCGCGGTGGATGCGAGACTTGACGGTGCCGATGGAAGCCCCGCTGATCCGCGCGATCTCGTCATAGTGGTAGCCGTGCAGGTCACTCAGGACGACCGCCTGGCGCTGGTCAAACGGCAGGCCGAGGAGCAGCTTCTGGACTTCACCCGCCAGCTCCTTCTGCTCAATCAGCAGCGGCGTGCTCGCACCACGGTCCGGGATCTCGTGCGGGCCGTCCTCGTCCTCCAGCATGGCGTCGAGTGAAGCCCCGGCGTCCTTGCGGTTCCTCCGGCGCAGTTCGTCCTTGCATTCATTGGCGGCGATCCGGAGCAGCCAGGCGCGCAGGTTCCCGTCGGAAAAGCGGGAAATCGCCCGAAACGCGGAGATGAACGTCTCCTGCGTGGCGTCTTCGGCGGCGGGCCGGCTCCCCAGGAGACGCAGACAGAGCGCGTAGACGGCTGACTGATAACGCTCAACAAGACTGTTGAATGCGCCGAGGTTGCCGTCCTTTGATAGAGAGACCAGTCGCTCGTCGGAGGGGTCGAAGCCGCCTTCCATTGCCGGGCGAGGGTAGGTCAATCGCCTGTAAAGGGCGAACAGCACGGTCAGCGCATCGGGGAGGCTGTGGTACGCTCATGGCAATGGATACTGGCGGAGAACGCCCGGCTGACGGTGGCGAGGAGTCTTCCGAGACTTCCGACAACTGGTACTTCAACCTTCCCAGCGGCGCCTGGGAGCGGCAGGAAGAGAAGAACCGCCAGCTGCGCGAGCGTGTCCATAGCAACCTCGAGGAAGACCCTCTCCGGCACGACCCGTTCGCCGCCAGGAAGGACGAAAGGCACACGGGCCTCTTCGGTCTCGGCAAGAAGAAGGAAGAACCAGAACAGCGTACCACTCCCGGTGGCACTTTCCGCCTCGTCAAGCCCGGTCACGAAGACCCGGCTGAGTTGTTCCCCAGCGCGGACGGCGACGACGACTGGACGAGCGAGCCCGTCATCCCGCTTCGCCGCCGCCCGTCGGACACTCCCCCACCCGCGTCCGCCCTGGACGATGACGGCGGAGCCGGCGACGGCGACGATCCCGACATCGTGTCCAGCATGCGGAAGTGGGTCAGCGGCGGCACAGCGGGTCCCGCCAGCCCTGCGGACCACGCGCACTCCCGACGGCAGGGAGTCCCGGAAGACACTCCGGCCTTTGAACCGCCGCCACCCACCGTCCTTCCGTTGAAGCTCCACCGCTCAGAGTCTGCTACGCCCGGCGATGACGACACACCCGCGCGCTGGAAGGAAGTCTTCAGCAGCGAAGCCGCCGAACCGGAAGGGCTTGCGGCGATGCGGGAGTGGGCCGAAAAAGGCCCCGTGCTGCCGGAACGCCATGAGCCGCTGGCCGAGATCCCCGAGGAGTTTCTTAAGCCGTTCGAATGGGAAACAGACGAGGCCGCCCACCAGAACCGCGAGATCCCGCCAGAGTTGCTCAAACCGTTCGAGTGGGAGGCGGAACCTGAGCCCCGCCCCGAAGCAGACGCGAGGCCGCAGGCCGAGGCAGCGGCCCCGGCGGTGTTCCGCGACTGGGCGCGAGAAGACGCCCTTGCGGCCGTGGAACTCTCTCACCGGGAACCTCCGCCTGGCTCGCCGCCGTCTCTTTATGATCCCGCGGACGCCGCCGATAGCCGGGATGATGCACGCCCTGACGCCTCCCAGCCGCCGGGTGAGGCCACGGAGCTGGCGCCGCGCGGCGGGCTCCTCGGCAGGATGTTCGGCCGCAAGAAGCAGCATGAAGCACCATCGGCCACGGACCGGGACATCCGGTTCGCCGGCCGGCAAGGTGACGCGGCTGAAGCCCTTCCAGCACTTGAGCGCGATACACCGGAAGACGCGGGATGGCTGCCGGTGGATGCGGCCATCGAAGCGGAGGAGCCCCGCGCCCCCCGGCACTGGCCGGCCGAGACGCGCCCCATCGCTCGCGACGACGCCCCTTCCGCCTGGCGGTTGACTACCGGGATCGGCCTTGAGGCCCTCGAACGCGCTGACGACGAAGAATCGCCACTCTTCGAAA
>PNKC01000060.1 GCA_013822275.1 Anaerolinea sp. | reverse complement strand
CGGGAGGCTACGGCCACCCGGACCACATCGCCGTCCACAAGCACACGGTGACGGCGTTCGACGCATGCCCTAACCCGGAGGCCTACCCCGATGCCGGCTCAGCGTGGGAGCCGGAGAAGCTCTATTGGGGAAGCAGGGGGATGAAGCGCTTTGCCGGCGTCTTCCTGGAGATGGAGGCCCGCGGCCTCCTCCCCGAACCGCTCGACCCGGAGCGCAAGGCGCGCTTCGAAAAGGCGATGCTCGACCCGGACCCGCCCCTCAGTGTCGTTCACGATGTCTCCGAGTACATTCCGTTAAAGCGCCTCGCGGCAGGCATGCATCGCAGCCAGTTCGGCGAAAGCAGCATGTTCGCGCGCGTCCCCCCGGAGATGCACGGCCGTTTTTACGGCGAAGAACGGTTCTACCAGGCGCGGCCTCCCTGGCCGGAGGGTGCCGAACCGGCCGCGGGCTTCGATTCTTAGGCAAACGGCGAATCCCCGCGGGCAAACAGTGGCCCCTGCATCCGCGCGCGCGTATTCTTCCGGGAGCGCGACAGGGCTGCGGCTCCGCGCTTCTACCAACGAAAGAGTGTGTGCATGGACTACGGAACCCTCCGGGTTACCACCCCCGATGGGCAGGTGCGTGAGTACCCGATTGACGTCCCTTCGGTAATCGTCGGCCGCGCCGATGGCAATCGTGTCGTCATCGACCACGTCTCCGTCTCCCGCCGCCATGCCACCCTTACCATCGAAAACGGCCGCGTGATGCTGGAAGACCTCGGTTCCGCCTCGGGCACGTTCGTTGGCAGCCAGCGCCTCCCGGTCAACACGCCATCCCTCGTGGATGCCGGCCAGACGCTCCGCTTCGGTGACGTGGAGGGCGTCTTCATTGTCGGCACACTCGCCGAAACGCAGCCAGCCGGCGACGCCGGGAGGACTTCGGGTACGTCCAGCGGCCAGGCGCCCTCCGCGGGCGAGCCGGCCCAGACGATCGCCGTAAGCCTGGCCTCGCCCGGCGCGGCCATCGCCGCGGGCTCACCAACCACCGCCACGGTTACGGTGCAGAATCGCGGCAACGTTGTCGATGAGCTTTCCATAACAGTCCCGGACCTCCCGGCCGCCTGGGTGAAGGTGAGCCGCCCCAGCCTCTCGCTCGTCCCCAACGCCCGCGATGAGGTCACAATCGTCATCCAGCCGCCCCGCACATCCGAATCGGCCGCCGGCGAGTATCCCTTCTCCGTTGCTGTCGTCTCCCGCGAAACCGGGCGCGAAGTGCGCGCCCTGGGGAAGGTGACCGTCCTCCCGTTCGAAGGCTTCAAAATCACCCTCGCGCCGGTGCGCGCCCGGCGGGATTTCAAGGTCACCGCCGAAAACACCGGCAACGTGCCGCTCTCCTTCGCGCTCTCCGGCGTGCAGGACGACAACGCGCTCGATTTCCAGTTCGAAGAGGAGTCCCTGGCCCTGGATCCGGGCGCGCGCAAGGATGTCCGCATCCAGGTGCTTCCCAGGAACCGCAAGATGCTGGGCGCACAGCAGATCACCCCGTTCCGGATAGAGGCGAAAACGGGGAGCGGCCCCAAAGCCACCGCGGATGGCCAGTTGCGCGTGAGCCCCCCGCTTCAGAAATGGAAGTGGCCGGTCGTCGCAATCATCGTCCTCGGTGTCGCCGCCGGCGTGGCCTGGGGCGTCATGCAACGCGGCGGCGGCAAGGATGAGCCGGCTCCCGCTTCCGCTTCGCCAACGCCAGCACCCGCCGGCGCGGGTACACCCACGGCCGCGCCCAGCGTCATCCATAAGGGTGGCAACGCCGTCGTGATTAACTCAGACCCTAATCCGCCGGCAAACGACAACTGCCTCGCCGTCCGCAGCGGCTCCACTCCCGTCATTCAATCCACAAACATCGTTGGCCGCCTCTGCACCGGGACGAAGGTCGCCGTGAAGGATGGCCCCACCAACGACGGCGTCTACTTCTGGTGGCAGATCGAAGGCAAGGCGGCCGATGGCAAGACGCTCACCGGCTGGTCCGCGGAGAAGCGCGTCGATGGGTCCGGCCAGACGTTCCTGCAGTTCACCCCGTAGACGTGAGCCCGGCTACTCTTCGATGAGTTCGAGGGTACAGGCGGCGAACGCCGGTTTCTCGGCGTCGATGATCGACTCAATAAGAGCGCGGCTGATGCCTGCGTCGCGCGGCACACGGATGCGTACGGTGAACCGGTAGGCTCGCGACCGGTTGTTCGCCACTTCTCGCAGTGTTGGCTCGATGATCTCGGGCTCAATGCCAGTGTACAGCCGCAGGAACTCCGAAAGCCCGTACTTCGTCCCGCGCCATTGGTAGAGTTCGGTAGCTGCGGCGATAAGGTTCCGCCGCCGTTCTTCTGGCCAGCGCTCGTCCAGTACCAGGCCAAGCCACGAGCCCAGCCAATCGACCATCTCCGGCGGTGTAACGTAGGGGTCGAAGTAGTGGTGAAGGTTCTCCGACGTCCTGGTCACCGGGCTCAGGATGGATTCGAAGATCAGCAGAAACCTGCTGAGGAACTGGTTCTCGTGGTAAACGCCAGGCAAGTACTGGAGGTAGGAACTGCCCGCTTGCGAGACGCCAGGGGGCGTCCGGCCGTCCCCCGAAGGCTGTGGTCCGCGAAAACGCGTCCGTCCAGGCGGTGGAGGCTCAAAGGGTGGCTCCACGCTCGCCCCACCGCCCGGAGGCGTGGCCAGTGCTCCGGCGAGTCCGTCGGCCCCGGAGGGCCCCGCGCCGGCGGCGGCCGGGTCTTCAACAGCCGGAGGCGCGGCCCCGGGCGCCTCCTCGATTGCCCCCTCGATCACCGGCGATTCGCCGTCGGCCGATAGTAGCGTCGTCATCGTTCGCGCGGCGCCACCGTCACCGAATGCTCGTAAGAAAGCAGCAGCACGTCCTCGGCGAGCGTGATCTTCTGCCCCGCCGCCCTGGATTGGCCCGTCTGGATGTCCACCTGGTAGAGCGTCACGTCCTGCGCGTACTCCACTCCTGGCACAGCCTGCACCACCGACTGCATCTCCGAAAGGTAGAGGTCCCGTCCGAATGGCCACCCCGTCCGGTTGGGGCCGCCAAGGAGCGGGTCCAGGTACTCGCGGATCCGGCCCGCCACGGCGTTCCGCACCTGTTCACCCGAGTGGTGGCGCTGCACGACAATGCTCGCCTCCACCCGCACGCCCACGTACGCCGGGCCATCAACGACCAATTGCGTGCCCAGCATGCGCCGTTCATCCAGGTAGCTGCGCACTTCCTCCACGAGCTCCGGCGGGGGCTGCAGGGCTTCCAGCGTGCGCGGATGGTCGTCCGGCACGAGGGGGAGGATCAACATCTCGACCGTGCCCGGGGGTACGGAACTGCCGGAGCCGTCCGTGCGCACCTGGATGCATCTCGCCCGCGCGACGCGCCGTGACGCCTCCATCGCAAGGAACTCGTAGTCGCTCGCCGAGACGGCGCGGTTCTGGGAGCGGAGCGCGGCGGGCGCCCGCATTTTGGCGGCGTCCAGCGTCTCCGGGTCCAGCCCACCGGCCGCGGGCTGGCGGTTCGTGACTCGCGCGATGTAAGGGATGGAGGAGCGCAGGACCGTGAGCGTATTCGCGCCGACATTGCCCTCCACGCCGCCCCCGAAGCGGTAGCGCTTCATCCGCATCGCCGCCTCCTTCTGCGGCGTCGCCCCAAAAGACCACTCCACACCGTTTGGCTGGCGGATGCTCGGCCCGAATTCGAGCAACCCCGAGACGCCGTCCACCACGTAGTGCTTGTCTCCGAACTGGGAATCGCGGAAGGATTCCACCTCCTGCCAATCTTCCCACTCGCCGGATTCGGTCTGCACCTCAAGGTGCTCGTCCGCCTGGCGCGGCAACAGAGGCCGGTTCTGGAGCTGGACCGTTTCGCCCGGGACGCCGCTCGCCCGCGGCAAGATCTCGCCCGTCACGATGCGTGAATGGGTCGCCAGCGCCGTGCCACCCGTGGCCTGCACGTGCACGCGGTTGATCTTGGGAGAAGCTGAATACACCGGCTGACGGGGCCGCGGCTGCAGCACGCGCACCCGCAACCAGCGCCCCGGCTGGCGGACCAGGGTCCGCTGTTCCATCCCGTCCGGGAGGTGCAGGACGATCGTCCCCAGCTGGTTCAGGCCGCCCGTGCTATCTGATTCCACGATGCAGCGCACCCATCCTCGCGTGTCTCCGCACCATACTTCCCAGGACAGCGGGGGATCGCGCGGATCGACACCGATGCCTTCCACAACGCAGTCCACCGACAGCGAGAGGATGTGGCGGCTCAAGTCCTCCGCAAACCCGAAGTACAGTGCGTCGCCTGGCAGCGGCACACGCTGAAAAGCGTCGAAAAGCTCGCCATCCAGCTCCAGGCGGGGGAGATAGTCCTGGTAGTTCGTGTCGTCCGATGAGAACAGACACTGGCGCATGGTGGGCGGGACGATAACCAGGTCTTCGTCCGTCGTGAACGAGATCGCGTCCCGGTCGCTCGTGCGCACCGTTGCCACTTCCGTCCCACGGGGGATGGCGATTGGGCCGGGCTGCGGCGCGGTCAGCCAGAAGCTCAGGGGCGTGCGCGCGGGGACCGCATCTTTGAGCTTGATCCCGAGCAGGTCCATGAAGCGCAGATAGTTCTTCTCCGGCACGCGGTTCAGCCGGTAGAGGATGAGGTCAGTCATCCAGGCGAACAGCTCGATCATCGTCACGCCCGGGTCGGAGACGTTGTGGTCCGTCCATTCCGGGCAGTAACGCGGGATCATCAGTTTCGCTTCGTTGACGATGTCCTGGAAGTGCCGGTCATCGAGCTGTGGATCAGGAAGCGGCATGAAGCCCCCATTCGGCGCACGTGGCGCGGGTTGAGATTCGTGGCGGCAAGGGCGGCTGACTAAGCATGTGCAACCTCCCGCCTACTCCCGCTCGATCAGGTAGAACGGATACACGAGCGTCCGTGGGTCCTTGATCTCGCGCACAGTATAGGTAACCGAAACCATCAACCGGCCCGCCATCTGGTCCTCGCCCTCGGAGGTGGCGTGGACGGTCTCGACATCGATTCGCGGTTCCCACATCGCCAGGGCATCCTCCACATAGCGTTCCGCCAGCCCAAGCGTCTCGCCGATAGTCGGGTCGAACACCAGCTCGTGGATCCGGCAGCCGAAGGTGGGCCGCATGACGCGCTCGCCCTGGGCGGTCCCGAGAATGATCCTGATGGATTCCTCGATCTCGCTCGTCCCCTCGGACAGACCTATCCCGCCCGCCCCGCCGGTCCCCACCGGGAAAGTCCACCCGCGTCCGATAATCGACGTGTCTGCCATAGCCCGCGTAGCCTACCCCATTTCCCGCGAAAGCGGCTCCCCCGCATCGCTGGCTGCCCTAGTTGATCTTGACGAGACTGCCCTTCACGGACGTGATGCCGCTACTGCTCAGGTCCAGCGTCGCCTTGGCGGTCACTTTAACCATTGTCCCGCTCAGCTCCAGGTTTCCCTTCGCTTCCACCTTCACGTTCATCCCGTTCACTTCCGCGTCCATCTTGGCGTTGACTGTCACCTTGCCACCCGCTTCCACCGTTACGTCGCCGCCGGACTTGATGGTGATCTTGCCAGTGCCGTTGTCATCGATCTCGACCAGGTGGCCGCCCTTCGATTTGACCACGATCTTCTGGGCGCCGTCGTCGAGATTCAGCTCATGCTTCCCGGCCGTTGTAACCGAAACGTGCTCCTTGCCCTGCGCCTCGCTGAACTCGATCAGGTGTCCGGTTGAGGTCTTGATCTGCTGCTTCACGATCTTCCCGTTGGCATAGAAGTCGGATGGGGCGAGGGGCGGAGCATCTTTGCCGTTCCAAAGCCCCCCGAGGACGTACGGCCGCCCGCGATCCCCGCGGTCGAAGGCGACCAGGACCTCGTCGTTCACTTCTGGCATGAACTGGATGCCCCGGTCCTTTCCCGTCATGGGCGTCGCCATGCGCGCCCACCAGGTCTCCAGCTTGTCGTCCATCCACGGGAACTTGAGCTTCACCCGGCCCATCTTGTCCGGGTCTTCCACGTTGGTCACCACGCCGATGGCCACCCCGCCCCCGGCTCCCGCCCCGGCGCCTTCCTGGCCGGCGCCAAGGATCAGGTCCGCCGCAGTCTCTGGCTCAAGGCCAGATATCCAGAAATCCGTCCTGTAATGGTCAGCGGTATAGACGTGCCGCACCCTCGTCGCGAAGTACTTCCCGCCAAACCGTGTCCCGATTTTGGTCAGCACGAGCCACGTCCCGGCGACGATGGCAGGGTTCCCGATGGCCCGGCCTTCCCCGTGGACATCGCGTCTCCAACGCCCCGCCAGCTCTGACTCAGCGATCGCGTCGCCGTCGGCCTGCTTTGAGATAGGCACATTCGCCAGCAACACCTCTGATACACCGAGGCTCTGGCTCGAGAGCGACGCGCCGGTGCCGCCCCATCCGGTTTTCGCCGCGCCCGACTCCGCCTTGCTCGCCTGACCGACCACGGCCGCCTTCGTCGCCGGGTCCCACCCACGGACCGTGACCTTTCCCACCTGTGCGGTCGAGTTCAACACCGGGTGGAATTCTTCGAGCGTCACGCCGTATTCGAGGGTGACTTCCGTTGTGAGGGACGCCGGCTTCTTTACGCTCAGTTTGACACCGTCCGAAAGCACCACCATCCCGTTGCGCCGGGCCAACCGCGTGATGAAGTCGTAGTCGGTGAGGTCGTCCTGGAAGATGTGGTCGCGGACTTCGGTCGTGGCCTGGACATCTGGTGACAGACCCCCGCTGCCTTCGCGGATAGTCGCCGAGATGGCGTCGCTGTCCTTCTGCTGCAGGAGTACTCGCGCCTTCCGGTTTCGCTGGAGCCGATGGGACTTGTCATACGCGCGAATCAGCAGCGTGGAGGTCTGGTCCATGGCGTTGATGTTCGCCTCGATCGCCGTGATCTCGCCGTTGAACAATTCCTGCGCGGTGGACCCCGGCCCGGTACCGGTTACCGTGATCGTGACCGGCTTCCCGATGGCGAAGCGCGTGTCGTCCGCCCACTTCAGCGTGCGATCGAAGAGTTCAATCGTTGCCATCCCCGGCAAGAAGATCGCCCTGTCCACCTCCACGCGCAGGATGTCGTGGTTCAGCTCAGGGATCACGGCTCCATTGACCTTCACCTGCCACTGCGAGATGAGGAGCTCTGTCGCGGTACTTGCCGGCATCTAGTGCCCCTCCGACTTAACTCGGACCAAGTCCCGAATCGCGCCAACTCCCCCTCTCCCGCGCAGTCGGGAGAGGGGGCTGGGGGGTGAGGGCGCGATGCCAGGCGGAACGGGTTCGCGCGAGCAAAGTTGGACCAGCATCTAGCGGGCCTCCAGCGGCGGCAGGCTGAGGACCGTCCCCGGCCTGATGGCCAGCGGACTGTCGATGTTGTTGACCTCCGCGATAAACCGCCACTGCGCCGCGTCGCCGTATTCCCTCCAGGCGATCAGGTCCAGCGTCTCGCGCTGTTCCACCACATGTGTGCGGTGGCCGCTGCTCCCGCGGGATGTGGGGTTCTGGGCCGGGAAGATCGCGGCGTCCACGGCCTGCTTCAGCGTCAGGTCCACTGACGCCCGCACGGGCGTGCCGTTTTCGAGAAAGAGGAGGAAGTTCTGGGTGATCTGGGTCACCACCGCCTTGAACGCTGGGCCGCTGCCCCACTGGAACTCGCACATGGGCGGCTTTCCCTTGTTCGTCGTTGAATCTGGCGCCGAAGGCGCCACCAGCGCCAGCGCCCAGAGTTTGTTGGTGTACGTGGAGCGGACGTCGGCGCCCGTCTTTGTTGTGTCGAAGAAGAGCTTAAGCGTGAGCACCACGCCGCTGCCGCCCGTGAACTCCGGCCGCGGCACGTTTCCGCCGATGTCCACGGCGTCGGAGTAACCAACGGACTTGGACATGGAGTAGTCCGTCGGGTTGAACTGGAACTCGACGATTTGGTCGGTATCCAGGTTCTTTAGCTTCGCCTTTACCAGTGCCACGCGGCGCCCCCCATCATTGGCTTCCGAGCCCTGCCCCCGTCTTGAACGGTGATTGTAACCCTCATGGGCGGCCTCTTTGGCGGTCGCGTTCCAGCCGCATCTCCCGCCGCACGTACTGCCAGACCTTTTCGCTCAGATCCTTGAACTCCTCCGGCGAAAACCCCTTGGCCGGAGTCTCGCTCACGGTTTCCGAGGATTGAGTTGGCTCGCGCTGCACCGATGTGATCGTCCCGAACGCTTCCATCGGCGCCGAAACCGTCCGCCCCACGAACTCCAATCCGGCCGGTGCAGCGCCGCCGGAGCTCAACGGCCATGAGTTCGATTCAGGCGGCGGAGAGGCGCCCGAGTACGTCCGCATGATTTGCTCCGCGGCCGCCGCGAATTGTGGACTCGTTGCCGCCGCAAAAAGAGGCTGCTCCAGCGGCACCCTCTCCGGGCCCGCGTGAGGCTGTACGGCCGCGGGCCGCGACAGTGGCGCCGTTTCCCCGTCAATCGCCCTCCCAATCGAAGTTTCGGCTAGGCTGCCGCCGGGCGTAGCCCGTTCTCCTCCGGCAGGCCCCGGCAGCGCGGTCGCCAGCTCCAGCGTTGGCCCGGGGGCCGCAATTCCGCCTCCCGGCAAGGCCGGCACCGGCTCGAAGTACGCCAGCCCGTCCGGCCCGGCTTCAACGCTCCGCGCGATCGGCGTATTCAGGTCGAGCACGCCCGGCATCGTCAGCGGCCGTTCCAGCCCGGCCGGGCCGGGGCGGGCGGCAACAGGCGGGACGGGCGTGGCAGGCGTTGTGCCGCCGCGAACCGTGCCGGGTTCGACGCTCCGCCGGACAGGCGCCCGGCCGCTCAATTCCTGCTGTCCGCCCGCGGGTTGGACGAGGTCCATCGCCGCCGCCGGCATCGCGGTTGGGCCTCCTGGCCCGGGCGAAACCCGCGCTGGCTCAGGTCGCGCGGGTTCGGCGACTGTTTCCGCGGCCCGCATGACCGTGTCTGCGCGCGCTGGTTCGCCGCCACCCGGTTGGGCCTGCTGAGGCACTGCCAGGTCGAGATCCTGTAGCTCCGCGGATGCCCCCGCGTGGGCCACCGCCCGCTGCACCGGCGGGCCCGCGGTCCCGGACGCTGCGCCCACTTCCTCCGCTGACCAGGTCCCGCCGCCTGCTTCTGCGTGTTGCGCCACGGCAAGGCCGAGTTCCGGCATCTCAGGGGGTGCTCCCGCCTGCGCGGCAGCGCGCTGTACCGGCGGGTTCGCCGTCTCGGGTGGGTTGGCGACGGTTGGCGGCACAGCGGTTGGCGTCCCCGGCACGGCGCGTCCCGCCGCGAGCACAGTCTCCGGATGCCCCGGTGGTGCCGCCGCTTCGGGGCTCCGGTCAACACGGGAGCCGCCCGGCTGCGTCGAACTCGCCGTCGCCGTACCCGGCGCGCTCTCCCGCGAGGCCTGTGCGGGGGCCGCCTCGTTCAGGGTCAGTTCGGCGGAGGTGCGCTCCGGTGCCGGGGGAGCGGATGCTTCCGCCTGCAGCACCGTCCGCTGAACGGGAGAAGCGGTATCCGTGGGCGCGTCACCGGGAGCGAACCCCGGTTGACCCGGCGCGGCCGGCGTATGGAGTGCCAACTCCGTCTCCACGGGCGCGCCGGGCACGCCGTGCGGCTCCGCAGTCACTGGCGCCACGGTCCTGGCGATGGCCGCATCCGGCGTGGCCCCCGCAATTGGAAGCGATGGCGCTTCGGCGGCTTCGACGCGGCGGGCCGCCGCCGGCTCGGCCGCCGGCTCCCGGCCTCCGTCCGGCGCAGCGCGCTCCGTCGCCAGGTCAAGGTCCGGCGTCCTTGCGATTGCCCCGCCAGGTGTCGCTTCCGCGTGGGCAATCGGCGGCGAGGTGGCCGCGGGCGTCGGCACGCTCATTAGCGTTGCATCCGAAGTGCCGCCGGCCCTCGCGACCGGCTCGTCCACTCCCGCTCCGGTGGGCACGGCTGGCGCTGACGCGGGTGTCCCTGGCTCGGAAGCTCGCGGAGGAACGATGGGAGCGTCGCTTACTTCGCGGTCATGCGTCCGCTGGAGGCCACTGACGGGACTGTCCGGTTCGCCCCGGGTCCCGCCCGATTCCGCCAATGGCAGGTCCAGGTCGCGAGGACCGGTGGGCGTGCTGGCCGGTTCCACGACCGCGCGCGCAATCTCCCCGCCCTTTCCGGTCGCTGTCGGGGCGCCATCATCGTCCGCACGGCGCTGCACGTCCGCGGTCACGGGTGGCGAGGGTGGAATGGATGGTGGTTGGGTGGCCTGGGTCGGCAAAGGGGCAGCCCCGCTCCATGGGGCCGATGGGGTGGCCGGGGCGGTGGCGGGCGCTCCCGCCGCCGGTTCACGCTGAACTGGAGGATTGATCGCTTCGCTCGGCGCCGATGCGAGTCTCTGCGGAGTTGCCCGCCCCACATCCGGAGCTCCGTGGGATCCTTGTGCACTGTCGCCCGGCGCGGGCGGTACCAGCGGCATGTCTGGCGCCAGACCCACTGGCGCGGCCGCATCCACCGGCACGCGCTGGACGGGCTTGCCCGGTGGTCCGCCGGGCGGCGAGTCCTGGATGGCTGGGTCCCCCGGGCGTACCGGTCCTGGCGCGGTCGCGGCACTCACCGGTGGGGGCTCCACAAGCCGCTGGACATCCGAAGCGGGGGTCGCGGCGGCCGTTCCGGTTGGCGGCTGTATGGGGCTCGGCGCGGCCCCTGCTGCGGCAGGTGGGGGAGGGCTCACACCCTCCGGAGCCTGCGTGGATTCGCCGGCGCCACTCCGTTCGGGGCTGCGTTGAAGCGCCTGCTCCGCGGTGCCGGTCTGTCCTGCGACAGGAATGTTGAGGTCCATGGCGCTGCCCAACGAACTGGCGACCCCGCCCGGCGTCGCTGGTACCGTGGGCGCATCCGGGACCGTACGCGGCGCCGCCTCGGGCCGCGCGGCACTGGATACATCCTCCGGACGCGCCCTCGCCTCGCCGTGAGCGGTCCGCCGCACCGTGGTGTCCTGCTCGGCCGTGATGGGTGGTGGGCCCGCCTGCGACACCGTGGCCCCACCCGGCGGGATGGCTGGTGTGGATGGCGGAGGACTGGCCGTGGCCGCCGGTTGGGGGGCTGCCTCCGCGATGCTGGACGCGTGCCGCTGAAGGCTCGCCTCCGATCCCGAGACGGCTGCCGCCGGACCTGGCGAAGGCTCCGGAAGCGTCAGTTCCGGCGCCGCATCGTTCGGGCGGGATGGCTCCACCACGGCCCGCGGAGCCCCCGCCGCTGGGGCAGGCTCATCGCGCGAATCGGGCTCGCCGGGTTGCGGCTGAGGGCTCGATTCGCGGTCTGCGAGCCGCTGAATGGCTGATTCTCCCGTCGCAGGCGTGGATAGGCCGCCCGGCCCGGACGGCGCCGCCGGGGGCGCCGGGGGCGCCGGGGGCGGAGGGTCGCTCGCCCACCTCGCCGCGGCCCGCGGCTGCTGGGATCGGGCCGGCGGAGTGGGCGCGGCGAACGTCCCCTGGTCCAGGACCAGCCCACTTGAGGCGGCGGGCGGGGCCGCCGCGTCGGCGAACCTGGCGTCGACCGCGCGGCTTACCGTCCGTGGCGCGGACTGCTGCGGGAATGACGGCGCCTGTGAGCCCGCGCCCCGGGTCGCCGCGCTCCCCATGGGCGGGAACGTCCCCGTTGCTTCTTGCGTCGCCGGGAACTGATCGTTCAGCACCATATCGGCGTCCGCGTCAGCGAATCCGCCCTGCTCGCGGAAGCTGGTCAGGCTGGCCAGCGAATCGTAGAAAGCGTCCGGTTCGAACGACCGCTGCACCGCGGACCGGTCCACGAGCCGCTGTGCCATGATCTCCGACTCATTCTCATTCGCCAGCCGTTCGCCTTCCGCTGCAATCCAGGCGGTCTGGTGCAAGCCACCCAATTCGCCCACGGGCGACATGGAGTTGATCGCGAAATCGTGGCCCCGCATGGCCTCGCCAATCTCGCCACCCGAACGTAGCCCCCGCGGCTCCGATGGCACGGAAGACACCGGCGCTGCGGGCGTGCGTTGCAGCGCTTCGCTCGCAGTCGCGGGCTCTGGCGCCGCCGCTGAAGCCTCCGCGGCAATCTCGGCCAGCGCGTCTGGACGCGACGCCGATGCCTCCGGCTCCGGGCCGGGCGCTGCGTGTAGACCGCGGGACCATGGCCAGCGTGGCATCGCCCCGTACCTACGCCTTCACCAGGGTGACGTCCGCGCAGGCCAGTTCGAGGGTTTCGATCGACACCGCCCCTTGTGCCGCATTCAGGCTCGGGCCAGACCACTTCACCGGGAACGCCGCGTCCAGGTTCCAGCGGCGGTCTTCCGTGCCGGACTCCTTGAACTGGATGATCGAGACGTTGCGATAGTGGCGGCTCTTGTTCACCGCGGCGCTGATCGCCTTGAACCACTCCCACAGCTTCGTGGAATCCGTCGTCCCCCACTTGAGGGTGATCGTCCCCCAGGAGATCCGCCCCGGCAGTTTGTGGGTATAGCTGTTCAGCCCGCCTTCCTTGTACTCGTAAAAGTCGAGCGTCCCCGCGAGGCCAGTGCATTCGTCGAAAGCGCCAAGCACCAGCCCATCGACTTCCACCGCGAAGCGATGCGTGGTTAGCGGGTCAACCATCGTCCCCGGGTTTGGCATGAGCTACCTCCCCTTTGCTGCTTCGTTGAGCCGCCGGTTGATCGAAGCAACCTCTTCGACCCAGCGGCGCCGTTCCTGATGTTCCATCTCGAGTATCTCGTCAGCTTGCCAGTGGAAATGATACGCGAGGTAGGCTACCTCCTCGTAGATTCGGTCGAGGGGGTAGCCTGCTATCCCCCCAGGCTGGAGATATCAACCTCCACTTCACCGGAGCAGTGGGGACAGGTCACGTTCACGAGCGTGCTTCCCCGTTCGTTCACCTGCCGGTAGAGCCGCTGCAAGAACGCCAGGTCGCTGGTGAACAGGTTTTCGATTTCGTGCGGCGTGACTTGCGTGATGCTGCCCAGCCGGGTGATCACGCGGGCAAGGAGGATGATCACGAGGTAAGCCTGGTTCCCCTTGACGCGCGGGTCCCGCAGCGGCGCGATCTCATCCATCGCCGTCGCCAGGCGCATGGTGCCCTTGCGGTGGAGGGTGCCATCGCCGTCCACGTAGCCCCGCGGCAGCGTGAATTCGAACTCGGTTTGCAGACCCGCCATGCGGACTCCTCGCTAAACGGTTCGAGACGGGGAAGGCCACAGGTGGCGCCTCCCCGTCTCGTGATGTTGTCTAACCGGCCGGGGCTGTTGCCAGCACGCGGCCTATGTGACGCGCTTGATCCCCTCGTGGACGATCGTCAACTCCTCGATGCCCACTTCGTTGCCATCGGACTTCACCGACGGGCCGGTGATCTTTGACGGCCACCCCTTAACGAAGTTCCATCGTGCAATTTCCGTTAAGGTCTGGTCGTACATGATGATCGAACCGTCCATCCGGGCGGCATCGACCTTCCCCTGCTCGACCTGCTTCCGCCAGTCGTAAAAGTCCATGCTCGCGGTAATGCCGCGCTTGAGGACGATATCGCCCCACTTCAGGCGGCCCGGGATCTTGCGGATGATCGGCTCTTTCACTCCCTTTGCCATGATCTTGTGCTCGATGACTTCGCTCTCCGAGCCCAGGCCCGAGGCTTCGGTGAAGTAGCCGCTGATGACGCTGCCAACTTCGACGGCGAAGTGGGCAGCGATCATCGGGTCGCCGGTGAGCGCATCCTTGGTTGCTGGCATGTGTTTCTCCTTCTACCCGCTTAGCCTTCGGGCGCGTATTGGCTGATGTGGATGATGACGAATTCCGCGGGCTTCACGGGCGCGATGCCGATGTCGATGATCAGCTGCCCCGCGTCGCGCGTCTCGATCGGGTTATTCTCGGCGTCGCACTTCACGTAGAAGGCCTCGTCCGTGTTCTGCCCGAAGAGCGCGCCCTGCATCCAGACGGTCTTCAGGAAGGCCGAGATGTTGCGCTTCGCCCGCGCCCAGAGGTCGTAGTCGTTCGGTTCGAAGACCATCCACTGGGTGCCGTTCTCAATCGACTTCTCAACATAGTTGAACAGGCGGCGGACGTTCAGGTAGCGCCATGACGGGTCGCTGGAGATGGTCCGCGCGCCCCAAACGCGAATACCGCGGCCGGGGAACGCCCGGATGCAGTTGACGCCGGTGGGGTTCAACACACCCTGCTCAACGTTCGTCAGGTTGATGCCCAGGCCAAGCGCCCCGCGGACGATTTCGTTCGCCGGCGCCTTGTGGACGCCGCGCTCGCCGTCGTTGCGGGCCCAGATCCCGGCCATGTGCGCCGAAGGCGGCATCATCATCGTTGTGCTTGTCGCGCCAGGGGTCGGGTCGGCCACCTGTACCCAGGGGTAGTACATCGCGGCGTACTTGGAGTCGTAGCCGGCGGTGTTCATGCGCCAGTCCAGGACTTCCTGGGCGTTCAGGTCCGGCGGCGTGTCGATGATCGCCACCCGGTCACCCATCCGTTCGCAGTGGGCGATGATGTCGAGCTGGGCTGCCTTCACACCGTCCATGTCCAACACGCCCTGCTGGTAGGCCGCCATGATGTCCGGCGCGCAAACCATGGTCACCTGGTCCACGGCTTCCAGGCCGCCAAGCCCCGTCCGGTCCGCGGTGTTCCCGGCGTACATCGCCGGCGTGACGTTCTGGACCACCAGGGCGCCTCCCGTTGAGGGCAGGGCGAGAGGGTACGTGCCCGGCGCCGGGGCCCGGTCCGTCAGCGACAGGCCAGCGACTTTCACTTCTTCCAGCGTGACCAGGGTCGATTGCTTGTTCACCACCTCAAAGACGTTCTTCGCGCCCCTGCCCATGGTCAGCCCTTCGAACTTCTCCTCCGTCGTGCCGCGCTTTACGGTCACGTTGAAGGTGTCGTCCGGAGCATCGGCAACTTCGACCGTGATGCCGTCGGCCGCGGAGGCGTCCTTGGGGAGTGCGCGCAGCGTGGTCGGCGCCCCACCGGCTTTCCCGGCTATGGCGGCCACGGGCGCGGGCGCGGCCCCGCCCGAAGCGGCTTCGCTGCCGACGCGGACGACGAAGCAAAGCCCCCCGCCGTTGTTGAAATAGGCGTACACGGCGTGCGCCAGGTACGCCCCAGGGATGAACGAGCCGAACTGATCCGTGAACTGAGTCCAGTTCGCGATCATGACGGCTTTTCCGATGGGGCCCTTCTCGGCTACGCCAAGGAAAGCGGCGACGGCTGTCCCGACGCCCTCGATAGGCTTGGAACCCCCATCGACTTCCTCTACGTAGACCCCGGGCGTGAGATACGAAGTTGCCAAAGGTCCTCTCCTTCCAGTGTCCGTGGTGAAATCCGGATGTACGGCGGCGAAATACTACCAGCTTTTTGGGGTAGCAACGCAAGTTTTTTCCGCGCCCGTCACCATTTCATCACGCTCGGCTAGACGGGCAGGTCATACGAATCCGACGGGACGACCACCCGCCGCTGTCCGTGGAGCCCGTCTCGCCCCTCAAGAAGCAGCTCGTATTCTCCCGGTAGCAACCTGGGGAAGAGAAACTTCCCCTCACTGTCCGTCCAGCTCTCGAGCGCCGTGCCTTCCACGCGGACACGGGCGTTGGCGACCGGATCCAGGAGGTCGCCTGCCTTGTGAGCAACACCGCCCACGCGCGTGAAGGCCTCCCGCCAGCCGTCTCCTGGCCGCGTGAAGCCAAGCTCCAGGCTGCGCACCATCGGGCCGGAAACCGCCGCGAACACTTCCATCGGCGCGGTCGCCACCCACGTCAGCGAAGCCCGCAACTCGTTGTCCAGCACGCCCCATAGCTCGTACGGCTTCGCCAGGTGGTCCGGAGCCGCCGCTCGGGCGAGGATGTTCACAGTCGACTTCAGCAGTTCTCCCTGGAGAAACTCCTCAGCGATCGCCGCTTGCCGGTACATGCAGGCGAGGACGCCCGCGAGGATACGATGCTCGTCGGCTGGTTCCCGCGCCCACGCCGTGACGAAGTAGGCGCAGTCGATCCGGCGTGGAGGCCGCACTCGTTCCTTCTGGCCATTCGCCTTCAGCGCCACCGCCCACGAGTCATCGCGGAAGTCTATCCGTTCGCGGATGTCGAACAGGAACAGGTTGAGCGTCGGCTTCGAAAGCCGGCTGGACCACTCCCTCGTTGGCCGGTCAAAGGCGATGTCAACCTCGCGCGGGTCCAAAGGGACATCCGCGATGAGGACCTGCCGGAGCGTTTCGTCGAGGTCGTTGAACATGCGCGTGGCGCCAGGGGCAGGCTGGTAACGCGGTTACCGGTTCAGCCGCCGGGCGATTCCTCCCCCATTCGCTGGGCAGCGCCCGATGTGATCGACTGGGCCACGGCGTCCGCTTCGTGCTCGTGAGAATCGTCTGCCGCGCCCACGCTCATGCCGCCGCCAGCCCCGCCTACCGAGCCTGAACTCTGCTGGACCACGTGCGTCAGCTCGTGCGCCATCAGGCTGGTGTCCGATGCGCTCGCATCGTCGCGCAGGAAGATGTCGCTGCCCGTCGTGAACGCCTTCGCCGTCATGCTCCGGTTCAACTGGTCAGCCTGGGAGTCCTGGTGGACGCGTACGCCGCCCAGGTCCGCGCCCAGTGCCCCTTCCACCTGTGAACGCACCCCGGCATCAAGCGAACTTCCTCCGCCGCGTGCCGAATTGATCTGACTGGCCATGGAGTCGCCCACGGGCCCACCTTCGAGCCCGATGGCGCCCTCTCGCTGGACCGCCGAGCTGTGCATCGCCTGGAGCTCGTCGTCTTCCTGGGCGCGCTGGATGGCGGGGTCATGCTTCGCCTGGAGTTCGTC
>PNKC01000059.1 GCA_013822275.1 Anaerolinea sp. | reverse complement strand
GCGGCTTCTCCCATACAGACTCCCTCGGCCGCGGGCCCGCGACGCGTGCCCGCGACTGCGGTTACGGCTCCGGGATGGCCGAGAACATCGCCTACGGCACGTCGAATGCGGCCACGATCTTCGGCATGTGGATGGCGTCCAGCGGGCACCGCACGAACATCCTCATGGCGGGCTACAAGGTGATCGGCATCGGCCAGCACTCGGCGGCGTGGACGACGGACTTCGGCTTCCTGGATGACTCCGGCGCCCCGCCCCCTTCCGCCACAACCGCCGCCGCCACCCCCGTAACGAGCACGCCGGCCCCACCAACCCGCACGGCCGTCCCGGCCACGCCAACACCCATACCAGCCCCACGCGTCCTCTCGGGCGTCTCAATCCCGCTCTCGGCGGGGATGAACCTGGTCACCTATGCCGGGGAAAACCAGCCGGTGACCGCCGCCCTCTTCAGCCTTGGCGAGAGCGTGGTCGCGGCGTATGCATGGGACCCGGTGAGCCTTCGCTGGGACCGGTACGCCCCCGGCCGTCCGGGCTACGTGAATTCGTTCACCTCCTTCCAGCCCGGCCGGGTCTACTACCTGGAACTCCAGGCCACGGCGATCTGGTCCTACTGAGGCGCAAACCCTGACGCGCTGACCGGCCACAGGGGCGAAACGGATCGCCTGTATAAGGGTTAACCCTTATACCCTTTACATACTGGCGAGTTTACCATCCCGTAACCAACTTCGACGCGCCCCCGCCGCCGAGGGGCGAGGGGACGGGCGCGCCGATGCGGGGGCTGTGGCTTGGAAACTGGCATCCGGCGCGAAGCACTGGGCGGCATCAATGGCGTGGGCAACCCGCCGCCCGCCGACGCGCGGGCCTGGCCAGGCGTACTCGGCCCCACCAGCCCGCGCGATGGCGCCGATTCCCTCCCGGCCGCCATGGACCAGATGCGCGCCACGCTCGAAGCCCAGGCCCGTGTCATGAGCGTGCTTGGCCCTGGCGTTTCCCTCCGGGAAGTGGCCACCGTGTTCGCGGCCGAGGCGCGCCGCCTGTTCGATGATTCCCACGCCCTCGTGGCGGTTGGTGGCGCCGACGGCGCGCTTGAGCTTGCCGCCCTTTGCAGCGACGAGCTGACTGAAGCGGGCCTGGTCGCGATGGCCCGCGCCCGCAACCTGACCTGGCCGCTCGGGGCGCCGGCCGGTTTCGCGACCCTGGAACCGTCAACCGTCTTCGGCGGTGCGCTCGTCCACGTGAGCTCCGACCTCCAGTCCCCCGAAGCGCCTCATGGCCCGGCTTTCCGGGCACTTCGCGACCTGGGAATGCGCTCAACGGTATGTGTCTTCGTCGGCCCGCCGGAAGCTCCCCTCGGCGTGGTCACGGCCGCTTCCAGGCAGCCGGGGCGCTTCAGCCCTGCGGATGCGCGTCACCTCGCCACGCTGGCTTACCCCGTCGGCGTCGCCGCCGCCTACTGCGAGGGCGAGCGCCGGACCGAGCAGCACTCGGCCCTCCTGGAATCGATGAACCGCGTCCTCGGACGTTTGGGCGCTGGTGGCACCGCGGATCACCTGGCCGCTGCCTTCCTCGCCGAATGCCGGGCCCTCTTCGGCTGCGAACGAGCCGCCGTGCACATGGTCGAGGCCGATGGTGTGACCTTCTCGCGACTGGCGGTGGATTCCGAGGTCGACCTGGGGGGCGGTGCCCCGATCAACGCGGACACGCCTCGCCCGGTCGCCACCCCCGCGCGCACGCCCACACTCATCGAAGACCTCCGCCTCACGGGCAAGGACGGCCCGGAGTACGACACTCTCGCCGCCGCCAACTTGCTTTCCGGCCTCGAAGTCCCGCTCACGGTGCGGGAAAGGCAGCTCGGCTCGGTGTCACTCTGGGGCACGGGGGTCAACCGCTTCAATCAGCGCGATATCGAGACGCTTCTCACGCTCACGCGCCCCTTCGCCCTCGCCCTCGAGCGTGCCAACGCGCTGCGATCCCTTGCCGAAAGCGAACTGAATTATCGCTCGCTGGTCGCCCAGGCCGAGGAGATGATCTTCCTCTTCGATGGCGCCACCCTCCAGATCCTCGACGCGAACCAGTACACGGAACGCGCTCTCGGTTACACCCGCGACGAACTCCTGAGCCTCACCGTGGACCAGATCACCAACGCAGATGTCGATGACGTCCGCACGCACGTGCTGACGACGATCCAACAGGGCGAACTCCACATTGCGGACCGCGAGTACGTCCGCAAGGACGGCAGCCTCCTGGATGTCGATATCGTCGCTTCCCCGGTGACCTACGGCGGGCGCCAGGCCGTGTTGGCCCTCGTCCGCGACGTTTCGGAACGGAAGTCGCTGCAGGCCCAACTGATCCAGGGGCAGAAGATGGAATCGCTTGGCCTCATGGCCGGCAGCCTCGCCCACGACTTCAACAACCTGCTCACGACCATTCTGGGCTTCGCCGGCTTGCTCAAACGGTCGTCCAACATGGACCTGGACGAGCGCGAGAACCTCGGCCTGATCGAGGACGCCGCGCGCCGCGCCGCCGACCTGACCGGGCGTCTGCTCGCCTTCTCTCGTGGCGGCCTCGTGCGTTTCGGCCCCGTCGATCTCCGGACGGTGATCGAAGACACCCTTCACCTCGCCGGCCCCTCGCTCCACAGCGGCCTCGAGGTCACGACGACGCTTCCTTCGGGCGGCGTGAAGGTGGAAGGCGATGCCAGCCAGATCCAGCAAGCGTTGCTCAACATAATCCTCAACGCGAAGGACGCGATGCCGGAAGGAGGGCGCATCGCCGTCACACTCAAGACCTCCGGCGCCTCTGCTACGGTCACGATCGCGGATAACGGCCCCGGCATGTCCGAAGAGACCCGTCGCCGCATCTTCGAACCCTTTTACACCACCAAGCCAATCGGCTCAGGGACTGGCCTCGGGATGGCCATCACCTATGGCATCATCCGCGGCCATCACGGGGACATCCTCGTGGAAAGCGCACCTGGGGCTGGCACAACCTTCACAATTGCCCTGCCGTTGCTCACCGCCGCCGGCACACCGGGACCGGGCAGCAGTTTCAACCCCGGCGACGGCAACCTCATCCTTGTCGTCGACGACGATGACATGGTCCGCCGGACCACGAGCGCCACACTCGCCGAACTCGGTTACAACGTCGTCGAAGCACCTGGTGGCGCCATGGCCGTGCAGGTTGTGAAAGCCCGCCCGGACCGCTTCTCGGCAGTGCTCCTGGACCTGGTGATGCCCGGCATGACCGGCAGTGAAACCTTCCATGCCCTCACGGCCGTGCGCCCCGGCCTGCCGGTTATCGTCTGTACCGGCTACGCCGCGGACGCCCACATCGATACGGACGTACAGCGTCGCATCGCGGGTTTCGTCCAGAAGCCGTTTACAGCGGAGCGGCTTGCCCGCGCCCTGGCCGAGGCTGGCGTTCTGCCCAGCCGCCGCTAGTCCGCCACGGGAGCCGCTGCGCGGGGCCACACTGGGCGGTCCCTGCGGGTGTACGATAGAGCGCATGGTCACAACGCAGAAGCTGACCGTGGACGAGTACCTCGCGCTTCCGGAAGAGCCTCCCTACCTTGAGTACGTCTACGGGGAGGTCATCGAAAAGATGTCGCCAGTGCCCGCCCACTCCCTCGTGATTAACGAACTCGCCTATCACTTTGGCCTCTATCAGCGTGCCGTGGGCGGCACCGGTGGCCCAGAACTGCGCGTCGAGTTTCACACGGAGCGCGGCCCCGAGTACCGCCTGCCAGACTACTCATACTTCGCCCCGGGGCGAGAAATGGGCGGCCCGCGCTTTGGCAACCCGCCAACGCTCGCCGTCGAGGTGCGTTCCCCGGGCGAATCCATGAGCCAGCAGCGCGCGAAGTGCCGCTACTTCCGCCAGCACGGCGTTGATGCCGCCTGGTTGATAGACCCGGAACCGCGGACGGTTGAGGTCTTCGAAGGCGACGTGGACGGCGCGGTGCTGGCGGGAGGCTCGCTTACCTCCGCCCACCTGCCGGGCTTCGCCCTTCCCCTTGCCGAACTGTTCGCCACGCTCGATTAGCCCCACCATTACGGCGAGCCCGGACCGCGGGCTCTGGAGGGGGTATGGATTTCGAGCTGAACGAAGAGCAGCAACAGGTCCGCGCGCAGGCTCGCGCGCTGGCAGCAAAGTTTGACGACGCTTACTGGCGGCGCTGTGACAAGGAGCACGCCTTCCCCTGGGACTTCTACCAGGCCTTCGCCGGCGCCGGCTGGCTTGGCGTCGCCATCCCGCCCGAATACGGCGGGGCGGGCCTTGGCATCACCGAAGCGTCCATCCTCCTGGAGGAGGTCGCCGCATCCGGTGCAGCCATGAACGGCGCCACCGCCCTTCACCTCACCATCTTCGGCCTCAACCCGGTCGTGAAGCACGGTACCGCGGAACTCAAACAGCGCGTCCTGCCAGCCGCGGCCGCGGGCAAGCTCCACGTCGCTTTCGGTGTTACGGAGCCCAACGCGGGGTCCGACACACCCTCCATAACAACCTTTGCCCGCCGCGACGGCGACCGCTTCATCATCAACGGCCAGAAGGTGTGGACCTCCAAGGCGAAGGAATCCACAAAGGTCCTCCTCCTCGCGCGGACAACGGCACTCGCCGAATGCGCCCGGCGCACCGATGGGATGACGCTTTTCCTTGCGGACCTGGACCCAGCCCACGTCACCATCCGCGAGATCGACAAGCTGGGCCGCCACGCCGTCGATTCCAACGAAGTCTTCTACGACGACCTTCCAGTGGATGCGCGGGACGTTGTTGGTGAGGTAGGGCGCGGCTTCTATCACCTGCTCGACGGACTCAACCCCGAGCGCATTCTCGTCGCTGCGGAGGCCCTCGGCACCGGCAAGGTGGCGCTCCGGAAGGCCACCGCCTACGCGAAGGAGCGGCACGTCTTTGGGCGCCCCATCGGCCAGAACCAGGGCATCCAGTTCCCGCTGGCCGATTCCCACGCCAAGCTCCAATCGGCCGAACTGATGATCCGCAAGGCCTCCTGGCTCTATGACCGTGGCGAGCCCTGCGGCGCGGAGGCGAACATGTCGAAGTACCTTGCCGCGGAATGGGGCTTTGAGGCTGCGGACCGCGCCCTCCAAACCTTTGGCGGATTCGGCTATGCCCGCGAATTCGACGTCGAACGCTACTGGCGGGAGGTCCGCGTAATGCGCATCGCGCCAGTCACCCAGGAGATGATCCTGAACTTCATCGGCCAGCACGAGCTGGGCTTGCCGCGGTCCTACTGACGGACGAGGGCTATTTTGCGCGTGCCTAGCCCCCCGGCCGGGCGCGATGCACGCCTTCCGGGGACATGCGATCCGGGCCGCTCCGCGGGGCCACGGCGGGCTACACCTCACCGCGCTTCCCGTCGGCCCGTGACGGTTTCGAATCCTCGTTCCTTTCCTCCACACCTCCCGTCACCTTTTCCCGCGGCGCGCCATTCAGAGAACAAGGACCCCGCAGGAGAATCCCGATGAACGCATTCCCGTCAGCACTCCCCCACCGTGGCTTTGTCGTCGAAGCGCCGGAAATCCCCGCGGCATTCATCCACCGCCTCGAGGCCACGGGGCTCGCCACGATGTTGGCCCGCACGGTGGACGGCCTCTACTTCGAACCCGTGATCTCGGTTGCCCGCGTCCTGGCGGCCTTCCGGGCGGCCGGCATCCCGGTTGAATCGGTGCGTCGCGGCGGGACCACGCCCTCCTGGCACCATTCCGCACGGCCGGCCGCCGGCGCCCGCCAGCGTCTCGGTAACGCCCGCTCGGCGGAATGGCTGCCCACGTTGCCAGCGGCCTGAAACCTCGCGCCCGGGGGTTGGCCGGGGACACCATTTCACCGTTACCGCGCTCCTGCGCACACTATGGTCATCATGCTCACCGCGACCTCCTTCCAGCCCGAGGGCATCCACAACTTCCGCTCGATTGCCCCGTATCCCCTGCGCGGTGGCGGGCGCTTTCGCCAGCAGGCCGTCTTCCGCTCCGGCGCGCTCGAACGGATGACGGCGGCAGATGCCGCCTGGCTCCGTGACTCCGTCCAACTCCAGACCGTGCTGGACCTCCGCCACCCGGACGAACTGCTGGCGGCGCCACAGGACCACGGCCTCGCCGGCCTCGTTGTCCCGATCTCCATCTTCTCCGCCTCACAGCCCCAGGCGGAGGTCATCGCCGAACTGAACGGGCTGCATGGCGAAGGCATCTCCGGCCGCCGCTACCTTCACTACTTGAAGATTGGCGGCCCCCAGTTCGCGCGCGCCTTCCGCTTCTTCGCAGCCGAAGCCTCCTATCCGCTCCTCGTCCATTGCACCGCCGGCAAGGACCGCACCGGCGTCCTCCTCGCCCTCGTAATGGACGTCGCTGGCGTGAGCGAAGAAGACATCGCCGCCGAATACGGCCTCAGCGATGCGAACGTCGAACAGCTCATCGATTACCTGGTTGCAACCGGCCGGGTCCTGGAAGGGACACGCGAGCAGATCCGCGCCCGTCTCGCAACACCGCCCGAGAAGATGGCCGAGTTCCTTTCACTCCTGCGCGAGGCCCACGGCAGTGCCGCCGCCTATCTCCAATCCCAGGGGATCACCGTGAGCGAACTGGAAGCGGTCCGGCGGAACCTTCGGGCGGGGACGTAGAGCGCTGCTTAGCGCCAAACCGCTATGCCGCTTTCGTATTTACCGCGTATACGGTCATTTGACACTCATGCGCCACAGCCCGTAGATAACACCATCAACTCCTATACCCGCCCATGCAGCGGATAGGGCAATCCTATGGCTGGCGGGAAACGTACCGTCGTAGGGCGCGCCTGCGCCACCAGCAACTGAAGAGGGAATCATGGCTGAATATTGGGATCAGTATTGGCGCGAGCGGAAAAGTCGCCGCCGCTTCCTTGGCACCGCCGGCGTCGCCGGCGTCGGCGCCGCGAGCCTCGCGCTCGTGGGCTGCGGCGATGACGACGACGGTGGCGGAGAAGCCGGCCTCGCCACGCCGACATCCGGCGCCGCCGCAACCCCGACTCCGGCTGACCCTTTCGCCAACGCCAAGAAGGGCGGCACCTACAAGGCATTCATCACCAACGACCCGCAGAGCCTCGACCCGTTCGCAAACGCGAACTTCCTGACGAAGTCACTCGCTGCTTTCGCCCACAGCCGCCTGATGAAGTTCAACGCCGGCCCCGGCGTGAAGAAGGCCGAACTCAAGGCCGTCCCGGACCTCGCCGAGTCCGTTGAAACCAGCCCTGACGGCATCGTCTGGACGTTCAAGATCCGCAAGGACGCGAAGTTCCACAACGTCGCCCCGGTCAACGGTCGCCCCGTCACCTCCGAGGACGTGAAGTTCTCGATCGACAGGGGCACGGACCCGAAGGCTCCACCGGCTGCTCTGCTCGCGGGTGCGAACGGCATCGACAGGGTTGAGTACCCGGATGCCAACACCGTCAAGATGACGCTCAAGGCCCCGAACGCCGCCTGGCTGGATGTCCTCGCCGATACCAACGGCCTCTTCATTCAGCCAAAGGAAGCCGGCGGCGGATACGACCCGACGAAGCTCGTAATCGGCAGCGGCCCCTGGATCTTCGATGGCTACACCACCTCCGTGGGCCTGAAGTACAAGAAGAACCCGGACTGGTTCGTCAAGGGCTTCCCCCTGATGGACGGCCTGGATTACGCCATCATCCCCGAATACGCCAACCAGATTGCCCAGTACAAGGCCGGCAACCTGGATACCGTCGGCATCCGTGCTGAAGACCTTGTAGACATGAAGAAGGCCCTGCCCAACGCCACCCTTTACGGCGAGGTTTCGCAGCTCCTCAGCTTTATGTTCTTCGATACGGACCCAACCTCCCCGTGGAACAAGGACGACCGCGTCCGCCAGGCGATCTCCATGTCCCTCGACCGCGACGCGATCACGGACCTCGGCTACAACATCACCAAGCTGAAGGCCGCCGGCCTGGACGTGAAGACCGGGTGGAACAACATCATCCCCTTCGGCATGGAGCGCTACTGGCTCGACCCGCAGGGCCCGAACGCCGGCGAAGGCGCCAAGTTCTTCAAGTACAACGTTGCCGATGCCAAGGCACTGCTTTCCGCGGCCGGCTACCCGAACGGCTTCGAAGCCACCTACCAGTACGCCGGCGACATCTACGGCGCCACCTTCAACGCTATCGCCGAAGCGAACATCCAGTTCCTCAACGCCATCGGGATCAAGACCACCACGGACGTCCAGCCGTACGTCTCCAAGTACTTCCCGCAGACCTTCTCCAAGGGCAACTTCAAGGGCATTGCCTTCGGCTACGAAACGCCCTTCCCGGAAGTTGGCCAGTACACCACCCGCCAGTTCTCCGGCAAAGACACCATCAACCACGGCAACAACTTCAACGATGCCAAGCTCCAGGACATCGGCCAGAAGCAGCAGCGCGAGTTGGACCCGGTGAAGCGCAAGGAACTCATGAACGAGTACCAGCGCTACCACGCCACCAAGATGTACTACATCCCCAACCAGGCGGGCGCTGGCACCGGCTGGGAAGGGTGGCAGGAATGGATCAAGAACACTGAGATCCAGACCGTGCCTGGCTCCTACGGCGGTGGCACGGAAGAGCTTCCGTTCCGCTGGTCCACGAAGGCCTAGCCTTCGCCGGACAGCGTTAATCGTCATGTGCGAGGGGGTGGGCGCGGCTGAACCCGCCCACCCCCTCGTTCCCATGCCTACGGAGCTCATTCAGCCATGCAACGCTATTTGGTACGCCGCCTCCTTTTGATGATCCCGACCCTGCTCGGAGTCTCCTTCGTTGTCTTTGTCATGATCCGCGCCGTCCCCGGCGATGTCGTCGACCAGGTCCTCGGCGAATTCGGCGCAGCCAGTCCCGAAGTCAAGGAGGAAATCCGCAAGGAGTTCGGTCTCGAAGGAAACGTCGTCAGCCAGTACATCACCTGGCTTGGCGATGTCGTCCGGTTCGACTTCGGCAAGTCGCTGATCAGCAGCCGCCCGGTCATGGGCGAACTGCAGCACCGCTTGCCCGTCACCTTCCAGCTCGGCCTCATGGCCATCTTCTTTTCGCTGATCATCGCCATTCCCATTGGCATCATCTCCGCCATCCGCCAGGACACCTGGGCGGACTACGTCGGGCGAAGCGTCGCCATCGGTTTCCTCTCCGCGCCCGGCTTCTGGATTGCCATCCTCCTGATCACCCTTGCCAGCCGTTACTTCCTCTGGGGAGTCCCGCCGGTGAAGTACATCGGCTTCACGGAAAACCCCATCTCCAACCTGAAGATGCTGGCCGTGCCCGCCATCATCCTCGGCGGCGCCCTTTCCGGCAGCGTGATGCGCTTCACCCGCTCCGCCATGCTGGAAACCCTCCGCCAGGACTACATCCGCACTGCCTGGGCAAAAGGTCTTGGCGAACGCGCCGTCATCGTCCGGCACGCGCTCCGCAACGCCCTTATCCCGGTGATTACCGTTGTCGGGCTCCAGCTCCCCGTGTTGGTGGGCGGCACCGTGATCATCGAGCAGGTCTATTCAATCCCCGGGATGGGCCGCTACTATCTCTCCGCCGTCAACCAGCATGACTACCCGATCATCCAGGCGATCAACATCCTGGTCGCCCTGGTCGTCGTATTTACGAACTTCGGCGTGGACATCCTTTACTCGGTCCTTGACCCGCGGATCAGGTACTCCTAATGGCAACGACACAAACCCAGGTCCTCGAACAGTACGCCCTCCGCAAGGAGGTCACCCGCGCTTCGCGCATGGCCCGCTTCCTCCGGCACTTCATCCGCCACAAACCGCTCGGCACCTTCGGCGCCTGCGTCGTCCTCCTCCTGGTCGCGATGGCCGTCGCGCCCGGCCTCTTCGCAAGCCAGGACCCGAACTTCCAGGCCCTCCGCGAGCGTTTCCTGTCGCCCTCCAGCGCCCACTGGTTCGGCACCGACCAGCTCGGCCGGGACCTCTACACCCGCATCGTCTATGGCACCCGCAACTCCATCATCATCGGCTTCGGCGTCGTCCTGATCTCCTCCACCATGGCCACCGCCCTCGGCGTGGTCTCCGGCTACTTCGGGGGCGTCTTCGATATGCTCGTGCAGCGGCTCGTCGATATCGGCATCGCCCTGCCCGGCCTCATCTTCATCATCCTCGTCGTGGAGAGCCTCCAGCAGATCCCCGTGAACACCCGCATCGTCCTCGCCGTCGGGGTGCTGGGCGCGCTCGGTTCGTCGCGCATCATCCGCGGCGCCGCCATCTCCGCCAAGCAGAACCAGTACGTGGAGGCCGCCCGCGTCGTCGGCGCGAGTGACCTCCGCATCATCGTCCGCCACGTCCTCCCCAACGTGTTCCCGATTGTCATCATCGGCGCGTCCATCCAGGTCGGCGGCGCCGTCCTCATCGAATCCTCCCTCGCCTTCCTCGGCTACGGCGTCCAGCCCCCAACCGCCAGCTGGGGCCGCATGCTCAACGAAGCCCGCGACAAGCTGACCAACTACCCCCACCTGGCAATCTTCCCCGGCCTCGTCATCTTCTTCACGGTCTACAGCTTCAACATGCTCGGCGACGCCCTGCGTGACGTGCTGGACCCCCGCCTCCGCGGCTCGAGGTAATTTCGAACCACCAAGACAGGTTGGTTGTCTCGGAACCACCGAGGCACCGAGAGATTTCTGGAGGGGTTTGCGGAGGGTTCAGCGTTCGGGTGAGCGCGAGCGGCGTCGTGGAGGTTGAGGTCCGTCGAGGGCGCTGAGGGGATCCTCTTGACGGCGCAGCCCGCCCCGTTGGTGGCCCTTGCGTCCCTCCGTGCGCTCACTCGGCCTCTGTTACTGCCCGGCGTCAAGCCCTGCAACCGCCGCGTGGCCCCGCGGAGATCCCCCGAGAACTCCTCGGCGTCTCGGTGGTTCAATCTTCCGGTGGTTCAACTCGCCGGGCTGCTGTAGAGTTACTTAACGGGCCTCCCTTCCATGGGGGGCCCGGAGTATGTCGCATGCCTATCGTCGTCGTTGTCGGCGGGCAGTGGGGCGATGAAGGCAAGGGCCGCATCGTCGATCTGCTCGCGCGCAAAGCACGGGTCGTCGCCCGCTATTCGGCGGGCAATAATGCCGGCCACACCATCGTCAACGATCGGGGCGAATTCAAGCTCCACGTCGTCCCCGCCGGCATCTTCTACCCCGAGAAGACCTGCGTCATCGGCAACGGTGTCGCCGTCGACCCCGAAGTCCTCCTCGGCGAAATCGAGTCCCTCGAGTCCAAGGGCATCGACACCTCGAAGCTCGTCCTGAGTGACCGCGCCAACATCATCATGCCCTGGCACCGGGAGCTGGACCGCCTCGATGAGCTCGCCCGCGGCGACAAAGCCATCGGCACCACCGGCAAAGGCGTCGGCCCCTGCTTCGTCGACAAAGTCGCCCGCCGCGGCATCCGCGTGGCGGACCTCCTTCGCATGGAGGACCTGCGCCCCCGGATCGAATCCACCCTCGCCTACCAGAACAAGGTCATCACCGCGGTCTACGGTGGGGAGCCGATCAACCTCGAAGGCTGCTGCCAGGCGTATTTCGAGTTCGGCAAGCGCCTCGCGCCCTACATCGGCGATGTCTCAACCATCATCTTCGAAGCCAACCGGCGCGGCGAGCACGTCCTCCTCGAAGGCGCCCAGGGCTCCCTCCTGGACCTGGACCACGGCACCTACCCCTACGTCACCAGCAGCGTCCCCAGCTCCTCCTCCAGCGGCGCCGGCCTGGGCGTGGGTGTTGGCCCGACGGACATCTCCCGCGTCGTCGGCGTGTTCAAGAGCTACTGCACGCGCGTCGGCAACGGCCCCTTCCCGACGGAGCTGTTCGACGACGTGGCCAACCAGTTGCGCGACCACGGCAAGGAGTACGGCCGCGGCGAATACGGCACCACCACCGGCCGCCCGCGCCGCATCGGCTGGCTGGACGCGGTCGCCGCCCGCTACAGCGTCCGCTTCAACGGCCTTTCCGCCCTCGCCCTCACCCGCCTCGATGTCCTGGACAGCCTCGCTTCAATCAAGATCTGCACCGGCTACGAGCTGGACGGCAAGATCATCGACACCGTCCCCTCGCGCGAATCCGTCCTGGAGCGCGTCGTCCCGATCTACGAAGAGCTTCCCGGCTGGCGGACGGACACGACCGAGGTGCGCAACTTCGACGACCTGCCTCCCCAGGCCCAGGCCTTCATCCGCCGCGTCGAAGAGCTGCTCGAGTGCCCGGTGGACCTCATCTCCGTTGGCCCCAGCCGCGAGCAGGCCGTCATCGTCAACCCGATCTTCTGAGTGCTGAGTGCTGAGTGCTGAGTCCCGATCCGGAGCCGCGACTGAAAAAGGAGCGGCCATCGGCGCCGTGACGATGTGCCTGCGCAGCGTTGAGCTCCCTCGCTCAGCACGAAGCCGGTTTTGATCCGAGGACGCGAAGCCACGAAAGCTCGAAACGGCACGAACCCTCTTGTCGTTTTGTGGGACTTCGTGCCTTCGCGACTCTGTGTCCTCCAGAGGGACAGCACGAGTGGCGGGCCATCCTGTATCGTCTCGCGCACACCTTCGATCAGGAGTAACCCCATGCGCCTCAAGGACAAAATCGCGGCCGTCACCGGCGGCGCCAGCGGCATCGGCAAAGGCATCGCCTACGACTTCGCCCGCGAAGGCGCCAGCGTCGTCATCAGCGACATCGACGAAGCGGCCGCCCGCCAGACCGCCGCCGAAATCGCCGAGGAAACTGGCGCGAATACACTCGGCCTGCGCTGCGACGTTGCCAACCGTGCCGAAATCGACGCCTTCGTCGGTGAGACCGTCGCCCGCTTCGGCCGCATCGACATCGCCGTCGCCAACGCCGGCATCGCCATCCTCAAGCCGACGATGGAGACTTCCGAGGACGACTGGGACCGGACGATGGATATCAACGGTAAGGGCGTCTTCTTCACCGACCAGGCCGTCGCCCGCCAGATGATCGCCCAGGGCGGTGGTGGCGCCATCATCAACATCGCCAGCGTCGCCGCCCTCAACCCCTCACCCACGCTCACGGCCTATTGCGCTTCGAAGGCCGCCGTCGCCCACATGACGAAGTGCTTCGCGCTGGAGCTGGCGCCTCACCGGATCCGCGTCACCTCCATCGCCCCCGGCCTGGTGGACACGCCGATCTGGGGCAAGGCGATGGCGGACCCCAACATCCTCGAGGCCGGCCTCCGCGACCAGTTCCATGCCGCCGTCCCCCTCGGCCGGATGGCCACGCCGGAAGATATCGCCAACATGGTCACCTTCCTCGCCTCCGAAGAAGGCGCCTACCTCACCGGCCACATCTTCGTGGTTGACGGCGGCAGCGCCCTCGGCGGCCCCCGCCGGTAGGAGTCGCGCCCCTCAGTGGGCGCAGGCGTCAGCCAACGGAAGAGGAGAACCCATCCGTACCGCGCGCAATCTGCGCCACCTGTCCGTACCGCGCACAATCCGAGCCGCGCCCGTAAAGGAAGCGGCTGCCACGAACCCGAGCCAACTCACGCGCCGCCCCTGCTCTTTGCTCTCTACTCTTTGCCCTCTGCTCTTTGCTCTTTGCTCTTTGCTCTTTGCTCTTTGCTCTTTGCTCTTTGCTCTTTGCTCTTTGCTCTTTGCTCTTTGCTCTTTGCTCTTTGCTCTTTGCTCTTTGCTCTCCGCTCTCTGCTCTCCGCTCTCTGCTCTCCGCTCTTTACCCTTCGCTCTTTTGCTCAGTTTCTAACGGGATTCCTACCCTTTCTCGTCCACGATGCGGGAACTGAATCTGGCGTCCCGCAGGGCGAGCGCCGCGCGCTGGCCTCCGCGCCGAAACGCGGGCGCTGTTCCAGGTGGATGGCCCACCGGGCTTGTACATCAGTACTACAAGTGGTATTGACACGCCGGCAACCGATCGGCCACCATCCCGCTACTTCGGGTAAACCCCTACCCGATGAGCAGACGGAAACCGGCGGCCGAAGAGCGCACTCACCAACCTTTTCCCCCGTCCAGTCTCCCGGACACTGCGTGCGCAGCTGTGGGCGCCCGCGCAAGCGGAAACGGACAGGAGCTCCATGACCCTCGCCCTTCACGGCAAATCAAGAAAACGCCAGGGCTGGCTGATCGCCATCGCCGTCGCTATGGTCACGCTCGCCACCGTCGCGGGCACCACCCTCCGCCCCAGCGAAAGCGCGCGAGCGCTGCCGCCGCCCAGCACAACCACGAACCTGGTTGCGCGGCCTGCGGCGGAGGGTGGAGCTCTGAACAACCTCCTCGGCGTTGCCGCGGACGCCGCGCCCGGGTTCTCGTCAGGAAGCTTCGCCGCTAATGCGACGGGGGCCGGGACCAAATCCGAGATCTACTTCACGCCGGAGAGTCTCTTCGGTGGCCGCGAGGTCGCACTTGGTGACGTGGCAAGCATGAGCTACTGGACCAAGACGGGGGCACTCCACACCGTCGATCCCCGTGACTGGTTCCTCGCGATGTATACCAAGCCATACGGCGGTGACGTCAGCACCCCAAGCTGGTACGGCGACCGTATCGGCGCAGAGCCTTACTTCTCGGCGAGCCTGACAGATCCGGCGGGCACCTGGAATCAGTGGTCTACAGACGGCGCCTCAAACAAGCTGCGCTTCTTCGAATCCACTGAGGGCGCCCCAGGGGCCAACTTTGGCACCTATACAGACCCCGATTGGGCGACACTGGTCGCGGGAAACGCGCTCTCGGGCCTTCCGTACGCCTCGCACAAGATCCTCTATGTGTCGATTCAGACGGGCAGCGCCTGGGCCAACGGCTTCACTGGCCAGTTGGATGGACTTCGCATCGTGCTCACCGACGGTTCGGTGGCGACCGTCAACTTCGAGCCGGACGTGGCTCCCTGCACGGCAACCTGCTACGCGGACGCAGTTAGCGGTAATGACGCCAACAGTGGCCTGGCTCCGAGCGAAGCCAAGAAGACCATCCAGGCGGCAATCGACCAGGTCTCCCCTGGCGGTCAGGTCCGCGTCCTGCCCGGCAACTACAGCGAGAAGGCCACAAACCGGTTCATCGGGTTAAATGGCCTGCACCAGTTCGGTCTCTTCTTCCCCGCGTCCAAGCCCGGTATCACGTTGATGGGCGTGGACGGCTCCGACGCGCCGGTAGTCAGTGCGGCGGCCACGCTGGCGACGGTCAACACCAACGCCACCAACAACTTCGGCTACAGCGGCATCTTCGTAGAAGCGGCGAACACAACCATCCAGGGCCTGAAGATCGGCCCGAACGCGGCTGGTGACAACAAGACCATCGAGGTCATCGGCGACAACTTCACCCTCCGCCACAGCACAACGTCGATCCCCGGCGGCGGGGGGTCCGTTTACATCAACGACTGGTCTGCCGCTGGGGACGTGGTCAAGAGCTACCATATTCTCGACAACATCTTCCCGGATGGCACGAGCATCGATATTGCCAGTGGGGCTGGTGCGAGCACCGCGTTAGGAGCTAACAACCGCGAGATTCTCGGAAACGCGTTCAACCTTCAAGGAGGCGACTGGAACGCGATCAGTTTCAGTGGCTCCGGGACCGGCGTGCCGTGGTTCGTCAATACCGTGGGCGGTGCCGTCATCAAGGGCAACAGCTTTTCGGGCGGTGGACTCCAGTACATCCGTGCCCGTGGCACTTACGTTGAAGCCGAGTTCGACTGGCAGTCGTTCTGGGACGACAACGCGTACGATAAGGCGACCGTGGCTCTGGTCACTGAGTCGCCGTTTGTCCTGCGGTCGTTCTCGTACCTGTCGGCGCCATACACCTTTGCCAATGTGCGCCGGATAGGCACCACGGCTCAGGGTGAAATTAACAACAGCGTCGCCGGCGACACGGTCCTCGTGAAGGCCGGCACCTACCCTGAGAGCCCGAACATCGATCGCTCACTGACGCTCAAGTCGGAGTCCGGTCGCAATGTCACGACGATCGCTCTACAGCCCGGACCAACGTACCTCGGTGGCCTGACTGTAACGGGATCTGGCAACAACACGACCATCGATGGCTTTACGATCGAAGGGCGCGATGCGGTCGATCCCGGCCTGGCGAGCAGCAACATCGTCCTGACGAACAACCTTGGGAGCGTGAAGGTCGTAAACAACCGGCTGCGGGTCGGCAAGGTCGGGTCGGGTGCCAACGGCGATGACGGCATCGGCCTCATCAACTACTACGACACCAGCACGGACACCGCCAGCCTGAGCGTCGAAAACAACATCTTCGAGCCGCTTAGCTCTGACGGTTTCCGCGCCTTCTACATCAATCCCGGCGTTGCGGTGTTCTCTTTCAAGAACAACGTGATTCAGGGTACGTTCACCGGCTCAGCAATCACTCAGGCGAAAACCGGGCTCGTGGAAAACAACACAGTCACAGGCACCGGCGCCGCCGGCTCGCGCTCGGCAGGTCTCGGAGTCTGGGGATACCCGGATCCGGGTATCTGGGGGCACACGACCTTCCGCCGGAACACGATCACCGGCACGCGGCGAGCCATCGGTCTCTATTCGGGCGGCAACGTCCTCGCCGAGAAGAACATCCTGACGAACAACGGTGAGGGCATATGGGTCGGTGATTCCATTTCCGCGTCCCTGATCGCCACCCTGGCCGCCCATCGCAACAGCATCACCAACAGCGATACCGTCGGCATCAACAACACGCTGGCGGGGGCGTTCAACGCCACCTGCAACTGGTACGGCGCCGCCAACGGCCCGGGCGTCGTCGGCCCCGGGACGGGCGATAAGGTCACCGCGAACGTCACCTTCAGCCCCTGGCTCGTAACCTCGGATCTTACCGGCGCCTGCCCCGTCGCGGCTCCCGCCGTCACCACGGCGGCGCCCGACGCGTTCGGCAACGAAGGAGACACTCTCTCGACCGCTGGCGCGTTCTCCGGGACAGGCCTCACCCTCACGGCCAACAACACGGCCGGCACGTTCACCCCGAACAACGCCGCGGGCACCTGGACGTGGTCACTCGCGACCACCGACGACGTTGCGCAGGCAATCATCACCGTCACGGCCACCGACCTTTTCGGGACGGTCGCGTCTGACGCCTTCGACTACCGGGCGCTGAACGTCGCGCCAACACTGGCGATTACGGCTCCACTCGGAGGCGCGCTCTACGCCGTGAACACCCCGGTGAGCGTCGCGTCCGGCTTCACCGACCCTGGGAGCGGTGACACCCACACCTGCACCTTTGCCTGGGATGACACCGCAGTGACTGGCCCAGTAGCCTCTGTTGCTGGTGCCTGCAATGCGAGCCATACCTTCACCGCTCCCGGCGTCTACACCATCGTCGTGACGGTGACAGACGA
>PNKC01000058.1 GCA_013822275.1 Anaerolinea sp. | reverse complement strand
CTCCTGTCTCCCTCAGGCGCCCCCGCTGCTTTCACAGAAAGGCCGCCATGTAGGCGGCCCTGGTGTGTAGTCGAAGTCGAAGCTCCGGTCCGCCTGCGTTACCCGCGCGCATGCGCAGCGGCAGCAGCGGCTGCGGCGGGCGCAAGGACGAGGGCGGTGGCGGTCGAAGTCATCTCCCTCACTCTGTCGGCTTCGGTGGATAACGTCAATAGATGAAGCGGTGTGTTTCTGTTGATCTTCCCGGCACCGCTAACTGGGAGTGACCGGCACCGGCGGAGTTACACTAACGCAGTCCAGCCTCCACGGGAGGGAGCTGATGGAACGGGTAACGCTTCGAACCGCCCGCCTCGCACTGCGGCCCTACCTGCTTGATGACTGGCGAGCGGTGCTCGACCGCGCGACGAACCCGGAGTTTGTCTGACGTTCGCCGCATCCGCAGGACGACTACCGCGAGGATGATTAGGGCGGCCACAACGAGCGCGAGGATCCACGGAACCCCCAAGGAAGCCCAGCAGCCCACCGAAGGCCCCGCCGGCGACCAAGGCGGCCGTGACCGGAATCAAGAGGCAGGGGACGCAGGTGACAAGAAGTGCGGCTGGCGCGAACCAGGATTTCGATCGCATGAGGATTGACTCCTCGTCAGCCGATACAGCAGGCCATGACCGAGACGTCGCGGGTGAAGGCCTGCGCGGCTAGCTTGATCGCTTCCGAGTACGTCGGGAAGACATGGACGGTGTCGATGATGTCCTGGATCGTAAGGCCGAGCCGAACGGCAAGGGTGGCCTCGTGGATGATCTCGGCGGCGTTGGTGCCGCAGGCGTAGGCGCCTCGGATCCGGTTTTCACGGTCAACGGTGAGTTTCACCGCACCGAGCGTGTCTTTGACCGCCATGGCTTTTGGCACCTGGGAGTAGGAGACGGTCCGGCAGTTGCAGTACCCGGTCCGGGCCATCGATTCGGACTCCGTCAGCCCGACGCCGGCCAACTGCGGCGAGGTGAACACCGCCCAGGGGACGGCATCGTAGTTCAGGGAGTCGCGCTTGCCTTCGAGCGCGTTGGCCGCGGCCAGCGCCCCTTCTTTAGCGGCTACGGTCTCCAGGGGCATCCGCCCGGTCACGTCGCCGGCTGCCCAGAGGCCCTGGCCGGCTTCGTACCAGTTTGTGGTCTCGATGAACCCCGCCTTCATCAACCGTCCGCGCGCGCGCTCGAGGCCCAGTTCCTCGGTGTTCGCACGGATCCCCGTGGCCACCAGGATCGCGTCCGCCTCGAAGCAGTCCGTCGCCTTTGGCCCGCACACGACCGTCTTCGGCGGTCCCGGCTGGACCCGTTCAATCCGCATTCCAGTCCGGATCTCGATGCCTTCGGCTTCGAGGGCCTCCTGCAGCACGGCCGCAATCTCCGGTTCAGACTTCGGGACGATCTGGGACAGCGCCTCAATCACTGTTACCTGCGACCCAAAGCGGGCGAAGATCTGGGCGAACTCCAGTCCGAGCGGCCCTCCCCCGATCACGACCAGCTTTTTCGGCGCTTCATCGAGCTGCAGCGCTTCGATGTTGGTGAGGTAACCGGCTTCGGCGAGGCCCGGGATAGGCGGGACGCTGGCGCGGCTGCCCGTGGCGACCAGGATGTGACGGCCCTCGATCACCTCGCCGCCCACCTCCACCTTCCCCGGGGCGACGATGCGGCCCCGGCCTTTGCGGAAGTCCACATGCTCGAGTGATTGGAGGACCGCCTCGTAGTTTCGGTTGCGGAGGCTCTCCACCAGCGCGTCCTTTTCCTGGCGAGCAGCTTTGACGGAGAAGTGGCCGTTTGCGGCCGGGATCGGGACTGAATCAAATGCCGAACGCCTGGTGGCAACCAGGGCTTCGGCGATGGCAAGCAGGTGCTTGGAGGGTACGCAGCCGACGTTCACGCAGGTGCCGCCAAGCGGCAGCCCAGCGTTAATCATCAGTGTGGCGGCACCGAGGTCGTTCGCCTTCGTGGCGGCGGCGAAGGCGGCTGCTCCTCCTCCGATGACGATGAGATCGTACTTATCCATAGGCTCCCCGAATCGTTGTTGACTTCACTGGTAGGCTAAGGCTTGGAGCAACTCCAATGTCAAACTGTGTTCCGGGTGCGGGAGGTGAGCATGAATGGTGGTCTAACGATTTTCGGCGCCGCGGCGGTCGCGCCAATGCTCACTTTCTACGAGCCTGAGCGATGCGGCGGAGATTTCATGGTCGCGTTCGCCGGGGCCCGCTTCGCGTCCTCGGTGCACAGGTCACTTGCGGGGACCTGGCCCTTCGGGGTGATCGAAGTGGTCTGGGCGGGCGTCGCGGCGAGGCGGTGGGCTACCGCGAAAACTGTCGCGGCGACCGCGCAGGCACGAGTGCCATGAACATCCAGGAAGCGGCCGCGGGAAGCGGTCTGACGGCAGACACCATTCGCTTCTACGAGCGCAAGGGCGTCCTCCCGCGCCCTCCTCGCCAGGCGAACGGATACCGCAGCTACACGGTCGATCATGTGCGGACGCTGCGCCTGGCGAAAGGCTTGCGGCACCTCGCCGTGCCGCTGGAAGCCGTCGCCCCAATGATCGCCGTCGCGCACAGCGGGAGCTGCGGCGAAGTCCGTGGCGACCTGTCCGAAGCGCTGAGCGAGGCGCTGGTGGAGACCGAGCGGCGGCTCAACGAGCTCGTCCACGTCAGGGACCACTTGAGACTCATCCTGGCGGGCCTCACGACTATGCGTCCCGCCGACACAGCAGTTCCCGGCATGGCGCCGTGCGAGTGCGTCCGGCTCGTCAGCGTTGTGGCAGAAGAATGAGGATGCCCACCGCGCAATTGAGGGGTTTACGGCCGTAAGGGTGCCCTGGCGTTCGCGCTTTCGGTCCAGGTCCCGCTTTGGATAGAGGAGAACGCCGACGATGGGGGGCTCGGGGCTCCGCGAAGTGGGGCGTGATCGCCGGCGTCGTGCTTGGGCTCGCGCCGTTCGTTGTCACGGTAGCCGTCGCGGCTGGGGCGCGGGCCGTCGCCCGTCGCCGGGGCGGGGCGTTGATCACTCTCCCCATGGCGTAGACTCCCTCCCACACCCGCCGGGAGGCCGCCATGGACACCGAGCTCACCGCCGTCGCGAGAGCCGCCTTGACCGTCGCCGTTGGTTTGGTTGCAGTTGCTGTTTTGGCTGGTTCCCCGGGCGCACTGGCCCAGAGCCCCGAGGGCTCTATCCGGCAGACTGAAACCCGGCTCGCTGTGGTCGGCCGGGATCAGAGCGTGCGGATCGATGCCATCTTGCCTTCATCCTGTGTTGGCTCGGAGGTGACCGTAGCTCTGTTTCAACGGGGAGGCGCCGCCCGAGTCAACGACGTGGAACCTTTGTTTGAGCCAGTCTCTGTCAGAGTCGGCGCGGGCGGCGCCGTCGTGGGTCAACTGCGGCTCCCAGGCAGCCTCCCCTCGGGCCTCAAGACGCTTTGGCCCGGCGTGACGGGCAGTTGCCTCACGTCGCCCGTGATATCAACCGCGCCCGGGCTGCTCTTCGGCGTGCGTGACCCTTCCGAGAACCCGGGAGCATCCGCCACGTTCGTTGTCCCGCGCGCCTCGCTGTTCCAGGGGCGGAGCGAGCAGGTCGTGTCTGGCAGCCTCACCGCGTTCGCGGATGGCGTGAAATGCACGACTGTGAGCCTCGAAGGGCCCGGCGCTAGAGACGCCGAGGGGAACATCCGGATTCACGTGGGCGGCCCTTCGCAGCCTGCCGCCTGTTCTCGCCAGGGCGCCCGGGTCACCTTCCGGTATCCGGGAGGCGAACTGCTGTACGAAACGCGTGAGTTGGTCTTAGGCGTGACGCAGCCGTTCGAGAACCTGGCTCCGGAGGCCGGTCCTTCCACTGCAGGAGGCACAGATCCGACGGCCTTGGCGCCGAACGCCGGCCCATCCGCCTCCCCGGCGTCCGGGGACGCCACGGGCGATCGCGGCCGGGTCCTGACAAGGGCAGGGCTCATCGCGCTCGGCCTGGGCCTGACCACCATGGTGCTCTGGAGGGGCCTGCGCCGTGGCCCGAACGCCTGGCCGCGCTGAGATTCCGTTGCGGTCCGGACGTTCGTCGGCCCAGCGGTGAGCCCTCTCCCCCCGACCCCCTCCCCTCCTTCCGCGGAAGGACGACAGGGGAGGGGGAGTCGCCGATGCTCGTTGCGTGGGCGCCGGTTCGCTCTCGCAAGTTCGGTTGACTGAGCAGCGTCACAGCTACAAGTGTACGGGCGTGTTCATCAATGGCCTTTGCTAGAGTTTGACGACGGTAGGGGGTTCGCGTGGAATTCGTACTGATCGGGATGGCTGTCGTGATCGCGGCGGAAGCCGGTTACGCAAGTTGGTGGAGTCCTTGAGGTTGGTCAATGGTTGGGACACTCCGACCCGCCGTGAGCGGGCGTATCCAGCGAGCCCTGGTTCGCAGGGCGACATTCACCTCAGCGTCCACAGCTGGTGGGGCGCTCGGGTTTCTCGGGGTTGCAACCTTAGCCGCAGTTGCTCCGGTTGGTGTGGTTGGCGCTGCGCTTGTCCTGGGGGCAGTTGCCGGCTGTGCGGCTATCGGTCGAGGCCTTGGGGCTTCGATTCCGCCGCCAGCGGGATTGACGCGACAAGTCAGGAAGCAGTGGGGCGGGACTTCCTACTCGCTCTGGACTCCAATCGGGTGGGGGTTCGAGTTGGGGTTTGGGCTGTCCACCAGAATCCAGGCCTGGAGTTACTGGTCAGCTCTTGCTGTTGGGATCTGGTTGGGTCCGCTTGGTGCTGCGGTGCTGGGCGCTGTGTTCGGCGTCGCGCGCGGAGCTGAACCCCACTTCGTCAAAGGCGATCACGGAACCTTCTCTTCCGCGCTGGTGTATCTAAGACACCGTTATCGTTCTCTTCGAGTCGAATTCATATCTGGTTCGTTGGCGCTCGCTGCCACTGGAAGCGGCCTCTCTTACTGGATGCGAGGCATGGAGGTGCCCACATGGCTATAATCGCTCGCAAGGTCTCTCGTGCGTTCCATCTCCGGGGATCAGCGGTGCCACCGGCCGTGGCGCTGCTGTTGCTTGCTGTCGTCGCAACTGGGCTCGCGCTACGAGGCAGAAACGCCACCCCGACCAATGGTATTTCAGATGCGGCGCCTCAGGGCCGACCCCAAGCACCGATTAGCCTCGACGGCGCCGCCATCTCATCCTCAGGTGAGAGTTGGACGGCGCTCGCTTCCAGTAGCCTCGCCACTTCGGCTTCCGGCGCGGTCCTCGCTATTCAGTGGCGTGGACGTGATGGCGACGGCAACCCTCACCAGGTCCGGTTACTGTCGTCGGTGACCGGAGACGAAGTCGGCCGAGTGCTAACGTCGTGGGGCCCGATGGCGACTGTTCGAAGAGGCACCGGGGAGTTACTGATCTCAGATATCGTGCCGGTTAATGGAGGAAAGGATAAGCGAGTACGACTGCTCGTGTTCGACACCAACTCTGGCCTGCGTCTGAATCGTGAAGTCGAGTTGAAGAATCGGCTTGAGTACACGATCTTTTCACAGTATATCCATCTCTCGCCCGACGAGACGCGGCTCTACTACCAAACATACGATCCCGTTACTGAAATATACGGTGTAGGGATCGTTCATATGGATGATCCTGCAGCGCCGATAGCAGACGTGAAATTACCTAGAGCGTGCTTCTTTCCGACTATCGATGTGACCGGAGCAGGTGCCATGTTCGCCTGCCGAACCGGAGGCGTGTACCTGGTAAGCCCATCCGGCACGGTGGAGTACGTGGGTGGTGGGCCAGGCGCTGTCCGCGACCGCCGCGTCCCGTTGCCCCCCGTATCACTAGAACTCGCGGCGGCATTCAGGCGACCTGACGGCACAGTGATAGCGCTGCGGATGAACGGAGAGATGGTGCTCATCGAGCGGGGAGAAACGCGCGCGCTTGGACGGGCTTTCCAGGAAGGCAACGAAGTCTGGGTACCTGGGCTAGGCCGGCAAGTCGGAGAGAAAGCAATAATCGCCTATCGAAAACCTATTGCCCAGGAGGCTTCGGGAGTCGTACTGCTTGACCTGTTGACCGGACAAAGCCGAGAGCTCCCGAATACGGCGAACTCCAAGTTCGCAACGCGCGTTGGTGGAGGGACCCTGATTCAGCAACCTGCCGGCCTTCGCCTGATTGACGACAGTGGCGTCGACAGGCTGATCACCGGGTTATTCGGGGATGACCAAGCGGGATGGACGATTGCGTGGTGATGGCGCCGTTTCGGGGAGCAATGCAGGTGCTCCGTCTATCCCCCCGCCCCACCCCCATGGGGTAGACTCCCTCCCACACCCGCCGGGAGGCCGCCATGGACACCGAACTCACCGCCCTCACGATCGCCGAAGCCGGCCAGCGCATTCGCGCGAAAGTGCTTTCGCCGGTTGACGTGACCGAGGCCTACCTGGCACGGATGGAGGCGCTGAACCCCCGGCTCAACGCCTACGTCCTGCCCACGGCGGACCGCGCGCGTGACGACGCCAAACGCGCCGAAGCGGAAATCGCCGGCGGCAACTATCGCGGCCCGCTCCACGGCATCCCCATCGGCCTCAAGGACCTCTACGACACCGCCGGTATCCGCACCTCTGGCGGATGCAAGGCCTACGAAGACCGCGTCCCGGCCGAGGATTCGACCGTCGCCCGCAAGCTGCGCGAGGCCGGCGCCGTCCTCCTCGGCAAGCTGAACACGCACGAGCTCGCCTACGGCACGACCACCAATAACTATTGGTACGGCCCCACGCGAAACCCCTGGGACACGGAGATGGTCCCTGGCGGCTCCAGCGGCGGCTCCGGCGCGGCGACCATCGCCAGCCTGGCTGCGGGAACGATGGGCACGGACACCGGCGGCAGCATCCGCATCCCCGCTTCCCTCTGCAGCTGCGTCGGACTGAAGCCTACCTACGGCCGCGTCAGCAAGGCGGGCGTGATGATGATGTCCTGGCAGCTCGACCATCCCGGTCCGCTGACGAGGACCGTCCGCGACGCCGCCATCATGCTCTCCGCCGTCGAAGGCTACGACCCTCGCGACGCCTGCACCGAACGCGTCGGCAAGGTGGACTACGAGTCAGCGTTCACCGCCGGGATGGAGGGCCTCGTCGTCGGCGTCCCGCGCACCTACTTCTTCGAAACCCTTGATGAGGAAGTGCGGAGCGCCGTCGAGGCAGCACTCGAAGTATTCCGGCGGGCCGGGGCGACGGTGAAGCACGTTGAGCTTGCCAGCTTCCGCGAGCCGTTCGCCGCTATCTTCAATATGGTCCGCACAGAAGCCACCCAGTTCCACGCGGAGCGCATGGCCGCGAACCGCGACGGCTTCAGCCCCGAACTCCAGGCCATCCTCGGCCAGCCGCCGCTGTCCGGGCTCGACTACGTCGCCGCACAACGGGCGATGATGGCCTATAAGGAGGCCGTCCGGGCCGCGCTTGAGGAGGTCAGCGTCCTCGTTGTCCCGACGACGATGGCGCCCGCCTCGCCGATTGGGGCAAGCGGGGTGAACGTGGGCGGCGCCGAACTGCCGCACGGCATCGCCTACGCGGGCCTCACCGCGCCCTTCAACGCCGCTGGTGTCCCCGCGCTCTCGCTCCCCTGCGGCTTCACGGCGGGCGGGCTCCCCATCGGCATGCAGATCGTCGGCCGCCCCTTCGACGAATGGACCGTCATCCGCGCCGGCCACGCCTACGAGCAGCTCACGGAGTGGCACAAGCGGCGGCCGGCGCTGGGGTAGGGGCTACGGGGAAGGGTGAATGCGGAGGCCGGGGACGCGGTCGAAGTGGCGCAGGTTCCCGGTCACGAGCGTCAGGTGGTGCGTGAGCGCGGTGGCGGCGATGAGGAGATCCATGTCGGGGATGAGCATTCCGCTGGCACGGAGTTCCGCGCGGACGGATGCGAACTGTTCGGCGACCTCGATATCCACGGGAATCACATCGACGAACTGAAGGAATTCGCGCCATCCGGCTGATTCCTCGTGGCGAGCCCGTCCCGCGTCCACGCCTTCCGACACCTCGGCATACGTAACCACCGAGATTGCCATGCCCAATGGGTCAAGCGAGACGATGATTTCGCGGGCAGCGGCTCTGCCCTTCAGAAACGGGATGATGCGGTCGGAGTCGACGAGGAAGGTGGTCACCACTCCGGTGCCGCGCGCCCCGGCCGATCCCTATCCGCGTAGATGCGGGCGATGAGCGCTTCATCATCGACCTCGTCCCAGCTACCCGCGATTGAGAGCAATGCCTGGCGCCTCTCGTCTGGGTCCGTTGGTGGGCGCGCCTCCTCGGGGACAACCCGGGCCACAACCTTCCCGTTCTCCGTCAGCACCCGCACGCGACCGCTGCGGGCGACTTCCTCCGCGACGCGGCGAAGCTCGGGCATTGCCGAAATGTCCAGCTCGTCTCGCTGCTCGCGGTCTCGTGGCTGCGCCATGGGGACAGTGTACTTCAGGCCGGCGAGATTTTACGCAAATGAGCTTGTAATGCCCCCACAAGGCTGGTAGGTTCGGCGTAAAGCGGATCGGGGCAAGACATACCGCCCCCCCCCGAACGGAAGGGGATGACGATGGTTGAATACGACCCAGGCTACGAACGGCTCACGCCGGCCAGGGTGCGCGTGCTGGCGCTGCTTGCCCGCAACTACAGCGTGGCGCAAGTCGCGGAGGCGGCAGGCTACACCTACGGCGGCACACGCAGCTGTGTGGATGACCTTAAGGAGATAACCGGCTGCGAGATCGCGGGAGAGATCGGCCGCTGGTGGCAAGACCACGCCGCCTCGTGGCACCAATGGTGCGGCCAGCAAGCAGGATTGCTGCCGGATGATGCCGTTACGGTACGGATCGTAGGGTGATCACGGTACGGTTGGTAGGTGGTTGGGAGCAGTCGGTGACGGCCATGATTCGCATGGTGCGCACCTACCTCAAAACCTAGGAGGGCTCGATGCCCAAGCTTCATCCGGTTCACCGCGCGACGGTGATTCGTACGGTTTTAGGCGGCACCGTAGTTGCCGCAGTCTTGGTATTCCTGAGTCAATCGGGGCTTCGCACATCGGCGCTGGCCGAGCCAGGCGTCTACGACGGCGCGACTTTACAAGAGGCCCAGCAAGTGCTACTCGCGTTTCGAACGATATCTGGGGAGCCGATCCCGCCGGATGTGGGCCGGTTCCCGCGTGAGGTTGGCGACCAAGTGCGATTTGCCGCGGACCGCTGCGCGAAGGTCGATACACTGGCGTCGCCCAGCGTGCCAGACGTGGCCGCATTGCAGTTCGCGCTTGTCGACTCTTGTAGCCGGCTTCTGCGACTTCCCGGGGTGAAAGAGCCGGGCCCGACGACTGCGGGAGAACCACACCGCCCATCTGCGATCGACAGCGATCCATCGGTGTTGCCGATCATCGTCGCAGAGGCGGCCAGCGCCAAAGTGCGGCTCTCACCGCTGGTCGACCGAGCGCAGGCTGCGCTTTCGAAGAAAGCTAGTAGGTGAAAGCGATGCAGACACAGCGTTCCTTCTCGAAGACTTGGCTGTTCGGGGCCGGGGCGGCGGTGGTGCTTGGGCTCGCGGCGATCGTTGCTGGCTTCGCCTCGCAGTACCACTATCGGGCTGGTTACGTGGGCCAACACAGCGCCGACTCTCACCCACAGAACTCGGGACATTTCTGGTTGGCCGTATACGCGCCGAACTCAGGCGAGCTAACCTCCGGGGGCCGGTACCATGACGGCCCTGGCTGTGCGTTCCCGGGTTCGTCGCGCCCGGCCTCATGCTCCTCAGCGACAGGCGGCGACTACGCGTGGGACATCGGCGCCGCCGCCGGCTCGCCGGCGTACCTGTCCGTGAAATGGGCTGGCTATGCGCTTGGTGCCTCCCCTCAGGTCCACCCGTCGCGAGACATATCGATCTACGGAAAGGTCGTCTCCGAGGGCAACTGGGGATCGACGAATGCGTGCAAGTACCAGAGGATCGAGATCTGGGTCTCCTGGTGGGACAGTGGCGGAATCCCCCATCTCGACAACATGGGCCGCGTTGACTTCGGGCACCTCTACCCCTTTGACTATTCAGTCGGGCAGTGGATTTCCCCCAACGCATCCGAGCTCAGGTCGGATACTGGTTTGGGCTACGTCAACTACCCCTGGGGTAAGAAAGTGGGCACTGAGTTTAACGGCAGCGAAACGGGATGTTCCAGCGCGCCGCACACTCACATGGAAACCTTCTCCTCTCACTCTTGGGGGGCCACGTACGAGAAGCACGGGTGGGGAGCGGACTACTACTGGTACAACCACGTCGAGTATCTCGTTGGCCAGCCCAAGATAAACGGCACGCCCGCCGCTTGGGGGGGACCGCTCGTTCCGGCCGAGGGGTATTCTGGGCCGACATCCGTGGCTGGCGGTGGGTCGCTCATGTCACTAATAGGGGGTGACACGAAGAGCGATGCGATGTGGTGAGTTCTCGTGGGCTGGCGTCTCGAGTTCGATAGCGGACGCCTAACTGCTGAAGGTGAATTCGATGGGCACGAAGGGAACTATCCTCAATCTGGGGCGTTACGGTGCCTTGGCCCTGAGCGTGATCGTGGTCGTGAGCTGCCAGGGACGGAGTGGTGCACAAGGAGAGGGCAACCCCTCCCCCACGGCGCGAGACACGAGTTTCGCCGCTGCCGAGCCAACCCCCACCGTCCCCGCCACCACGCCATCGGCCCCTGCGCAGGGGCCGATGGCGTCGCCGACTGCGATTCCGAGGGTGGGCGCCCCAGACCTCCAGCTTCACCTGGACGCTATCGCGAGCGGAGATGCACAGCGCATCATTTCGTCACTTGCGCCGCGCGACAGGCCGTGCCAGACCTCACCGGTGGAAGGGATCGGACAAGGGCCGGCCTGTCCCCCTGGAGTGGGCAACGGGACTCTGGTCCCAGCGTTGGGGGTCGTGGGTTGCGGGGGGTACTTCGTCACAGGAGCCGACGTCTTGCAGCTATTGGATAGCTGGCTGGTGGGCCACCCAAACGTTCTCTATGGCGTCTACCAGGACGCAGCCGGCCAAATAATTGCCGAGTACACTAATCTCGCAACCACCGGCCTGGCCATGAAGGTCTTCCTGCTCCCTGGCGGGATTACCGGTATCGGTGCGCCATGCGGGGATCAGGGGCTTACGATGGTCCTTCCTCCGGGCGCCGTCTGGCTTGTCGGCGGCCCGGGCAAATGACCGACCGCGCGCACATCAGTCAGGCGATCGACGCGGTGCTCGCAGCGAGCAAGGCGGGCAAGACCCGTACGGTTGAAGAGGTCCGCAAGGGCTACGGCCTGCCGGAGTAGCGCCTCGTCATTACAGCCCCCGGCAGGCGATTCCCGCCACCAAGCGCCTGCTCAAACGCATGCGCCGCCTCGTCCGCGGCGATGTACAATGCCGGTGAGAGGTTTCCGCGATGCCCGTCAAACAAGAAGTTCGTCGAATCGCCGATGCACTGCCGGAGGATGCAACTTGGGACGACGTCATGGAGCAGGTGTACATCAGTCAGGCAATCGAAGCGGGGCTCGAAGCGCGGAAAAGCTGGCAGGGTCCGCACGGTCGAAGAGGTACGCAGGGGCTACGGCCTGCCGGAGTAGCCGCCCACCGCTACAGCTCCGGCAACTTGTTCCCGCGGCCAAGTGCTTGCTCAAACGCGTGCGCGGCCTGGATAGTGGGGCCTGCTTTACGGCTTGCTCTGAGGGTGAATGCGCAGGCCGGGGACGCGGTCGAAGTGGCGCAGGTTGCCGGTTACGAGCGTCAGGTCGTGCGCGAGCGCGGTGGCGGCGATCCAGAGGTCGGACGCCGGTGTCGGAAGTCCGCGCAGCCTGAGTTGTCCGCTGATGACAGCGAACCGGCGCGCCACCGTGCGACTGACTCCCAACACCTGCGTGGAAGACAGGAAACTGCGAAACACCGCTTCGTAGTGGGCAGGGTCTCGGCCGTAGTAAATGCCTTCGTAAACCTCGCCGAAGGTGACGATCGAGATGGCGACGCCGTCCGTCGCTAGTCCTTGGAGGAGAACAACCGCATCGGGTTGCCCCTTGAGGTAGTCAATTACCCGGTCGGAGTCTACGAGGAACGTCACAGCTCGATATGTGGGCGGCCGACCTGATCCCGGCTCGAGTAGATGTCGGCCACTAGCCGGTCGGTATCGACGTCTTTCCAGCCCCCGGCGGCGCTGCGGAAAGCAGCCAACTGCTCGGGCGTGGCCGGTCGAGGCTTGAGCTTTCGGGACGGCGATTTGCGGAGCGGCACGACTTTTGCGACAACCCTCCCGCCCTCGGTGAGCACCCGCGCGCGGCCGGTTCGGGCGACTTCTTCGGCGACGCGGCGAAGCTCGGGCATTGCCGATATGTCCAGCTCGTCTCGCTGCTCACGGTCGCGGGGCTGTGCCATGGGGACAGTGTACTTCAGCGGCACCAGGCCCGGTGGTCAGATCTAAAGCCCCGGCAGGCGGTTCCCGCCGCCCAGCGCTTGCTCGAAGGCGTGCGCCGCCTGGATGATGCGCGGCTCATCGAAGAAGTTCCCGATGATCTGCAAGCCCACCGGGAGCCCGCCGCTCAGGCCGCAGGGCACGCTGATCGCTGGGAGGCCAGCGACTGATGACGGCAGCGTGTAGATGTCGTTCAGGTACATCGCGTAGGGGTCGTTCAGCTTGGCGCCAAGCGGGAAGGCCACGGTGGGCGTGGTGGGCGTGACGACTACGTCGTACTTCTCGAACGCCGCCTGGAACTCGCGGTTGATGACCGTGCGCACCTTCTGCGCCTTCAGGTAGTAGGCGTCGTAGTAGCCCGCGCTCAGGGCGTACGTGCCGAGCATGATCCGGCGCTTCACCTCTTCGCCGAACCCGTCGGCGCGGGTGTGCTCCATGTTCTCCCACATGGAGCCGCGGCTGCGGTCGCTGTAGCCGTACTTCACGCCGTCGTAGCGGGCCAGGTTTGCGCTCGCCTCGCTTGGGGCGATGATGTAGTACACGGCCAGCGCGTGCTCCGTGCTTGGCAGGGAAAGCTCGCGGTCAACCACGCAGCCGAGGTGTTCGAACAGCTTCAGCGCCTCTTCGATGCGGGCCGTGACCCCCGGTTCCATGCCGGAGATGAAGTACTCCTTCGGCACGCCGATCTTCATCCCCTTGATGTCGCGGCCCAGGTAGTGGCGGAGGTCCGCGACGGGCTCGGGGTTGCTCGTGCTGTCGCGCGGGTCGTGGCCGGAGATGCAGTCGAGGAGCGTTGCGGCGTCTTCCACGTCGCGGGCAATCGGCCCCACCTGGTCCAGCGAACTGCCAAAGGCGATGATCCCGAAGCGGCTTACGCGGCCGTAAGTCGGGTCGAAACCGACGTTGCCGCAGAGGCTGGCCGGCTGGCGGATGCTCCCGCCCGTGTCGCTGCCCAGCGCCCCGAGCGCTTCGCCCGCGGCCACCGCGGCCGCCGACCCGCCGCTGCTGCCGCCGGGCACCAGGTCCAGGTCCCAGGGATTGTGCGAGGGGCCGTAGGCCGAATGTTCGGTGCTGGAGCCCATGGCGAACTCGTCCATGTTGGCCTTGCCGACCATCACCGCGCCGGCTCGGCGGAGGTTTTCGTACACGTGGCTGTCGTACGGTGGGATGAAGTTCCCCAGGATCTTCGAGCCCGCCGTGGTGCGGACGCCTTTCGTCACGATCAGGTCCTTGATTGCGAGCGGGATGCCGGTGAGCGGCGTCGCCGTCCCCGTGGCGAACTTCGTGTCAGCTTCGCGCGCCTGTTGCAGGGCCAGGTCTTCGGTCACGGTGATGTAGGCGTTCACTTTCGGCTCAACCGCGCGGACACGCTCCAGCACGGACTCCGTCAGCTCTACCGCGGTGAACTCCTTCGCGCGCAGCTTCTCGTGCGCATCGTGGGCTGTCAGCCTCCAGAGTTCGGTCATTCCAGAACCGCCCGGACGCGCAGGAAGCCGTCTTCCCGCTCGGGCGCGTTCGCCAGCGCGTCATCCTGGGAAAGCGAAGGTGCAACAACATCGGCCCGCATGACGTTGGAGAGGGGGAGGGGATGCGCGGTTGGCTCCACGCCCTCCGTATCAACCGCCGAAAGGGCGGCGAAGTGGTCGAGGATCCCGGAGAGCTGCGCGGTAAACCGGTCAACATCCGCCGGCGTCAAGGAAATGCGCGCCAGCCGGGCAATGTGAAGGACTTCCTGGGGGGTCAGCGACATAGTGAAAAGAGTACACAACGCAGCCCTTTACCGCCCGGATTCCCCGGCGGTGGTGCCTTTGTTACGCTCAGATGCAATGCCGAGTCGTCCTGAACGGCGCTTGCGCCCCCGTCCGAGAGTGTGCCCATGAACAGCGTCACCAGGCGGCGGCTGCTGAAGTCGCGCCGCCGGGTCCGGCGGTCGAAAGCGGCGCCCATCCTGATCGCCATCCTCGCGCTTGGCATCCTCGCGTCGCTGGCGGCTGCCGCGGGCGTTGGCGCGGTCTTCGCCGTCTATCGCTCGTACGCCGCCGATTACGTCCCCATCACCGAGAAGCTTCGCCAGACGAACATCGGCCTGACGGAGATCTATGACCGTGGCGGGCCGGAGGAGGGCGTCAAGCTGGGCGCGCTCACGAACCCGGACCAGCAGCTCCTGGATCCGGTGCCCCTTACCGCTATCTCCAAGTGGGTGATCGAAGCGACGGTCTCCACGGAAGACGACAGCTTCTGGGAGAACCCCGGCGTGAACATCAGGGGCCTTACGCGGGCGGCCTACGAGAACTACATCGGCGGGGGCATCGGCAGCGGCAGCGGCGGCTCGTCCATCACGCAACAGCTCATCAAGAACGTCTACATCTGCCCCAGCATCGCCGCCGACGTCCGCACGGTCTGCACGGCGGAGCGCACGCTCGACCGCAAGCTGAAGGAGATCGCGTTCGCCCTGGAGCTGGAGAAGGACTATTCGAAGGAAGACATCCTCGAGTGGTACCTCAACCAGATCTCCTACGCGGACCGCTACATCGGCATCCAGGCGGCGGCCCAGGGCTACTTCCACAAAAACGCGGCGGACCTGACGCTCGCCGAAGCCGCCCTCCTCGCCGGCGTGCCGGCCGCCCCTACCACCTACCATCCGCGGGGCAATTGCGCGCTCAAGGATGACGGCATTACCTGCGCCGAGGACGCGGAAGGCCGCACGACCGTCGTGGGAGACGCCAAGAAACGCCAGGAAGACGTGCTCGACTTGATGGTCGTCCACAAGCGCGCCACACGGGAAGAAGCGGAGGCGGCGAAGGCCGAGGAACTCAAGGTCTTCGCTTCAACCAACCCGCTTAAAGCCTCGGCATTCATCGACAACCAGGTCGAACCGCGCCTCGTGCGGATGTGTAACGCAGGCTGGCTCGAAAAGCTGAAGGGCGCCGCTGACTGCGAAGCAAGCGTCCACTCCGCCGGCTACAAAGTGACCACGACACTGGATTGGGCCGAGACCCAGGTCGCCCAGGAGATGATGCGCGGCTACATCGACGAGGGCCTCGCCAAGGGCTGCGAGTGCTATAACGCCGCCATTGTCACGATTGAGCCGAGCACCGGGCAGGTCATTATCTATGCGCCCAACCGGGACCCGAGCTACACCTCCGACCCCCGCGTTGCCGGTAAGATCGACCAGCTCGTGGAGATTAACCAGCCGGGTTCGTCGTTCAAGCCGGCCGTCTACCTCAACTACTTCGAGAACGCGGTCAAAGCCCCAATGAGCACGTTCTGGGATACGAGCCCGCTGACCGTTGAGGGCACCGCCATCACCAACCCGCGCAACGACGGCAAGACGGGTGAGGGGCTGATCAGCGCCCGCGCGGCGCTTGGCGGCTCGCAGAACGTTGGCGCCTTCCGCGCGGCCCAGGAGGGCGGCGTCGATAACGTCATCGCCACGGCGAAGAAGCTCGGCATCACCACTCTGGACCAGCGGTTCGATCCCACTTTCCGCGCCCACGTCGATGTCACCTACGGCGCCTCCATCGCCACCGGGGGCGCCAACATCCGCGCCATCGACATGGCCTACATGGATACGGTGTTCGCCAACATGGGCGTCATGGTCGGCGTCCCAACGCTGGCCAGGACGGTGGAGCTCAAGGACCTCAAGAGCACCGCCATAGACGTGGGCGCCAACTACGACCTCGCGCTCAAGCAGAAGGACGAGTTCAACCGCGGCCACATCCGCATCCCCGGCACGCGTGAACTGGACCCGGTGGTCATCCTCCAGGTCCGGGCGAGCAACGGCGATATCCTCTTCACACAGGGTGAGCCGGAGCGGAAGCAGGTCATCGACGCCGGTTCGGTCTGGCTGCTGCATTCGATCATGTCCGACTGCACCGCGCGCTGGATCATCTGGGGCTGCGGGAGCAGCAACAATGACCTCTCCCTCGACTTCTTCGTCGATGGTGTAAAGATCCCCGGCGGCGTGAAGACGGGCACGCAACAGGGCCCCAAGAGCGCGGTTGATACGCTCGCGACCTGGATGACCGGCTATTCGCGTTACGCTGGCACGGCCGTCTGGGTCGGCAACGCGAACAAGGACCTTGTGCAGGACGGGCCGCGCGCGAACTACGCCGCCGCGAACACTACGGTGAAGCTGTTTAAGAACTGGATGGGCGAATACCACAGTTACCTCCAACGTAAGGGAGTCATGTCCACGCCCGAGGGGTTCAATTCGCTGCGCCCCAAGAACGTTGCTCAGCGTGAATTCGAATCGCCGACGACCGAGCGCGGCGCGACCGGCGGCTGTGACCAGAAGGTCACCTCCTGGGTGCGGACGGACGTGAAGTACGAATCCGAGTGCGAGGAGAAGGAGATCGACAGCCGCAACGGTTTCCTCGCCAGCGATCAGACCCCCGCCCAGTTCAAGGTGATCAAGAAGTTCGTCAAGCTGCCCGGTTTCAAGGCGGACCTCGCCATCGAACTGGCAAAGGAAAAGAAGATCCCGATCGCCCCGACCGAAAAGAGCACCGGCTCCGTGGCCGTTGAAATCAAGAGCCTCTCGAATGGCAAGACCATTGGCGCCGACACGCAGGTCGTGGGCGCCGTCAACGTGCCGAACATCAAGGGCTGGAAACTGGAGATGGGCCCCGGCGCAAACCCCTCCGAGTGGAAGCTCATCGGCGAAGGCAAGGCGAACATCGACGGCGTCCTGGGCACGATCGCGATTGCTGGGCTTGCCGACGGCGTCTATACCGTCCGCCTGACGACGGACGACGTGGTCGGCCTCTCAACGTCGGTCACGATCAACCTGAAGAAGGGCGCGCCTGGGCCGGGCGGCAGCCCCGGGCCAGGGGGCCTTCCCGGTCCGGGTGGAAACCGGGGCGCCTCACCAACACCAACGGTCCCATCCATCTTCCGGCCACCGACGTTCACGGCTACGCCGAACCCGCGCT
>PNKC01000057.1 GCA_013822275.1 Anaerolinea sp. | reverse complement strand
CTCCCCCCTCCCGCACGAAGCAGTGCCGGCGCGCCGGCGCAGGAGCCGCTCCCGCGGCCATGGGCACGCGGCGGGCGAGCCTCAGACCCTCTCAACCACCTACGTCCCGGAGGCCGCCGCGCCGATCTCCGAGGCGTTCCGCGACCTCGGCGTTGATGAGACAGGGCTGCGAGCCATCGCCGCGTTGGGCTACGTTGAGCCGACGCCAATCCAGACAGCGACCCTGCCGATCATGTTCGACGGCGAAGACGTTGTTGGGCTGGCACAGACGGGGACCGGCAAGACAATCGCCTTCGGGCTCCCGCTGGCCTGCGCCATCGACCCCGAAGTGAACGCCGTCCAGGCAGTCGTCCTCGTCCCCACGCGCGAGCTGGCCAAACAGGTCAAGGACGTCATCGAACACCTCGGCCAGTTCTACGGCTTCAGGACACTCGGCCTGATAGGCGGCGGACGCGTGCAATCAGACCTCGTGGCGCTGGAGCGGGGCGTACACGTGATTGTGGGAACGCCCGGCCGGGTAATCGACCACATCAAGCGCGGCACGGTGAACTTCAAAGCGATCCGCTTCGCCGTCCTCGATGAAGCGGACCAGATGCTGGACATCGGCTTCGCACGCGATATCGAGTACATCCTTCGCTCCGTGCCGAAGGACCGGCAGACGGCGCTCTTCAGCGCGACCATGCCGGAGAGCATCGGGCGGATCGTGTACCGCTACATGCGGAATGCGAAGCGCATCGCCGTTGATCCGGAGCAGAAGACCGCCGAAGGCGTGGAGCAGTTCTACTGCGAGGTGCCGGAGCGGGAAAAGATCCTCGCCCTCCGCTACCTCTACGAACAGCATCACCTCGGCCGCTCGCTGATCTTCCGGCGGACGAAGATCGGCGTAGACCGCCTGACAGAGGCGCTGCAGGCGAACGGCGTGCCGGCCCAGGCTATCCATGGTGACCTCCGCCAGGGACAGCGCGACCGGGTTATGGGCGACTTTCGTTCGGGCGCGCTCGAATTCCTTGTGGCGACGAACGTCGCGGCGCGCGGCCTGGACATCCCCGACATTGACCACGTCATCAACTACGACGTGCCGCAGAACGCGGAGGAGTACATCCACCGGATTGGCCGCACTGCGCGGGCCGGGAAGAAGGGCTCCTCATACACATTTGTGAGCGAGTGGGAGCTGGACGACTGGGACCGCATCCTGGACGAAGTGGGCGACGAGAACCTGGAGAAGGTGCAGCTGCCCACGCGCTGGGACTAGGAATTCACGATTCTCAATTTGCGATTCACGATTCAGGCGGCCTTCGGGCCGCCATCCTGTTCTCAGCGGACGCGGTTTCGCAGTACCTGGCCACCTGTGATTTCGACTTCGACGACGTCGCCGGGCTTGAGGGCCTGGGGTTCGCCGGGCGTGCCGGTGTAGATGATGTCGCCGGGGATCAGCGTCATGACCGCGCTGACGAGGCGGACGATCTCGGGGATATCGCGGATGAGTTCGTTTGAAATGGCGTGCTGGGCTTCGGCCCCGTTGACGCGAGTGCGGAGCTCGATCTTGTCGTGTTCGAGGCCGGTGACGATATCCGGGCCGAAGATGCCGAAGGTATCGCTGCCCTTCGCCCGCCACCACTGGCCGTCGGCGCGCTGCCATTCGCGGGCGGAGATGTCGTTGCCACAGGTGTAGCCGAAAATCGCGTCCAGCGCGGCTTCGCGCGAGGTGGCTTTGCTGACCCGACGGCCGATGACGATGACGATTTCGCCTTCGGGGTCGACGCGTCCAGCCCCTTGCGGCAGGACGATGTCGTCGCCGGGGCCGGCGATGCTCGAGAGCGGCTTGAAGAAGAGCGTCGGCGGGTCCGGCACCGGGCGGCCGTTGAGGTGACTGGAGTAATTCAGGCCAACACAGACGATCGACCGTGGCTCGCTGGGCGGGAGGAGCTTCACCTCTGCGAGGGCAACCGACTGGCCTGTACGGATGGTGGCATCCCAGAACGGCTCCTTGACGACCGCGATGCTGTCGCCTTCAAGCAGCCCCGCGCCGGATGTGCCGTCCGGACGGCGGAATCGTACGTAGTTGGCCATGGTGTCCCCTCGCGTCGTCGTTGCGGGGAGTCTACCCGAGGCGGCGCTTGCGGGTGGGGCGATGCATCAATCGGCCCACTTGTAGATGAACAGGTTGGCGCCAGGGACCACCGAGGCGTCGCAGCGCAAGGGTTTCGGAGGCTGCCCGCGGACCACGGTGGCTTCGAACTGCCAGGTGTTCCCCTTGTCGGTGGAGATGTAGCTCTCGATACCGCGCGCGCAGACGTAGAGGCGGACGCGGCCATCAGACAGGGCCGAAATCTCGGGGACGCCCCCGTAGGTGACCGCCGAATACTGCTCGAACGTGAGGCCGTCGCTTGAGCGCGCAAGGACCGTCTTCTGTCCCTGGGAGACGGCCATAAGCCAGGAGCCGTCCGCGAGACGGGCGATGGAAGGGTCGGTCGTGATTTCGTTGAACGCGATTGCCCGGCCGAGGACGGTGAAGTGAATGCCGTCTTCGGAGTCAGCCAGGCACATCGTTGCCGTTCGCGATGCCTGAGAGGGCGAACCGAAGCCGCTGAAGTAGACCAGGCGCACCTTGCCGTCGGGCAGGAGGGTGGCGTCCGGGTCCACAACACCCATCGGGCGTTCGACGCCGTCCAGCCAGATGGGGCCAAGCTCCTTGACGCCGTCCCCTTGGACCAGGGCGACATCGATGCCGTGACGCGCGCCGTTGATGTAGTAGATGTAGACGCTGCCGTCCGCCAGTTGGACGCCGTCAGGCACGGATGCGTGTTCGAGGACCTGCTTGTCGCCGGTTACGGTCACGCCGTCGGTGCTGCGGGCGAGGACGACCTGGTGGTAGTACGGGCCCTGCCGGTCTTTCAGCGAGCCGCTATCGCCGGGGGGCGTTGGTTTCACTTCGCAGCCCTGGCGCGAGAGGGAGACTCCCGCGGACGGCGTCGTGTTGCCGTCGCTCGCGAGGGCTGGCACGACGGTGATGGTCTGCGGCTGGGTCGCTGGGGTTGCGCTGCTCTCCTGGCTACAGCTCACGGCGAGCAAGGGAAGCAAGAGGATGGAGAGCGTGGCAAGCCTTCGCATGAGTGGCACCGTTCGTTATCAAACACCGTCTCCGGGAAGCCGGCTATGCGGGGAATGGCACCGGCCCTGTCAGAAGTGACGGCGGGAGAAGCGGGCCATGGGTTCCAGCGCACTCGCCGGCCGGGGCGGTGTTTGAACTACAGGCCGCGCAACTCCACTCGGCGGCCGGTGTCAGATCGGATTTCACCGATCCGAAGCGCTTCGGGGATGGCTGCAAGGACACTCTCGGCGTCTTCAGGCGAGACCATCAACGTGAGGCCGATGCCCATGTTGAAGACCTCGTACATCTCCTCCGAGGAGATTTCGCCGCGCTGCTGGATGAGCGTGAAGATCGGGAGCACCGGCCAAGACTTCGTGTCGAAGACGGCCGTCAGGTGTTTCGGCAAGATGCGCGGGACGTTCTCCACGTAACCACCGCCGGTGATGTGGGCGATGCCGTGGACGCGGTCCAGTACCGGCGCGACCATCTGGTAGTAGGGCCGGTGGGTTTCGAGCAGGCATTCGCCGACGGAACGGCCCGCGAGGACGGACGGCCGCTCGTCCAGGCGGCGAAGCGTTTCATCCAGCGGCTCGCCGTCGCAGATGTTGAGCACTTTGCGGGCGAGCACAAAGCCGTTGGTGTGCAGCCCGCTGCTCGGGATGCCGATGAGGACGTCGCCCTCGGCAACTTTCGAGCCATCGATGATCTTCTCCCGTTCGACGACGCCGACGATGAAGCCCGCGAGGTCGAAATCGCCGACGGCGTAGACATCCGGCATGTCGGCCGTTTCGCCGCCGAGGAGGGCGCAGTTCTGTTCGGCGCAGGCGCGGGCGACGCCTTCCACGATGGTTTGCTTCTGCTCTGTCGTGAGCCCGTTTCCGGCGATGTAGTCGAGAAAGAAGATTGGCTCTGCGCCGCAGGCCATGATGTCGTTGACGCTGTGGCCCAGGATATCTGGCCCGCAGAGGTCAAGGCGGTTGGCCGCGGCGAGCAGCTTCACCTTCGTCCCGATGCCGTCCGCGCTGGCGGAAAGGACGGGGTCCGTGTACTTGCCGCCCATGCGGAAGAGGCCGCTGAAGGGCCCGGCGTCGCTGAGCACTTCGGGCCGCCGCGCCTGCGCGAGGATGCCCGGGAGGCTTGCCGCGAACTTGCTGCGTGCTGCGATATCCACGCCGGCCGCGGCGTAGGCCTTTCTTTCCGTCATGGCTGCTAGCTTCCGGCTTCCGGCTTCTAGCCGCCAGTTTGAACCACCGAGACACCGAGATGCGTTGAGAGACCCGATAGGGCTCCGCATGGTAAATCGGCAATCGTGAATCGTGAATTGCTGACAGGGGGCGCGGGGCCGGGCAGAATGACGGAACCTTGGGGATGGGGTGTTCGCGCGTGCCAGATTGCATTGTTGAGACAGTTGATGGGGTCCGTTTGGTGCGGTTCAACCGGCCGGAGCGGTTGAACGCGATCGGCGGGAACCTGCTCGCTGAGCTGAAGGAGGCGTTCGACAGCGGCCGGGATGATGACCGGGTCCGGGCGTTCGTCGTGACCGGCGAAGGGCGAGCGTGGTGTGCCGGGGCAGACCTCGCTGGAGACGGCCCCGCGGCACCCAATCCGAATTCGCGGGCGACCAAAATGGACGACATCGGCGAGTTCGGGCGGACGGTCTTGAGCATCTACCACTCCAACAAGCCGGCGATCGCGGCTGTAAACGGCGTTACGGTTGGCGGCGGGTTCGGGTTTTGCAGCGCGATGGACATCCGGATCGCGAGCGAAAACGCCAGGTTCTCGACGGTCTTCATCAGGAGAGCACTGGCGCCGGACTGTGGGCTCTCCTGGTTCCTGCCGCGGTTGATTGGGCCGGAGAGGGCCGCGGAGATGTTCTTCACGGGCCGGATGGTGCTGGCGGACGAGGCGCTCTCCCTGGGGATCGTATCGAAGGTCGTGCCGCCCGAGCAGTTGATGGATGCGGCGATGGGGCTCGCCCGTGACCTGGCAAAACAGCCTCCCACGGCGCTGGCGCTCACGCGGAAGGCACTTGTGCATTCCGTGTCCGCGACTATCGAAGATCAACTGGAATACGAATGGACGAACCAGCGGGTGGCCCTGAGCAGCGCTGAGTTTGGGGAGGGCGTGGCGGCCTTCCGGGAGAAGCGCGACGCCGACTTCTCGCGGTTCTAAAGCAGCCCTGGCCGGGGCGATCAGCCACGGCGACGGGCGATGAACATGCCGAAGCCACCCCGGCCCGCCACGACGAGGCCGCGCCAGGCGTCTGTGCGCAGACGGTTGCGTTCGACGGCCTCGTCCCCGAATCGCGCGGTGAATGAGGCCTCCCACGCGGCCTGGTCAGGCGGGGCGACCGCTGCACCAGAGCTGGAGGCGGTGGTCCGGTCCTCGGCCACCAGCACATCGAAACCGGCTGAATCCAGCAGCAGGACGTACTCGGAGATGGTGAGCAACGAGGGGAAGGACCAGAGGTCGGCAAGCATGGCCAGCTCGGCCGTGCTTAGCTCCGTGCGCGCGATCCAGTCGCTGAAGGCGAAAACGGCGCCCGGGCGCAGCACGCGCGCGCATTCCTGGACGACCGCCGGCTTGTCCATGTGGCACATGGCGTCCTGGCTCCAGGCGCCGTCCATGCAGCCGTCACGCAGAGGAAGATGCTCGGTCAGCGCGCGCACGGACAGACACCTCAACGACAGTTCTTCGACGGCGGCCGCGGCCTGAAGGGCGCGGTGCATGCGCGGGTCGCGGTCCACGCAGATGACGGTTGAACTGAAGCGGCGGGCCACGAACCGGGCGGGCGCACCGAGCGCGGATGCTATCTCCAGGATGCGGCCACCGCTCTTGAGCCCGTACTGAGCCGCGCGGGCGGCAAGCGCCACGGTGGCTTCTTCGCTCCCGGGGTGAAGGTGGGGCCCCACCGACCGAAGGGACCAGGCCATCCCGGAGTCATCGTAGACCCCGTCCGTTTCGCGCCAGGGGTCATGGTCCATGGCCGGTACGATACGCGATCGGGCACGGGCCGCGCTTGCGTCGGCGAAGTCCGGCCTGCGCCGATTACTGTTGCAGGTCCCACCAGTGCCGGTGAGGCAGGAGTGCTTCATCTTCGAGCAGCGGGCCTTCAACAACCACGGGTGGCTGGACGTTTTCGAGCAGGGCACGGCACTGCACGGGCCTGATGAACCGCGGCGGACTGGCGTCCGGGAACTCCCGGTAGCAACGCTCTTGCGACGCGCCGAACACAAGGCGGCCGATTCCGCTCCAGGCGAATGCCCCGGCGCACATTGGGCATGGCTCCGTGCTCGAATAGAGCGTGCAATTCGCAAGAAAGTCCCGCGCCCACCGGCGCGATGACTCGCGTACGCCGTTCATTTCCGCGTGTCCGGTGCAGTCGCCGGTGGTTACGCGGGTTTGGCGCGCTTCCATCAGCAATCCTCCGGCGCTGTCCACCATCAGGGCACCGTACGAATAGTCACCGCCAAGAAGCGCCTCCTCCGCCAGTTCGAAAGTGCGCCTGAGCCATTTCGCATCAACTTCGTCCATCGCTGGTCGCCCTTCTCAGATTCGCAGCACTGTATCCCAGGCCACGGCCTATCGAAACACAAGCTAGAAACTAGCGGGCAAAAGCCCGAAGCTAACCGCCATGCCTGAGATTCGCATCCCCTTCTTCAAGCCGTCGATCGACGCCGCGGATGTGGAGGCGGTGACGGAAAGCCTGCGCAGCGGCTGGCTGACGAGCGGGCCGAACGTTAAGGAACTCGAGCGCGAACTGGCGGCGTATTGCGGCGCCGGCTTCGTCAACGCGGTGAACTCCTGCACAGCGGCGATGCACCTGGCCCTGCGAGCGTGGGACATCGGCCCCGGGGACGAGGTGATCACCACGCCATACACCTTCGCCGCGACCGCGACGGTCGTCATCCACACGGGCGCGACGCCGGTGCTGGTGGACGTCCGGGATTCGGACGCGAACATCGACCCGGAGCTGATCGAGCGCGCGATTACGCCGCGCACGAAGGTCATCATCCCGGTCGACTTCGCGGGCGAGCCCTGCCAGATGGACGCGATCATGGACATTGCCCGGCGTCACCGGCTGAAGGTGCTTTCGGACGCCGCCCATTCGGTGGGGAGCAACTACCGCGACCGCCCCGTGGGGAGCATCGCCGACGCGACCGCGTTCAGCTTCTATGCGACCAAGAACATGACGACGGGCGAAGGTGGCGCTCTCGCGACCAACGACGAAGCGCTGAGCGACCGCGTGCGCGTGCTCACGCTGCACGGGATTACGCGCGACGGCTGGAACCGCTACGCGGCGGGCGGGACCTGGAAGTACGACATCGCGGAATTCGGGTTCAAGGACAACCTCACGGACCTCGCGGCGGCCCTGGGGCGAAAGCAGCTTGCGCGGTTGGACCACTTCAACGAGCAGCGGGCACACGTGGTGCAGCGCTACTTCGCGAACCTGCGCGACGAAGAGCACCTGACCCTGCCGGGCTTCGACGAAGCGAACCACCGGGCCTGGCACCTGTTCGTCGTGCGGGTGAAGAACGGACAGTCGCCGGTGCATCGCGACCAGGTGATTGAGCAACTCGCCGACCGGGGGATCCAGACCTCGGTACACTTCATCCCGCTTCATTACTTCACGGCATACGAGAAGACGGGCCGTTGGAAGCGTGGCGATTTCCCCGTAGCCGAGCGGATCTTCGATGGCGCGATCAGCCTGCCGCTGTTCCCGGATATGACCGACGAGCAAGTCGACGAGGTGTGCGGGGCGTTGCGAGAGATCCTTCACCCGTAGGGCTGTTGGCTGTTGGCTGTTGGCTGTTGGCTGTTGGCTGTTGGCTGTTGGCTGTTGGCTGTTGGCTGTTGGCTGTGATGATAGTGCGCCGGGGCGCCGGGGGAGGGAAGAACCATCACACCCCTGCCCTGATTGCGGGCAGCCGGACGACCGATCCAGCTATACTCCGGCGATGTTCACGGACAGGACACCGCCTTGACGAAACTTCGCCTGGGACTGGTCGGCACCCAGTTCATCGGCAACCTCTATCTCCATTCGCTGCGGCAGGTGGCCGAGGCCGAGGTGGTCGCGGTGGCTTCGCCGAACACGGCGGCGGACTTCGCGGCCCGGCATGAGATCGTCGCGCATTACGCGGACTGGCGGGAGATGCTGGCGCAGGTTGAGCTCGATGGGCTGCTGGTCGCCACGCCGAACGACACGCACCACGCGATTACCCTCGCGGCCGCGGAACTCGGCGTCCACGTTATGTGCGAAAAGCCCCTCACGCTCAGCCTCAGGGAAGCGAACGAGATGGTGGCAGCGTGCGCCAGGGCCGGGACGGTGCTGATGTATGCCGAGAACCTGGTATTCGTGCCGATGTACCAGCGCGTGAAGCACCTCGCTGGCACCGGGAGCATCGGCAAGCCATTCCTCGTCAAGCAGGCGCAGTGCCACGGGGGGCCGTATTCGCCCTGGTTCTGGGACGTCGACCGCGCGGGCGGCGGCGTGCTCCTGGACATGGGCTGTCACAGCATTCACAGCATCTGCTGGACGATCGGCGCGTGGCCCGAGGCGGTAACCGCCACGATGGGACGCTATGCCCACGCCGAGAAGGGCCGGGGCGAGGACCACGCGACCGTCCTGCTGCACTTCGCGGACGGCGCGCTCGGCATCGCGGAGAACTCGTGGGCGATGCCTGGCGGGAACGACTACCTGGAAGTCTACGGACCACAGGGGCGGCTGACCGCAAACCTCGAGCGCGGGCCCGCCATCTCGATGTACCGGGCGCCCGGCGAAGAGACCGCCCTCGACCCAACGACCCGGAGCGGCTGGCACTATCCGATGTACGAGGAAGCCTGGCAGTTCGGCTTTCCACAGGAACTGCAGCACTTCGTAGACGTCATCAAGGGTCGCGAAGCGCTGAAATCGAGCGGTGAAGACGGCCGGCGCGTGCTGGAATTCATCTGCGCCGCCTACGAATCGGCGCGCACCGGGCGGCGAGTGGGACTGCCCTTCGCCAGCAACGCGGCGAAACCCATCGACCACTGGTTCGGCGCGGTCGAGTAGCGACCTGCTACGCTGATCCCACTCACCTGGAGGGACGCATGACTGCACGCGGCTCGATTGTCCAACTCAGCGTATCCGGCGACGGAGTGCCGAAGTTACCGGTGGCCCAGGCCTGCGTGGCTGAACTCGGCCTGGCTGGCGACGACCACGACGACAAGCAGCATCACGGCGGGCCCACCCGCGCCGTCTGCCTGTTTGCCATCGAACGGATCGAAGCCCTCGCGGCCGAAGGGCACCACGTGGCGCCCGGGACTACTGGCGAAAACGTGACGACACGGGGCATCGATTGGGACGAGGTCACACCAGGGATGCAGTTCCGGCTGGGCGACGAGTGTCTGATTGAGGTCACCTCCTACACAGCACCATGTTCCACCATCGAGCACAACTTCAGCGATCGAGACTTCAACCGGATGAGCCAGAAGGTCCACCCCGGCTGGAGCCGGACGTACGCCAGGGTGCTGGTGCCGGGAACGATTCGGGCCGGCGATCCGATCGAGGTGGTGAAGATTGGTGTCGCGGCGGGTTAGTCAGGGGCCGTACGTGCGGCGGTTGAGCAGCGAGGAACGGCGCGACGGCTACGTCATGGTCCTGAAGGACTGGCTGGGGTTCTTTCCTCCGGTCGGCCAGGAGTTCTCGCTGGAGCGTGATGGGCGAACCGAGCCCGCAAGAATCGACGCCGAACCATGCACCTGCCGCGGGCCGGAGAAACCCCACGAGCATTACTCACTGCGGGTGCCGAACCTTGGTGACGCAACGCAGGTGACCGTAAGCAAACTGGCGGGCGGCTCGTACGCCCTTCAGGTAGACCGGTAGAGGGCAGAGAGCTGCCATCCCCACCGTTCCGGGCTTCTGTCCCTTACTCGAAGGCGGCGCGGGCCAATTGCTGCGACCTACGAACGAGGACGCGGGCAGCGGCGCTCTGGTAGGATCCGGACGGCTTGTTGTGAGGTCTCCGTTGAGGAACTAACCCGGGGCGAAGCGCGATGGTTCGAGCCGTGCCGCGTGGCATACGGCGGCGGACAGCGCTGGCGTGAGTTCACGGTCTCCCGCACACACCAGCCTCCCCGGCTTCGTCCCCTCTCACTCCTCGCCGCACGCGGGAGTCCAGGACGGATTTGGTCTCATGTTCAGGGTGAACGCTATCCACAAAGAGCTTGGCGGGCGACCGATCCTGCGGGGCGCGTCCTTCGTGGCCAACCGGCGAGATGTTATCGGGATCGTTGGGCCGAACGGCTGCGGCAAGTCGACCTTGCTGCGCATCTTGGCTGGCGCCTTGCCGCCAGATGCTGGAACCGTGCAGTTTCAGCCCGGTAATCGCGTGGCGTATCTGCCGCAAGGCCTGGGCGGCGGCGGCGCCAGGCCTGTCTCCGAATTGTTTCCGTCGGTCTTCGTGGGGCGCGACACCGGTGTCCGCCTGCACGAACTGGCGGAGCGGATGGCGAACGAAGCCTCGCCAGAACTGGAAGCCGAATACGACCGTGCCCTCCAGACACTGCAGACCGCCAGTCACTCGATCGACGTCGCTCCGCTCTGGCGCACTTTCGGCCTGCGGGAAGTCGGCCCGTCCACACCAGCGAGCGAGCTTTCGGGTGGCGAACTGACGAAGCTGGCGCTCTTGGAAGCGGTGGCGTCAGCTCCATCCGTCCTGCTGCTGGACGAGCCGACGAACCACCTGGACCTGGCCGGGATCACATGGCTCGAGCGGCACTTGCGCGAGTTCCAGGGCGCGGCGGTGGTGGTCTCCCACGACCGGGCGCTCCTGGACGCCTGCGCAACGAGCATCGTTGAGATTGATCCGCGAGCCGGCACCACCGAGACGTTCACCGGAGATTATTCGGCCTACGCCGGCGAGAAGGCCCGCCGGGAGGAGGAACTCTGGCGGCGCTATGAACTGCAACAGCGGGACGAGCGCCGCCTGAAGCGGGCTATCTCAGCCATCGAGTCCCGGTCGCGAAATATCGAGAACAAGACCATTCACTTCTACTTCCGAAAGAGAGCGGCGAAGTCGGCCCGGCGTGCCGTGACGTTGAAAGCGCGGCTGGAGCGGCAACACGAGGGCAAAGCGCATGTGGAGCGCCCGGAGAAGGCGCCGCAGGGGTTCTATGGCAGCTTCCAGGCGGCCGGCTCGGGCGCTTCCCGTTCACTCACGGTAGAAGGTGTCGGCCTGGCGGTTGCAGGCCGGACGTTACAGCGGGGGCTGTCGTTCCACGTCGATCGGGGTGAGCGCGTGGTCATCCTGGGGCCAAACGGCTGCGGGAAGACGACGTTGTTCCGGGCGATACTCGGCGAACATGAGGCAATCGCAGGGCGCATTACATTGAACCCCTCGGTGAAGATCGGATACTTGGCCCAGCAAGATGACCCGATGGTCTCCACGACGGACAGTTCTCTCACGCCGGTGGAAGTGCTGCGGCTGGTATCAGCCATGTCCGAGGGGGATGCATACAACTTCTTGCACCGTTTCGTGATGGGGCACGACCAGCTACAGACTCCGGTGGCGAGGTTAAGCTATGGCGAGCGACGCCGGCTGGACCTGGCACGGCTGGTGGCGGCTGGTTCGGCGTTGCTGCTACTCGACGAGCCAACGAACCACCTTGACCTGCCATCGCGCGAGGCGTTCGAGACGGCCTTCGATTCCTTCGACGGCGCAGCGCTGGTGATCACGCACGATCGGTACTTCATCGATCGGTTCGCGGACCGGGTGGTCGAGTTGCAGTGACGGGAAGGGCGGGCTTTCTAACCCAGGAAGTCCGCAACCTCTTTCGCCCAGGCGGGCGTGTTTTCGAGCGGCAGCATGTGGCCGGGGCCCTTGAACGAGACAACGCGCGAGTTCTTGATCTTGGACTGGAACAGGGCCGCGTAGGCGAACGGGGTGAGGTTGTCCTGTTCGCCCCAGAGGATGAGGGTCGGCGACTTCACGCGGTGCAGGCGCTTCTTCAGGCCCTTGTCCGGGATTGGCCAGATGAACTTGCCGGTGGCCGAAAAGTTCGCCAGTTGGAGGTACATCGCATCCGCCAGTTCGTCCGGGTCCGTGGGCCGGGTGAAGAGCTGCGGGATGATGGGGTTCGAGAGGTCGCCGAAGATGACGCCCGGGAGCTCATTCGGGAGCTTCGTGAACATGTCTGTCACGGGCGTCTCGTCCATCCACAGGCCGACGGGGCAGGTGAGGACGAGCTTCTTCACCATGTCCGGCCGGGCGGCGGCGAGTTCGGCCGCGAACATTGCCCCGATGGAGTGGCCCGCGACGAAAACCGATGCAAGGCCAAGCGCGTCGAGAAAGTCCTGGTAGTACACGACCATGTCGTGGATGTCGTCGATGTGCTCCAGGCCGGCGGTGTCGTCCCAACCGGGATGGACGGGGGCGATCACGTCGTACTGCTGGGAAAGCGCTTCGAGTTCGGGAGTCCAGCCCTTGTTGAGGCCACCGGCGGCGTGCAGCCAGAGCAGCGGCGCCCCGGAGCCCTTGCGGTAGACCGGCGTTTCGAACAGGCCGTTGCGGATTGAGACTGTGGTTGGTACGACAGACACGGGAATGCCCTTCCGGGCAGGCTCTCCGGTACGGCCAGCGGGCCGCGCCCCCATTGTTAGCCTGCCTCTAACTGGTGATGGCGAGGATTCTACCGTGTTGGGCGGGAAGTGTGTGGGCGCGCGCGTGAGGTACAGTTTGATGATGCCCAAGCCGGGCTGGAGACGATTGGGTGAGAATTTCCATTACCGTTGGCCTTGGGGCGCGCGCGGAATCGACCGTGCCTGGACTGGTAACGCGGGCGCAGGAGCTGGAAGCGCTGGGTTTCCACGGGGTCTGGATGCCAAACGCGTTCGGCTTCGACGCCATCACCGCCCTTGCCGTGGTGGCGAACCAGACGAGCCGGGTCGAAATCGGCACCGCCGTCGTGCCAACGTTTCCGCGCCATCCGGTGGTCATGGCGCAGCAAGCGTTGACGGCCCAGTCCGCGGCGGGCGGGCGGTTCACACTCGGCATCGGGCTTTCGCACCAGGTGATGATGGAGGACGCACTCGGCCTGCCCTACGGACACCCCGCCAGGCACATGCGCGAGTATCTCTCCGTTCTCGCCCCGCTCCTGCGCGGTGAGTCCGTTGATTTCCATGGCGAGCTTTATCGCGTGGCGACGGCACTGACTGCCGGGGCGCCGCCAGTGCCTCTGGTGGTCGCCGCGCTCGGCCCGGCGATGCTGAAACTGGCGGGGACCTTCGCCGATGGGACGATCACTTCGTGGGTAGGGCCAAAGGCGCTCGAAAGCCACGTCGTACCCACGATTAGCGCGGCAGCGGCCGAGGCAGGAAGGCCGGCACCACGCATTCTTGTGGGGTTGCCGATAGCCCTGACTGACGATGCCGAGTCTGCTCGCGCGCAACTCGCCCAGACGGCCGCCTGGTACAACAGCCTCCCTTCGTACCGGGCGATGCTCGACCGCGAAGGGGTAAACAGCCCGGCCGACGTGGCGCTCGTCGGCAATGAAGAGGCGCTCGACGCCGGGTTGAAGCGGCTGGAGGAGGCTGGCACCACCGGCTTCCTGGCGCAGCTCATCTCGACCGGCCCGGGGAGCACGCAGCGGACGCTTGAGTACCTCGCGAGCCGCGTTTGATTGGTGCCAGCAAGAGCTGAGGCACTCACCTCGATCGGCTACACTGTAAACATGCTGCCCGGGATACCTAACCTGGAGATCGATGAAGATGCGCTGCGGGCGTTCTGCGAGGAATGGGGCGTGGCTGAACTGGCGGTGTTCGGGTCGGTGCTACGCGATGACTTCACGCCCGAGAGCGACGTCGACTTCCTGGTAACGTTCAGGCCCGGCGAGCGCTGGACCGTCACCGACCTTGTGCGGATGGAGCGCGCCCTGGCTGAGATGCTGGGGCGAGAGGTTGACCTTGTTGAGCGGGCCGCCGTTGAGGAGAACCCGGATCCCCGCGTACGCCGCGAGATTCTTGGCAACGCGCGGCTGCTGCGTGTCGCCTGACGAGCGGGCGCTCGCGGACATCGCAGCACGCGCGCGGCGCATCCTCCAACTCACTGAAGGCCAGGCCGAGGCGAGTTTCTTTGCGGACGAAACGCTCCAGGACGCAGTCCAGTACTCCTTGCTCGTGCTTGGCGAAGCGGCGAAGCGGCTCTCTAGCGAATTCCGGGCCGCTCACTCGGCGGTCGAGTGGTCCGAGATCGCCGGTATGCGAGATTTCCTGATTCATCGCTATCATCGAGTCACCATTCACCGAGTCTGGCTCACGTGCGTTGACGACATCCCGCGGTTGCTGGCTTACATCGAGCCAATGGTGCCCCGTCAGGACAATGATTGAGCGATCCGGCGCCGCGATTCGGCTACACTATGACCATGCTCGCCGAGATACCGAACCTCGACATCGACGAAGCCGCGTTGCGGGCGTTCTGCGAGAAGTGGGGCGTCGCCGAACTGGCCGTCTTCGGGTCGGTGCTCCGAGATGACTTCGGGCCGGAGAGCGATGTTGATTTCCTCGTGACCTATCGAGGCCGGTCGCCCTCATATTTCGACTGGCTGGACATGCGGCAAGAACTGTCAGATCTGATCGGGCGACGCGTGGACCTCGCCCAGCGGAGCGAGATCGAACGAGACCAGAACTGGATCCGTCGCCGTCATATTCTGGAGTCTGCCCGGCGCGTCTATGCCACCGCCGCTTGACGATGCTCAATCACTGCTCGACATCCACTTGCGATGCGAGCACATCGCTCAGTTAGTCGCGGAGTTCGAGCCCGGACTGCTGGTGACAAGCTGGCGGGTGCGGGCTCTTTTCGAGTACGAACTGATCATCCTCGGCGAATCCGTCAAACGGCTTTCGCCGCAGTTCCGCGAGACACACCCGGACATCCGGTGGGCGGCCATCGCCGGGTTACGTGACGTGCTTGTCCACCGATATGATCGGGTCGATGCCGCTCAGGTCTGGGGCATTGCGAGTGAAAGCGTCCCTCAGTTGCTGGGCTACATCGAGCCGATGGTGCCCCGTCAGGATAATGATTGAGCGATCCGGCGGCGCCATTGGGCTACACTGTCGACATGCTTGCCGAGATTCCGAACCTCGAGATCGACGAAGCCGCGCTGCGGGCATTCTGCGAGAAGTGGGGCGTGGCCGAGCTGGCCGTCTTCGGGTCGGTGCTTCGAGATGACTTCGGGCCAGAGAGCGACATCGACTTCCTTGTGACGTTCCGGCCGAACAGCCGGCACTCTTTGCTCGACTACCCGGAGATGGAAGCGGAACTTAGCGGGCTCGTGGGCCGCCCTGTCGATCTGGCGAACCGCGCGGCGATCGAGGAAAGCCGCAACCCGTTCTGGCAGCGAGAGATATTGCAGACGGCGCGGTTGCTCTTTGCGGCGTGACGACGCCTACCTGCGAGACATCATCGACTCGTGCGAGCGAATCGCGCGCGTGGTTGGGCGGCTCAACTCGGAGCAGTTCGCGCGGGATCAAGACGCGCAGGACGTCGTCCTTCATCGGCTGATGATCATTGGCGAGGCGGTGAAGCGGCTCAGCCCGGAGTTCCGGACCCAACATGCCGAGGCGGAGTGGAGCCGAATCGCGGGGTTGCGCGACATCATCACGCATGCCTATCACCGGGTATCGGTCGCCGAAGTGTGGGATGTGGCCACAAGCCGGGTACCCCGGCTCCTTGCGTACGTGACGTCCGTCCAGTCGAGCGAACAGGGCGACTGAGCCCGCTCGTGCCCCGTCAGGAGCTCTGAGGGGGTTCGCCCCTCCGGAACAGGCCCTCCTGGGCCACGCTGGCCACGAGCGTCCCATCCGGCCGGTACATGTGGCCCCAGGTGAGGGCGCGAGCGCTGTGGGCGGCCGGGCTGTCCGTGACGTAGAGCAGCCAGTCATCGAACCGCGGCGGGCGGTGCCACCAGATCGCATGGTCCAGGCTCGCGGTCGCCCCACCGGGCATCCACGAGCCGTATGCGTGGGCAACCGTCGCGACCATACCGCTGTCGCTGGCGTAGGCCATCGTCGCGGCATGGATCAGCGGGTCTTCGGGCAGCGACCCGGCGGGCTTCGCTCAGACCATCCGGCGGGGCAGGCCGTCCGGGCCCTTGGGATAAGCCGTCGCTGAGCCGGCGCGGATATCGATCGGGTTGTTGAAGCGGCGGCGGCGTTGGCGCTCACCTGAGAGCGGCATTCCGAGCGTTTCCCACCACGACTTCTGCCCTTCAGGCGAGGGCGCCTCGGGCATCGTTACCTGGTGAGAGATGCCGTCCTCCGGCATCGTGAAGCTGATGGACGACTCGAAGATCGTATGGCCACCCTGGATCGCCGTGACGCGCCGCGTGAGGAAGTTCCGGCCCTCCCGGATGCGTTCCACCATGTAATCAATCGGCTCGACGGGCTTTCCCGCGCGGAGGAAGTAAGCGTGGAGAGAGTGGATACTGCCCCGGTCCGTGGTGTGGCCGGCCGCCATCACGGACTGGGCGAGGACGAGACCGCCGAAGAGGCGGCCCTCCTGCTGGTCTACCTCGCCGCGGAACCGGTCGTAGTCCGTTGGGCGCACTTCGATCTGGCGCAAGAGGTGCTGCACCCCTTCGTCGGGGGTTGGTTTCGACATAGGGGTTGGCTCCATGGCGTCCGGGACGGCCCGCCGCCCCCCGCCTCGATGGGTGTGTGCGTCGAGGATACGGCCCGGGCACCGCCCGGCCAAACGAGGACTGGATCAAGTGGGCCGCTCGGGGCGAAGACGGAACCAGCACCGCCGGGGCGCTACAATCCGGGCTTCACCAACGCCCGGAGGACCCCTTACATGGCCGCACCACTCGATGGCATCCGCGTACTCGAAGTCGCGAACTGGCTCGCCGCCCCCGCCGCAACGGCATTGATGGCCGACCTCGGCGCCGACGTGATCAAAGTCGAACCGCCGGGAGGCGACGTCTTCCGCCAGTTCCAGCTCCGCTCCATGGGCTACGACTACGACTTCCCGACGAACTACGGGTTCCAGACCGATAACCGGGGCAAGCGGTCGGTCACCGTCTCCCTCGACAGGCCCGGCGGGCCGGACCTGGTGCGAAAGATGGCGGCAAGCGCGGACATCTTCGTCACGAACCTGATCCAGGAGCGGCGCGTGAAATACGGGTTGACCTACGAGGATGTCGCCGCGGTGAAGCCGGATGGCGTCTACGTCTCCTTCAGCGGCTACGGTACGCGGGGGCCGGACGCGAACCGCGCAGGGTTCGACTTCGCCGCGTTCTGGGCGGCAAGCGGTGTTATGGGGCTGTTGGCGGAGCCCGACGCCCCGCCACCACTCTGCCGGGGCGGCCAGGGAGACCACAGCACTGCCCTCAACATCCTCGCCGCCACCCTTGCGGCCCTCCGGCTGCGCGACAGCACGGGCCAGGGCCAGCACGTCGAGACGACGCTCCAGGCATCCGGGATGTGGACGATTGCGGGTGACTTCTCGGCGGCGCTGGCGGCCAGGAGCAACGCACCGCGCATCAGCCGGAAGGCGCCCACCAACCCGATCTGGAACACATATCAATGCTCCGATGGCGATTGGATTCTGCTGGTGATGCCGCTGCCCTTCCCCGCCTACTGGGGCCGGTTCTGCGCCATGGTCGAGCGGCCGGAGTGGGCGGACGACCCCCGCTGGAACAGCCTGCCCGGAATCCGCCAGCACACCGCGATGCTAACTGCGATGATTGAGCCACTGTTCGCAGCTCAGCCGAAGGCACGCTGGATGAAGAAGCTGGACGAACACGGGCTCATCTGGGCACCCGTGGCGACAACCCAGGAGGTGATCGCCAACCCCCAGGTCCGCGAGATGGGCTGGATCGCCGAAATCGACCACCCGGAGTTTGGGAAGTTCGAGACCCTGGACACTCCCTTCAAGATCTACGGCAGCGAGACCGGCGCGAGGGGTCCGGCGCCGGACGCCGGACAACACACGTTCGAGTTACTCGCGGAGTTCGGGATTGATGGCGACGCCTTGAGCGAGCTGGCGACAAACGGGGTCATCGGCTGACCGCAGCCACGGGCACTACTTCGCACCGAGCACCCGGATGGCGCGCACCAGAGCCGGGTCGTTGAACTCCGTAAAGAGGTCCGAGCGCGATGGCGCGGCGAAGTCGGGCACGATCCCGGTCTCTTCCCAGAT
>PNKC01000056.1 GCA_013822275.1 Anaerolinea sp. | reverse complement strand
CTCCGCCAGATCGTTGGCACGAAGCGGGTCGTTTTCGACCTGCCGGGAGAGGTCACGGTGAAGGATGTCCTTCGCGCGGCCGAAGGGCGCTTCCCCGCGCTCTCGCCGTTGCTCTGGGAGGCGGACGGGAGCCTGAGCGATTACATCAAGGTGTTCGTCGACGGCCGCGAGATGCGCCACCTCCAGGGGCTCGCGACGCCGGTCCCGGTGGACGCGCAACTCGATGTCTTCCCACCCGCCGCCGGCGGATGAAGCGGCTCGAACTGCGCAACGTCCCGGCGAAACTCATCCGCGGCTACCTGGTCAGCGAGTTCGGTGGGGGCGAGCAGCCTGACGGTTCGGTCGAGGGAGAAGGCTGGGTGGTGCGCTTCGAGGACGGCGAGCCCGTGCGGTTTGGGCCTCACACGGTCGTGCCGGTGCTGTTCGTGGAGATCGAAGGCTCCGAGGCCGGGCGCGCGACGGCGTTCGTCATCCGCAGGTCCCTGCGCGGCGGCGGCTGACGGGTACGGCCTCGAACTGCCAAACGAAGAAGGCCGGAGCCATTCAGACTCCGGCCTCCCGTTGCAGTTATTCCTGGACTACCTCTTGGTGTCTCGGTGGTTCAACACCCTACACGACTTCCAGCGCCTTGAGCTTCTCTTCGCTGACGACGCCGTCCTTCCAGCCGCGGAGGTCGTAGTACTCCACGAGCATCTTGTCGAGTTCGCAGACGTGACCTTCGGAGCCCTTGGAGGTGGACGCCTCTTCGGTGAACCGGGCTGGCAGGTAGTCGGAGCCTTCGCGGAAGCCCGCGAGGTTGTTGTAGCGGCGCTCCAGGTTGTAGATGCGCTCGCCCGTCTTCAGGACGTCTTCGACGCCGAAACTTTCGAGGCCAGTCATGACGCGATACTGCTCGGCGTACTCCTCCGGCCCTTCGGCGAAGGCGCTGAACTTGCAGAGGTCCAGGCTGTCGCTGAAGGCGTGGAGGTCCTGGAGGAGCTTGAGCAGGCTGCCCTTGCCCTCCCAGGCGAGCGGGTCGGTCTTGAGGCCGATGACGCCCAGCTCGCTGGCCGGGCTGTAGCCACGGAGGTGGCAGGCGCCGCGGTTGGAGGTGGCGTAGCCCAGGCCCATGCCCTTTAGGCCGCGCGGGTCGTAGGCCGGCGTTGCCTGGCCCTTCACGGTCATCGCCAGCTCAGGATGCCCGAGCTTCTTGGTGAATGGGTCAATCCCATCCGCGATTGCGGCGCCGCGGCCGCGGCGATAGGCCACGTCGCGGCAGAGCTGGACCATGTCGGAGGTGTCGCCCCACTGGATGCCCGCGCTGGCGGGGATGTACTCCCGCTGCGTAGCTTCCATCATGGCGGATATCGCCTGGCCGATTTCGATCGCGTCGTACCCGAGGTCGTTGGCGATATCGATCATGTAGGCGACGGACTCGATGTCGTCGTTGCCGCAGTTTGCCCCAAGGGACCATGCTGGTTCGTACTCAACGGATTCCATCTTGACCTTGAAGGGACCGCTCTTAATCTCGACTTCCTTCTTGCAGGCGACAGGACAGGCGTGGCAGGTCGGGTCGTGGATGAGATAGTGCTCCTTGACGTATTCGCCGCTCAGCTTCTCCGCGCCGTCGCCAAAGTTCGTTTCCTGGCTGTTGCGGGCGCCGAGGGCGCCGATGCTGTTGGCCACGTTCATGAGCATGTTTGTGCCGTAGACCGAAAGCCCGCCCTTGCGCGGCGAGGTGATGGTGGACTCATCCATGATCTTCGCGAGGGCGTTGCGCTGCGCTGTGCGCCAGGCGTCGCGGTCGGCCGCGCGTGGCTGGGCGCTCCTGGCCTTGACGACGACCGCCTTGAGCATCTTCGCCCCACCGACGCAGCCCGTCCCGCCGCGGCCCGCCGCGCGGTCGTTCTCGTTCAGCCAGCTCGCGAAGGCGACTTTGTTCTCGCCGGCCGGGCCAATGGCGTTCACGCTCAGGTCGTCCGCGCCGTAGCGCTCCTTGAAGACGCTGATCGTTTCGTGGACGCCCTTGCCCCAGAGGTCGCTCGCGTCACGCAGTTCGAGCGTGTTGTTCGCGAGATAGGCGTAAACGGGTTTCGGCGAAATGCCCGAAAAGACGATGCCGTCGAACCCCGCCCAGCGCAGGCGGGCCGCGGTCCAGCCGCCCTGGTGGCTGTCGGTCACGGTGCCGGTAAGCGGGCTCTTGGTGACGACCGCGAGGCGGCCGCTCATGGTTGCTTCAGAGCCCGTGAGGGGGCCGTTCATGAAGCAGAGAAGGTTCTCCGGGCCGAGCGGGTCCACCTGCGGTCCGGCTTCGTAGACGTAGCGGACTCCGAGCCCGCGCGCGCCGATGTACTTTCGCGCCCACTCGTCGGGGATCGGTTTGTACTCGACTTTGCCAGTTGTCAGGTCCACGTGGGCAACTCGCCCTGCGTAGCCACCGAGGGTCATGTTCGCTTCTCCTCCGCGGGATGCTCGAAGGCACACTCCGCCTGAGCGTACAGACTACTCCCGCAGTCAAGAGGCTCGCGAGGGCCGGACGGTACGCGATCAGCGCCCGAAAGGGGATACACCGTTGGGCGCTCCCGCGGTGTACGATTCGAGGCCCAGCGGACCCCGGCGGAGGTGTGTTATGAGTACCGCGCAAACCGTTTCCCGGCGAGGCGTCTTCCTCGCCCTGCTGCTGCTGGCCATCCTGATCCTCCAGCAGACTTTCGTCCCGCCCGCCCACGCAGCCTCGCGCACCTGGACCGGCGGAGGGAGCGACAACAACTGGACGACGCCGGCCAACTGGGGTGGCACTGCCCCTGTCGCAGGCGACAGCCTCGTCTTCCCCGTGGGCGCCAGCCGGCTGAACAACACGAACGACTTCCCGGCGGGGACCAACTTCGCCTCCATCACCGTCTCCAGCGGCGGTTACACGCTCGGCGGCAACGCTGTCTCGCTCACCAATGGGCTGACTGCCACGCACGCCTCCGGCTCCACGACCGTTGGCCTCCCGGTTGCCGGGGCTGGCGGCGTCGTTGTCTCCGGCAGCGGACGCCTCATCCTCTCCGGCGCGAACACGTTTACCGGCCAGGTGCGGGTGGAAGACGGCGCCCTGCGCGTGAAGCACGCCAGCGCCCTCGGCTCCACGTCCGGCAACACCATCGTCCTGGACGCTGCCGGGCTCGACGGCGCGCTCGAAATCGAAGGCTCCTTCACCATCGCCGAAAGCATCCTCCTCGATGGCTCGGCCTACGAGTTGCTCAGGCTTATCAGCGGCACCACCACAATCACTGGCGACATCTCCGCCTCGAACCCCGCCAGCGGCATCGCAACTCTCGCGGGCCAGCTCACCATCAACGGAGACATCCTCACCGCCGGCATCTTCAAGACCGGCGAGGCGAGGCTGGTGCTGAATGGGGACATCGCGGGCGACGTCGACGTACTGGACGGCATCCTGATCTTGAACGGTGACGCGGCCGGCCGCGTGGACCTGGCCGAAAACACCGCCCTCGGCGGAGGTGGCTCGGCCGCGTTGCTCCAATCCACCGGGGGGTTCGTGGAACCCGGCCCCGGCGTCCTCACGACGGTGGGCGGCGCCATCTTCGATGCCGATTCGACCTTCTCCGTCGAGATCGATGGGACAACGGCGGGCAGCGGTTACTCACAGCTTGTCACGGGCGGGGTGCCGTCCCTCGGCGGCGCAAGGCTCCTGCTCGATATCAACCTCGTCGGCCTCCCCGAGGTTGGCACGGTCTTCACGATCATCAAGAACAACAGCGGCGGCCCAGTGAGCGGCACCTTCCGCAACCTTCCCGAGGCCTCCACGTTCACCATCGACCACACCGTCTTCGAGCTCAGCTACAAGGGCGGCGACGGCAACGACGTGACCCTGAAGGTGACGGCCCTCGAACTTGCGGACCTCAGCGTCGGTGTGGCGGCGTCCCCCGAACCGGTGGCTCCGGGCGCGGCGCTCGTCTACACGATAACGGTGGCAAACGATGGTCCGTTCGCCGCGCACGATGTGCAGTTCATCATGCCGGTGCCGGAGGGCGTTACCTTCCTCAGCCACGTTGCCCCAGTGGGCTGGGCCTGCACGGTGCCGCCGGTTGGCTCCACGGGGCAACTTCGCTGCGACCGGAGCACCGTCGCGGCGTCCGCATCCTCCGTCTTCACTCTCACCGTGAAGGTCGATCGCTCCCGCGCCGCCAACCTCGCCCCGAAAGCAGTCGTGCTCTCATCGACGCCCGATTTCATCACCCACAACAATGCCGACACGTTCACGACGCACATCCTCGGCGCGCCGAGCCAGTTGCCGTTCCGGCGGGTTCTGCCGGGTGTGGCGCGGGATGGCGGATGATTGAGGCTGCGAGACCCCCGCGGGACGACTCGGCGTTGAGAGTACATGCTCTCCCCAACGAAAGGTGGATGCCACCGTCGCTCTGAGGGTCACCGCGGGAGGGTTGGAACCCCCGACCCGTACTGGGAACGTTCGTTGGCGGATGTGGTGATAAGATGCAAGATCCCAGCACGGCGCGGGAGGGCTCCCATTGGCACTTGAGACTGAGTCCCAGCACTTCGAAGCTATCAGAGCCGACCTCGTCAGGACCCACGCGGGCCAATTCGTGCTCATCAAGGCCGACAGCGTAGACGGAGTCTTCACCACGTTTGCCGAGGCTTTTGAGGCGGGAGTCCGGCGACACGGCCTAGAGCCGTTCATGGTGCGACAGATCACGGCAGAGGATGCTCCCATCCTTTTGCCTGCCCTCAACGCTGGCCTGATCTTCGGCTCGTAGATGGCGATCTCGATCTACAACCATTTCATGACGACCGGGCCCGGGGCGGTTCCGATCCATCCGGACGGACTGGTCCTCGCCGGCGCGTATTTCCCGATTGAGGTACACGTCCCGACCGTCATTGCCGACACGTTAGCCCAGGCAGGGCAACCGATCCCGCCCCCGCAGCTCGGACTGGCCATCATCGATACCGGGGCCACGGTGACCGCGATCCATGAGGCAGCCCTGACTGCCCTCGGACTCACACCGGTGAACTCGGTGACCATGGGCACGGCGAACGGGCCGTCGGTCCAGAACGTTTACGCGGCCCGCATTCACTTTCCGACCGTTGGCTGGAATCTTGAACTGCAGCAGGTAGTCGGCTCGAATCTCTCCGGCCAGATCATCCCGATTCAGCCACCCCAGCCTCTGATCTGCCTGATCGGGCGCAACACCCTCAAAGAATGGGTCCTCGTCTGGAATGGTCCGGGCGGGTTTTGGACTGTGGCGGTCAGCGGGCAGTAGCTGGCGTCTGACCGGCGGTGCTCACGCCGCTCCGGGGTGGTGGAAACGGACACCACAATCGCGGCGGTCCTCGCCGCAACCGTCCGATACGGAGAAAACCGTGGTACCGGACGTAACTGCCTACCCCGCCGCCGGGCCCGGTGCTACGATGCCGATCCCGGACATATGTTTACCCATCTACACACTCATACCGAGTTTTCCCTCCTTGATGGCATGACCAAAATGGCCCCCCTCATGGATCGTGTGAAGAGCCTCGGCATGGATTCCATCGCCATGACAGACCACGGCGCGATGTATGGGACGATCGACTTTTACCGCGAGGCCACGGCCCGCGGCATCAAGCCGATCATTGGGGTGGAGGCGTACGTAGCCCCTGGCAGCCGCCACGCCAAGGAGCGCGCCGACGCCAGCCCCTACCACCTGATCATGCTCGCCCGGGACGTGACCGGTTACAAGAACCTCATCGCGCTGGTCACCAAGGCGAACCTGGAAGGCTACTACTACAAGCCCCGCATTGACCGCGAACTCCTCGAACAGCACAGCGCCGGGATCACCGTCCTCAGCGGCTGCCCTTCGGCCGAGTTCCACCGCCGCATCCAGGAATCCGACCGCGAAGGCGCGATTGCCGTCGCGAAGTACTACCGTGAAGTGTTCGACGGCCACTACTACCTGGAAGTCCAGGACCACGGGGACGAGAAGTTCACCCGCCTCAACCCGGCCATCGCTGATATCGGGCGCGAACTCGGAATCCCGGTCGTCGCCACGAACGACAGCCACTACACGAACCCGGACGAACACGAGGCCCACGACGTGCTGCTCTGCATCGGCACCAACGCCACCGTGGACCAGCAGGACCGCTACAAGTTCGATGGCAAGGGCTACTACGTGAAGAGCGAGCAAGAGATGCTCGACCTCTTCCCGGATAACCCGGAGTTCCTTTCCAACACCCGCCTCGTCGCAGATTCGTGCGACCTGGACCTGAAGTTCGACCGCCAGTTGCTCCCGGAGCCGCCCGTGCCGGAGGGCAAGAACAGCGTCGATTACCTCGCCGAGATCTGCTTCGAAGGGCTCCATCGCCGCTTCGATGACGTCACCAGCGAGCTCCACGACCGCCTCGTCTACGAACTGGACGTCCTCAAGCAGACCGGCTTCACGGACTACATCTACGTGGTCAAGGAGATCGCGGACTTCGCCCACCGGGCGGGGATCAAGATGGGCGTCCGCGGCTCGGCGGCGGCGTCGCTGGTGCTTTACGTCCTCGGAGTCACGGACATTGACCCCGTCGCCAATCGCCTCGTTTTCGAACGCTTCCTCAACATCGAACGGCGCGAGATGCCGGACGTGGATTTCGACTTCGCGGACGACCGCCGCGACGAAATGATCCGCTTCGCCTACGAACGCTACGGCGCGGACCGCGTCGCCCAGATCATCACCTTCGGGACGCTGGGCGCAAAGGCGGCAATCCGGGACGTTGGCCGCGCCCTGGGCATGAGCTACGGCGACACCGACAAGGTCGCCCGCCTGGTCCCCGATGTCCTTCACATCACGCTGAAGGATTCGATTGAACAGTCCGCCGAGATGAAAGACGCGTACGAGTCGGACCCGCGCGTCAAACGGCTGCTTGATACCGCGCAGCAGCTTGAGGGCGTTGCCCGCCACGCCAGCACCCACGCCGCCGGCGTGGTCATTTCACGAGACCCGTTGATTGAGCATGTACCGCTGCAGCGCCCGAGCAAGGGCGACGAGACGAGCATCCCGACCACCCAGTTCGCTATGGAGCAGGTTGCCAAGATCGGCCTCCTCAAGATGGACTTTTTGGGGCTTTCGAACCTGACCATCCTCCAACACGCGGTTGATACCATCCGCGAGACCACCGGCAAGGAGGTGGACCTCCTCCGCATCCCGGATGGAGACCCGAAGACGATGGAGATGCTGGGTAAGGGCGAGACCTTCGGCGTCTTCCAGTTGGAATCCAGTGGCATGCGGCGCTACGTCCAGGATCTACAGCCGACCAACATCGCCGACCTCTGCGCCCTCGTCGCGCTCTACCGTCCGGGGCCAATGCAGCACATCCCCACCTACATCAAGGGGAAGCACGGCGAGATCGCCATTAAGTACCCCCACCCGGACCTTGCGGACGTATTGGACGAGACCTATGGCGTCATCGTTTACCAGGACCAGGTCATGCTCATCGCCCAGCAGTTCGCCGGCTACACCCTCGGCCAGGCGGACATCATGCGAAAGGCGATGGGCAAGAAGAAGGCCGAAATTATGGCCGCCGAGCGTGAAGGCTTCATTGCCGGCGCCGTGGCCAAGGGGTACGCAGCGGAGGACGCGAGCGCGGTTTTCGACCTCATCGAGCCATTCGCGGGCTACGCCTTCAACAAGGCCCACAGCTGGTGCTACGGCAATATCGCCTACCAGACGGCTTACCTCAAAGCGAACTACCCCGCCCAGTACATGACCGCTCTGCTCCGCCTGAGCAAGAGCGCTCCCGATACCCACGCTCGCATCGCGGCGGCCGTTGGCGAGTGTGCCAAGCTCGGCATCGAAGTCCTCCCGCCCGATGTCAACGCCAGCCAAGAGAACTTCAGCGTGGAGCGGCGGCAGGACGGCTCGCTTGCCATCCGCTTCGGCATCGGCGTCATCAAGAACGTCGGGGCATCTGCCGTGGAGGGGATCATCGCCGCCCGCGAGTCTGGTGGCCCGTACCGCGGCATCGAAGACTTCTGCAAGCGGGCCGACCTCGCGGCCACCAACAGCCGCGCCATCGAACACCTGGCAAAGGCCGGAGCCTTCGACCTGGTCGACAGCCACAACCGCGCCACCATCGCCTTCAACGCCGAGCGGTTGACGAGCCTGGCAAAGCGCGAGCGGGACCTGCGCGACAGCGGCCAGTCGACGATGTTCGACCTCTTCGGCAGCCAGGTGGATACGCCGCTGCCCGCGCTGGAGCTCGAATCGGCCCCCCAGCGCAAAGAAGATGTCCTTGCCTGGGAGAAGGAACTCCTTGGCATCTACGTCTCGGAGCATCCTTTCAAAGCGGCCGCGGTGGATCTTGCCCGCTACACAACGCACGGCCTCGCCGACCTCAACGCCGAACTCGCCGGGCAGACTGTTTCGGTGGCGGGCCTCGTCTCCCGCATCCAGGCTCGCTCCACGCGCGACGGCCGCAAGTTCTACGTCGTGGACATGGAAGATCTGACAGGCGCGGCCGAGTTTACGGTATGGAGTGACACGATCGAGATCACGGGCGAATCGGTCTGGGCCGAGGGCGCCGTCCTCCTTCTCTCCGTCGAAGTGCGAGACCGCGGGGACCGCATCGGGCTTAGCGTCCGCAAAGCCGCGCCCTACGATCAGTCCGAAGGCGCAGTCGTCGGCTTCGCGGCCGACCAGTGGCAGGTCGAACAGCCGAGGAAGCGCCCGGAACAGCGGAGCCAGCCGGCCCCGACACCGCAGGTATCAAATCCTGGAGGGACGACATCCGGCCCGCGGCCGTCCGCCAGCGCCTACAACGGGACTGCCAATGGCCAACGGCCAACCGCCAACGGCCCGAGTCCCCAGCAGCAGCCGCAATCGGCGACCACCGAAGCCTCCGGCCCGGGCGTCGCGCCACCGGTCAACGCTGCCGATGCCCGCCTCACTATCACGATCTACGAAACCGAGGACGTGATGAACGACGAAGCGCTTCTGCGCGCCGTCGCCCGAATCCTCAAGAGTTCACCCGGCAGCGACCAGGTCCGCCTCGTTGTCCACGACGCGGAAGGCCAGGAGAGTGAGTTCGACCTGCCCCGCGCGAACGTCACCGAGGACCTCGCCCGCGAAATCGAAATGGTGCTCCGCGCCAACAAGGGCAGCGTGAAGTTCACCGGCTTGAGGATGGCGGGAGCGGCGTAGCCCGGTTCGTCAGAGCGCCATGATCCAGGTGCTCGACGCATCTTCGGGAAGCAGACGCAGGCGATGGTTCACCAGATCAGGCTCAACGCCGAGCGACTGCATGGGTACCGCCCCGAGCAACGGCTGCGACCCAGCGTCCAATTCGAGGCATTCCACCGTGACGCCCCGGTCCTCGATTCGAAGCCCGATATCCCGGTACACGTTCGTCTGCCTTGCTCCGTTGGCGGTCAGCATGGTGACCTGGCGGTCCACGCGCACGCCCAGCCGGCGGAGGATATCCGCCGGGAGGCACAGATGGGTCGCTCCCGTGTCCACCAGCACGCGGTCCAGTTCGACGCTGCGCACGTCGGAACGCGGCATTAGGCCGCGTTCAGCGCCCTCTTCGTCAAAGCGGTTGGTTAGCGTGAGCCGTACGAATACCTGACCCATGAGACGGGGCGGTCCTTCGGTGTGACGGAGTTGCTGCGCTTGCATGACCCAATCATACACCGCTGGTAAAGGGGTCGATGCTCCGCCAGCATCAGCCCAAGTGCCCCGCCGTGAAGGCAGCCCGCTACCAACCGCGGGTGGCCAGCAGCTCCTTCTCCTGCAGCGAACTCACCGCGATCCCGGGCATCGCCTTGCCGAGGCCGGTGCTCACGCGGGCGATCACATCGGCGTCCATGTAATGCGTGGTCGCTTCGACGATCGCTTTCGCCACCAGCGGCGGGTTCTGGGCCTTAAAGATACCGGAGCCAACGAACACTCCGTCCGCGCCGAGGCGCATCATCAGGGCCGCGTCGGCAGGGGTGGCGACGCCACCGGCGGCGAAGTTCACCACCGGCAGGCGGCCTTCGCGCTTCACCTGGCGGACCAACTCCAGCGGCGCCTGCAGCTCTTTGGCTGCTGTATAGAGTTCGTCTTCCGAAAGCGTCTGCAGGCGCCGGATTTCGCCCTGCACGGCGCGCATGTGACGCACGGCTTCGACGATGTCGCCGGTGCCGGCTTCGCCCTTCGTCCGGATCATCGCGGCGCCCTCGCCGATCCGGCGGAGGGCCTCGCCAAGGTTCCGGCAGCCGCACACGAACGGGACTTTGAAGTTGTGCTTGTCAATGTGGTGCGCTTCGTCCGCCGGCGTCAGCACTTCCGACTCGTCGATGTAGTCCACGCCGAGCGACTGCAGCACGTCCGCTTCAACGAAGTGGCCGATGCGCGCCTTTGCCATCACGGGGATGGTGACGGCCGCGATGATCCCCCGGATCATCTCCGGGTCGCTCATGCGGGCGACGCCGCCGTCCTTTCGGATGTCCGAGGGCACGCGCTCCAGCGCCATCACGGCGCAGGCGCCAGCCTCTTCGGCGATCTTGGCCTGCTCAGGCGTGACTACATCCATGATCACACCGCCTTTGAGCATCTGGGCGAGGCCCACCTTCACGGCCCACGTTCCGGTCTGGGTCACGGGGAACTCCTCCGCCGGCGCATCAGCGGCCGGCCGTCTGTGCATTTGGATCTCAGTCTAGGCCCGCCTGCCGCCGAGGGATAGAACCACTTCCTCGGACACCGCGTGCTCTCCGCCGACCAGCCAGACGCGTCTCCAGACATGAACTGAGTTGGCCCGCGTCCGCGAAAACCGGCTATGCCCGAAACCTCGGCCTAACCCCATTGCTCATTCGCCGTTCATCCCGCGGACTCCGTCTGTTCACAGAAGCCTGTAAAGGTGAAAGCAGTCGAACTCAAGGAGGTAGCCAGTGTTCGAACTGCTGACCAGGGCGGTGATGGAAGACCGCGAGCGGGAACTTGAGAAGTGGGCGCTTCAGAGCCGTGCTCTGAGACTTGCCCGGTTGACCGGGCGCCAGCCGGCCCGTCGCGGGCTGTGGCCGTTTCAACGGGCCAACCGCGATTCGAGCGCAGCCTTCACGCCCGGCCATTCCGCATCAACAATCGAATAGAAAGCGGTGTGGCGGAGTGCACCGTCGCGGGCTGGCCGCTCTGCGCGGACCACTCCGTCCAGCTTCGCGCCGATCCGCTCGATCGCAGCCCGTGACCGGGCGTTCCGCTCATCCGTCTTCAACCGGACGACATGGACCTGCCATACCTCAAAGGCGTGGCGCATCATCAAGTACTTCGCTTCCGTGTTCACCGGGTCCGCTGGGCCGAGGCCGCCAGCCAGGTCCAGCCGATCTCCACTCCGTCCGGGTATTCAATCCCCCGCTGATGTGGGTTTCCCTCCGGCCAGGGCTGGTGCTCGAAGTTGGCAAAGCGAGTCGTCCCCAGCACGCGCCCACTCTCGCGGTGGAGCGTGGCGAAGGGGATGGCGTCGAGTTGACCCTGGGCGTCGAGCGCCGTCTGGACGTAGGCGGTCATGGCCGCTTCGTCTTCCGGCACCCATGTCCAGCCGTAGGTGTCGCGCTGCTCACCGGCAGCCTCTACGAGCGCCGGGACGTGCTCCATCTGGAGCGGTTCGAGCCGGACGGACCGGCCTTCCAGCGTTACGGGGCGGATTGCCGCCCCTTGCCGGCCCGCCGCGAGTGTCATTGTGTCCCTCCCCTTCCCATCCCGCAAAACGGGATGGGCACCAATCGTAGGCCGGGAAATGGTGCGCGGGAGCGCCAGTTCACCCCATCGCGGAGGATCCACCTGTAGGCGGCCAGGGCTCTGCCACCGCTGGACCGCGTTAGTTCCTGCTCCGCCAAGGGCCCTGGGCGCCCCGCATTACCTTCCTCCTGCAGGACGGACAGATGCCGTGTGAAACGGTGACCCCGCCATGCTTTACTTCGCGGCCGCACCAGGCACAGACAACCGTAAGGGGACCTTCGCTGAGGTTCCGGGGGTCTTGAGTACCGCCGGGCCTTCGTCGCGTTAACACATTTCTAACTCTTACGGTCAAGTATGCTCTCGCCCGGGAGGGGTTACAATCGCGACAGGGCGGTTGCGGCATAAAAATAGTCCATCTTTACTCGCCTATCTCCACGGTGGTCATGCTGCTGCCCATTGGGCCGCTCACCCAGCCGCCGAGGTAGGCGCCGAACTTGCCGGCTTCGCCGCCAGCCACCACCAGCGTGATCATGTCGTTCGAGCGGAACTTGGGGACGAGTTTGTCCAGCCCGATCCGTTCGGCGGCGGCGAGGGTGATGCCTTCGGCGCAATCCTCGCTGCGGACCAGTTCTCGCACTGGCCTCAGCGTCGCCGCCTGGATCTGCTCGCGGACTTGGTCCTTGGTCCAGCCGTCCTTTGCGAAGGTGTCCACGTGTTCGGGAGGGACGATGACGACGATTTCGCCATGGCCGTACTGCTTGGGGTGCCCCGCCGCGGCGAGCGCCCGGCCGTAACTGGTGGCGAGCGACTTCGCCCCCCGTGAGAGCTGGTCGATGATCCCGTTCGGCGCGCCCCCGGCGTAGACCGTCACGGTGCTCTGGGTCTTCTTGAAGCCCCGCTCAACGTGCAGCGGCTCCCAGTTGCTGCGCTCTTCGAACTCGGCAAAGCAGAAGGTGTACTTCCCCGGCTGCCCCAGCGCCGCGCGGTCCACTTCGCCCGGCCGTCCGCCGCCGACGTTGCGGACGATGAGCTGCAGCGCCCGCCCGATGGTCGCGTTGGCGCGGTTGCCCTGGCCGAGGACGTTCATCTTGTAGTTCATACCGATGCGGTCGCGGATTGGCCCGTTGACGATGATCACCGGCGTCGGGAAGTGAGTCGTGGCGAGGACGCCGTGCATGTTGAACTGCTCTGTTGTCACCGCCTCCACGGCCGCCAGCACGACCGGCAGGTACTCGGGTTTGCAGCCCGCCATGACGGCGTTGATCGCGACCTTCTCGACGGTCACCGGCGCCAGGTTGGGCGGCATCGTCGCCACCACCTCCTGGGGGTCGCGCTTCGTCCCCGAAAGCATGCGCAGCACGCGCTCTGTTGTCGGCGGGATGACCGGCAGGCCGTCCGTCAGCCCCTGGTCGAACATGAACTCGAAGACGTCGTCGGATTCGCCGATCTCGATCCGGCGGGCGCGGATTGGGCTGTCTTCCATCTCCGCCGCCAGCCGCTCGGCGATGCCCGGCTCGACGGACTTCGAGCCGCAGCCGGGGCGCATCTCCGGGTACGCTCCCCAGTCGATGACTGGCGCGGGCGAAAGCGTGACCGTGATCAGCCGTTCAAAAAGCGCCTGCCAGTCCGCCTTGGCGAAGCCAACGAACCGATCCAGTTCGTCCCCATCCCGTCCGGCGAGGATGACCGTGGGGACGGTGTCGAGGTCGTAGCGGTAGGAGACGTGGAGCCGGGAGTCATCGAGCATCGGGCCCCTGAGGTCGAAGTCCTCTACCAGCTTTGCGTTCCCATCAGCATCCTGGCCGATCGCCCAGATGTCCACGGTCTCGCCGAACGCCTCCTGCGCCGCCCTGATGAGCGGCATGGAAAGGACGCAGGTTGGGCAATCCTCCTTCACGAAGCAGAGCAGCGCCGGCCGCCCGCTGGGGAAGGCGTACGCGACACCGGCGGCGTCACGAAGGGAGAAGGGAGGGAGTGTGGTCATGGCGGCGATTGTACGGGATGAGGCACGAGGCACGCGGCATGAGGAATGAGGAATGAGAGCCCTGCCGGCTCTCGGCCGCTCCGCCTCACACCACCACGGCCGACTTCAGCCCGGACTTCCCCAGCCGCGCCGCGTACGCTTCGGCGGCGTCCGCGAGGGCGTAGCGGTTCGTCACCACCCGGTCCAGGGCGGGCAGTCGCGGGATCATTGCCGCGGCCTTGGCGTAGAGATGGAAGGGCGCGTTCTGGGTCCCGAAGATGCGCACCTCGTCGTAGTGCACCCGGTTCAGGTCCAGCGTGTGCGAGGCCCCAGGCGGGAACCCCGCGAAGAAGTTGATCCCCCCGAGCCGTCGCGCCAGGCCCAGGGCCAGCGGAACGGCGTCCGCGATCCCCGCCGCCAGCGAGACCGCGCGGAAGCCTTCACCCGTCGTCATCTCCATCCCCGCGGCCAGCGCGTCCTCCGGCGCTACCGCCGCGTCTGCGCCAAGTTCGAGGGCGACCGTCCGCCGTTCCGCTTCCGGCTCGACGACGAGCACCGGCCCGCCGCCGTAGGCTCGCGCGGCGATGAGGTGCAGCAGCCCCATGGGCCCGCCGCCGACGATCGCGACCGGGGTCGCTGCCCCGATAGCCAGCGATTCGATCGAGTTCAGCACGCAGGCGAACGGCTCCAGCAGGGCGCGCAGGTGCGGCGGCGTCGCGGGGTCCATCGGCAGCAGGTGGCCCATCGCCACCAGCTTCGCCGGGATGCGGACGTATTCGGCGATGCCCCCGTCGAGGTCGTAGCCAAGCGTCTGGCGGGCCTGGCAGCGGTTGCGAAAGCCCTCCCGGCAGAACGAACAGCTCCCGCAGCAGAGGATCGGGCAGACGGAGACGGTTTCCCCGACGCTGGCCTCGGCACCCGCGCCAATCGCGGCCACTTCGCCGGAGATCTCATGCCCAGGGATGACGCCCGCCGCGGCCTTCTTCTCGCCCAGGTAGACCCGGATATCGCTGTTGCAGAGGCCCGTCGCGTGGACCTTCAACACCACCTCGCCAGGGCCGGGTTTCGGAAAAGGGACGTCAACGCCGGCAACCCTGCCAGGTTCGAAGAAACGGAGTGCGCGCATGCCGCTACGGTAGCAGCTTCGGGAGTGTTTGGCGGGAGGACACCAGGTCGCGAAGGCACGAAGTTCCACAAAGGGTTGAATATTTGGGCCCCTCCCCTCGCGATCCTGGTGCCGCTTCGTGCTTTCGCGTCTTTGTGTCCTGAATGAAGATGGCGGAACGGCCAACGCTGCAATTCCCTCCAACCTGCTACCCTCCGCACATGACGGACCCGCGTGGCCACCCGGCGTACTCGGATATCTCGACCTTCCTCCACCTTCCCTGGGTCTGGAAGCAGGAGGAGATCGCGGCCGCCCGCGCGGACTTCGCCATCGTTGGTGCGCCTTTCGATGTGGCGGTTACGCATCGTCCCGGCGCCCGGTTTGGCCCCCGCGCCATCCGCAACGCAAGCAACCTGACGGCCGCCTCGTTCCATCACCTTGGCCTGGGGATCGAACCGCTCAGCTACCTCACGGGCATTGATGCGGGCGATGCGCTGTGCATCCCCGGCAGCATAGAGCGCAGCCACGAAGCGATCCGGGCGAAGCTCCGGGAATTGCTCGAAGCGGCTCCGCATTGCATCCCTATGATCCTCGGCGGCGACCATTCCATCACCTTTCCGGCCGCGTCCGTTGTTGCGGACCACAACAACCGGCGTGTCGGCATCGTCCACTTCGACGCCCACGCCGACGCCGCGGACGCATCCTGGGGCGTTTCGCTCAGCCACGGCACGCCGATGCGGCGGCTCATTGAAAACGGCCACGTCGCGGGGAAGAACTTCGTCCAGGTTGGGCTGCGCGGCTACTGGCCGCCGCCCGACGTCCTGGCCTGGATGGCGGCCCAGGGCATGCGCACCCACCTGATGGCCGAGATCGAACAGCGCGGCTTCGATGCCGTCCTTCAAGAGGCGATCGAACAGGCGACGGAGGGCGTCGACCTGGTCTACCTCTCGGTTGATGTGGACGTCATGGACCCCGCCTTCGCGCCCGGGACGGGAACGCCGGAACCGGGAGGCCTTTCGGCCCGCGAACTCCTCCGTGCCGTGCGCCGGGTGGCGCTGGAGATCCCGCTTGCCGGGATGGACGTGGTTGAAGTTTCGCCACCGTACGACCCGGCCGGGATCACGGCCGAGGTCGCCCACCGCGCCGTCTGCGAGGCAATAAGCGCCCTCGCCGCCCGCAAGCGAGGGTGAACGCGAGGGCAATCGTGCTCCGTTCGATCCGCCCGCACGCTACCAACGGCCCTGACGTGTTGGCGCCGGGGGCTGCACGATGCCCACAGAGCACTGAGTGGAGACTGCGGCCATGCGAATCCTGAACGACACCACACGGCACCATCCCGTTTCCGTCCCCCTCGCCGACGACCGCGCCACCACGATGTTCGACGCGCTGGCCGTACTCGTCGTCCTTGCCATCGCGGTCCTTGGCCTCGCGTTTGCCGCCTGAGCCCCCTTAGCCCCAGTTGTTGGGTCGCAGTCAACGCGCCCCGCCGCCACGCATCATTCAGCGCGAATGGGGGCTGTTTCTCGAATGGGTGACGGCCGATTGATAAGACGTAGGCCCTCCCGCCTTCATGCAGCCCGAAGGGGTCCGTTGTTTGCCGGCGGGCCCCTTCTCCTTGTCCGGGATTCGGCCAGCCTGGCCCGCCCGGTTGCCGGTTGAGCCCGCGGGCATTCCACTACCTCCGTGGCAGACCTTGAAGCAATCGCCGCCGCCTTGCGCCGGTTCGGCATGGTGGAGGCTCCGGGCGAATCGGCGCTGTACGCCCGCCTCGCCCTCGCCGCCGCCGATGACCGCGACCTGCTGGAAGTGGCGGCACACCGGCGGGAGGGCCAGCCTGTCGCGAACATGCTCTTCGGCTCCGTGCAGTACCTGCTGGCAAAGGAGCCGGGCAACCCGCTTGCGGGTTACTACCCAACCCTCGGCGGCAACCAGAGCGAGGGCGACCCGTTCCCGCTCTTCCGGGAATACGTCCTCGCACACCGCGAACAGGTCGTGGGCATCATCGCCAGCCACATGGTGCAGACGAACGAGGTGCGCCGCTCGGCGGGGCTCTTCCCGGCGTTTTCGGAGGTCTGGGGACGGACCGGGAAGCCACTGGGCCTCATCGAAATCGGCCCTTCGGCGGGGCTGAACCTGATCTACGACCGTTACGCATACGATTACGGCCGGGGGATCGCGGGGGATCCCGGATCGCTGGTCTTATTGCGATGCGAGTCTCGCGGCGCCGAGCCACCCGTGGCACTCCCCATGGTGACCAGCCGCGTTGGCATCGACCTGAACCCCCTCGACGTTCGCGACGAAGAGGCGATGCGCTGGTTGCGGGCGCTGGTGTGGCCGGAGCACACGGACCGGCTGGCGCTGCTGAATGCGGCGATCGAGGTAGCCCACGATGATCCGCCAGCCCTGCTCGGCGGCGACGTGTTCGAGCTGCTGCCGGGGCTGATACGTGCCGCTGACCCTGCGAGCATTGTCTGCGTCTTCGCGACGTTCGTGCTGAACCAGTTCACGGAGGAGATGCGCGGCCGACTGCGTGCGCTGTTGCTGGACGCTTCGCGTGAAACGGAAATCTGCTTCGTCGTCATGGGTTACAGCGAGTTCGTGACGATGCAGCCGGAGGCTCCGTTCGAGGGGTCGCTCTGGCTGGCGCGGTTGGGGCGCGCAAGCCGGGCTGCCACCCGTCTGGCGAGGTTCCACCACCACGGCCGCTGGCTTGACTGGGGGCCGGAGGAGTTCCCACTGGACTGGTGATTCAGCGGAGGTCTTCCGCCAGGGACCAGGCTTCAATGACACGCAGTCGCCGCCCCGTGCGATGTCTAGTGCGCCGCAAGCCCTCATGTGAAGAAGCTGGTGACGGCTTCGACGGCTTCGCGAGCTGTGAAGTCGTCGAGCCAGCGCCCTACATGGAGGGCGTATTCCTGGAAGAGCTTGAGCACGGCGAGAGGCCCGAGGACCGCTGCGATTGGCCCTGCCCGGTAGCGAAACTCGGGCCACCAGCGCTGAGCCCCGGCCACAAAGAGGAACCAGAATTCGAACACGTTCGGGAAGAGCAGAAGCGTCCAGCGCTCGCCACTGGCTTCGAACACGGCGAAACCCGCAAGCCGGAACGCGAAGAGGCCAATCGCAACCGCGCGGGCGGGGCCTCTCCAGCGCAACGCCACGACGAGAAAGAGCCCCAGGTAAATTTGGTCCAACCACTTGTCGAACGATTGATAGTTACTGACGCCGCCGAGTTGCAGGTAGCTGCGCAGGAAGAGGTCGCTGAGGTCCGTGGCGACCGCGATGCAACCGCCAGCGAATGGCCAGCGCAGCACGGGGAGCGAGCCGGCCACGCGGACGGCGACGATGATCCACTCCTCGGTCGACACGGTGGCATGATAGCGGTGCCTGGGGCGTGGATGAGTTCCTGCTGGACTGGTAACTCAGCGCAGGTCTTCCGCCACGGACCAGACGTCAATGGCCTGGAGCAGCCGCTCCGTGCAGAAGTTGGCATCCGCGAGTTCAGCCCTGGTTTCGAGGATGTGGACGAGCAAGGCGTGGACAGCACGGCGCTGCTCGGGCGTGCAGGCGGCCCAGCGGCGGTTGAAGGGGCC
>PNKC01000055.1 GCA_013822275.1 Anaerolinea sp. | reverse complement strand
TCGCTCATGGAGGCGAACCCCGCCTTGCCGTTGAAGACGAGGTCGTCGCCGTCTTCCGTGACCCGCCACCCCGCCGTGCGCGTGTCCAGCTCGCCCGTTGGCACGGACCCGGCGCCGCAGATAAAGGCGCCGTTCTTCGCCATGTCTTCCAGCACCGCGTTACGCCGGGGGAAGGGCGGGAAGAACTCGATGAACCCGGCGACGATGGCGTGCATGTTGATTGCCACCGCCGTGGAGCCGTCGCCGTGGGCGATTTCTTCCATGATGCGCATCTGCGCCTCGGGGCTGATGTCCATGCCCCCGACCGCCTTGCCGAGCGCCATCCCGGCGATGCCGAGGGCCCTCAATTCGGCGATGTTCTCCGCGGGGAAGGAGCCTTCGCGGTCGTGTTTGGCCGCCCGCGGCGCAAACTCCTCCCGCGAAAGCCGCCGCACCTCGGCGATGAGTTCGAGTTCACGGTCTTCCATTGGGGGCGCTCCTCGGTGGCGAATCTGAGATGAGGGTGGCAGCGCCTCGCGAACGCGCCGTCAGCCCGCCGTCAGCGGCCTGGGCAGCGGTATCCCCAGGACTTCCTCGAGTTCGGCGATCGCACTGTGGGTGTGGTCCACGCGGATCGTGGTCATGCCGAGGGCCCGCGCACCCTTCAGGTTCTGGCCGATGTCGTCCAGGAACACGGACCGTTCCGGCGCCACGCCCAGCAGTTCGCAGGCCAACTGGTAGATGCGCGGGTCCGGCTTACGCATGCCGACTTTCGCCGATTCGACGACCACGGAGAACAGGCTATGGACATCCAGCCCGGACGTGCGCCGTTGCGGCGCCTCATCGCGGGCCACGTTGTTCGTGATGCAGCCCATCTTCACCCGCCCGCGCAGCGCCTCCACCACGGCCAGCATCTCCGGGCGCGGCGGAAACCCTTCGAAGAACCAGCGGAGGAACCGTTCGCCGCTGACGCCCGGCGCGCCCACGGCTTCGTCGAATGCTGCCGCGAAGCCCGGCGGCTCCAGCTCGCTCCGTTCGAACCGCGACCAGGGGCTCTCGCCATGCGAGAAGATCGCCATCCGCGTCTCATCGCTGATGCCGTGCTCCCGGCAAAAGTCCATGATCCGGGTAACGGGCGACTGCGTGAGCACGCCGCCGATATCGAAGATGACCGCGTCGAGCTTCGCCATCAGTTCAGCTGCAGCTCTTCGCGGATGAGCTGGCAGACTTCATACGTCGGGCCTTCGGCCTGGAGCGTGCCCTGCATCTTGTTCAGGGTGACGGCAATCGCCAGCCCCGCCTCCGGGTCCGCGAAGGCCGTGGAGCCGCCGGCGCCGCTGTGGCCGAACGCCGTCGTCCTCGGGCCGTTCACGCCCGCTTTGCCGCCTGGCGACCAGTTGCCGCCGTTCATGAACCCGATGCTCTTCGGTATCGGCATGAAGATGACGCGGTCCACCCAGTCCATTTGCACCGCGCTCATCAGCCCGATGCGCTCTTTCGAAACCAGCCGGACGCCACCGACCTGGCCCCCGTTGGCAAGCGCCGCGTACATCCGCGCCAGCGAACGCGCGTTGAAGTGCCCATTGGCGGAGGGGATGCAGGCCTTACGGACCTCCATATCGTTGAAGTTCAGGCCGCTGTCCGGCGGCATCGCCTTGAAGAAGTCGTGGTCGGGCGGCAGGAGGGCGAGCGGGTTGGGGACGTTCGGGTCCGCCGGAGGCGGCGTCTGGAGGGAGGCCAACCGATTTTCGATACCGTCCGGGATCCCCACGTACATCTCGCCTTCAACACCCAGCGGCCGGGCTATCTCCTCCTGGATCACATCCTTGATGTGGCGGCCGGTCGCGCCCTGGACTATCCCGCCCACCACCCAGGCGTAGGTGATCGCGTGGTAGCCGGTGGCCGTGCCCGGTTCCCAGGCCGGGACACCCTGGGCAATGAAGTTGATCCCGGCATCCCAGTCGAGGGTCACTTCCCGCGACGGCGCGGCGTGGAGTCCGGCCTGGTGGCTCATCGCCTGGGCGACGGTGATTTTCTCCTTACCGTTCGCCGCGAACTCCGGCCAATACTTCGCCACCGGCTGCTCATATTCGATCAGCCCGCGGTCGGCGAGGATGTGGAGTGCGGTCGCGGCCACGCCTTTCGTTGTCGAAAAGCTGTTGAAGAGCGTGTCCGCCTGGACCTGCCGGTCGTCGCCCGGGCCAAACGTCCCGGCCCAGGTATCGACAATCGGCTCGCCATGGCGGTACGCGCAGACCTGGACTGCGAGTTGCTGCCCTTCGGCGATCTGGCGGTTTATGAGGTCGTGTACTTTCGCGTTGAGTGCGGTTTCCGTGGTCGTCATAAAGGGAAGTGATCTCCGTCCGTGGGGTGAGACTGTGAGCGCACTATACCGGAGCGACCGGTCAGGAATCGTCAGGGACTTACTCGGCGCCCAGCTCCTTGCGGATCAGGTCGCAGATTTCGAGCGTCGTCCCTTCGCCCGGAAGCGGGTAGGCCATCTTATTGATCGTCACGCCCACCGCAAGCCGCTGCTCCGGGTCGGCAAATGCGACTGAGCCGCCGGCGCCGGCGTGCCCGAACGCCGTGACTCGCGGCCCGTTCGGACCGTGTATGCCCGCCTGCTCGCCTCCGAGGAAGAAGCCAATCCCCTTGTTCACCGGCACGCCGAGCACGCGGTCGGTTTCGGCCGTCATCAGCCGCTGCATGTTCTTGATGGCGCCGGGTGAGACCAGCCGCACGCCGTCAATCGAACCGTCCCCGGCCAGCGCCGCATACATCCTGGCCAGCGCGCGGGCCGTGAAGTGGCCGTTCGCGGAAGGGAGGCACGCCTTGCGGTAGGCCATCGAGTTGGTGTGCTGCCAGAAGCTGAGCGGCATCGCCCGGTGGAAGTCGCTTGCCGCGGGCAGGCCCAGGCCGTCTCCCGCCGGGACCACCGCGAGCGTGGCGAGACGCTCATCCAGCCCGTCCGGGATGCCAACGAACATCGAGTCGCTGATGCCGAGAGGTTTCGCGATGTCCTGGTGGATAACCTCCTGGATGTGCCGCCCCGTGGCGTGCTGAACGATGCCGCCGACGATCCAGGCGTAGGTCACCGCGTGGTAGCCAGTGGCCGTCCCTGGTTCCCACGCCGGCACGCTCTCTTCGATCCAGCGGAGGCCCGCTTCCCAGTCGGTGATGTGCGGCGCCATGCCGCTGTCCCAGTCCCAGTCCAGCGGCGCTGTCTCGTGGATGCCCGCCTGGTGGCTCATCGCCTGGGCTACCGTGATTTTGTCCTTGCCGTGCTTCCCGAACGCCGGCCAGTACTTGCTGACGGGAGCGTCAAAATCGATGAGGCCCTTGTCCGCCTGCATGTGCAGGGCAAGCGCGCCGATGCCCTTCGTGGTCGAAAAGCTGAGGAAGAGCGAATCAGGCTGCACCGGCCGCGGGTCGTCCGGGCCCATCGTGCCCGCCCAGGCATCGACGACCGGTTTGCCATCCTGGTAGGCGCACACCTGCACGCCGATCTGGGAGCCTTCGGCAACCTGCCGGTCAATGAGCGATTGGATAGCGGTGTTGGCGGGGGTCGAAACGGTCATGCGGTGTCCTTGTCGGTGAGCGGCTATCGCCTGAGTCTACGGGGTCACGCGAAGGATCGCCCCGGCCAGGGCCTCTCCGAGGAGGCGATGTCCTTCAGCGTTCAGATGGAATCCGTCGGGCGTTGTCATCGGCTTGCCGCCGCTTTTGTGCGCGAAGACGCCCTCCGCCCTGATGACCTGGTAGAGGTGATTCTCTGACTCGGTTTCAACCGCGGCAAGGAACTGGGACCGCTTCTCCGCCAGGTTGCCTCTGACCAGATATGGCCCACCCTCGGGTGGATACACCATCACGACAACTCGCACCTCCTCCGCTCGTGCGATTGATCGCACGACATCGCAATAGCTTTCGGCAAGGCTCTCGGCACTCGCCATGGCCTGCGCGCCGAAGACCGCGCGGGCCGCCCGGCGCCCGAAACGGTTGATGCCGGCCGATTTCATTCCCGGCCTCCTCGTGCGCCGGTCAAACCCCTCCTCTATTCGCCGAAACCATCCCGCTACGCGTGCTCCAAACAGTGACCGGACACGAACCCACACGAACCCGACGGTGAACGCGAACGTGCCAACGGGAAGGATCACTACATCAGGCTCGAACTCACGCACCTTGCGTTGGGCGAACGCGGCCGCTCCCGCTCCGGTCGCGGAAAACCGGATCTCAATCACCGTCGCGGCATCCGCTCCCGATCCGGACAGCCGCTCGCGGAGCACCTGCGTCCACGTATCGCCGCCCGAGAAGAGCCCGGCTGTGTCGCTATTCCCGAGGACGAGCAGCTTCATTGCGTGATAGTACGCGGCCTGGCCGCGCCCCTCTACCGCGCCGGGCAGCCGGCAAGGTGGTCATTCACCATGCCCACGCTCTGCATGAAGGCGTAACAGATGGTCGTCCCGACAAATGTCATCCCCGCCTTCTGCAATGCTTTGGACATCGCGTCAGACTCGGCCGTGCGCGATGGCACCTGGCCGAACGTCCCCGGCGCTGGCCGCGCGTCGCCCGCGAAGCCCCAGACGTACGAGTCGAAGCTACCGTGCTCAGCCTGCAGGCGCAGGAACGCCCCCGCACTCTGGATCGCGCCGTGCACCTTCAACCGGTTGCGGATGATGCCCGCATCGGCGAGCAGCCGGTCCGTGTCTTCGGGGCCATAGCCAGCGATGCGCGTGGCGTCCCAGCCGTCGAACGCCCGGCGGAAGTTCTCTCGCTTGTTGAGGATGGTCGACCACGAGAGGCCCGCCTGGAACCCTTCGAGCATCAGCCGCTCGAAGAGCTCCTGATCGTCGTGGCAGGGCTTGCCCCACTCGCGGTCGTGGTAGTCCGCGTCGAGCAGCGAAACCTCGCCCCAGCAGGTCATGCGCTTCTCCACGGGAGGCTTCGCCACCGGATTAGCCGAGGACTTCGTACAGCTTGTGGTTCTTCAGGAACGGGTTGTCCTTGTAGCTTTCGATGCTCTCTCCGCGGTGGCCGGCCGTGAAGTTGTCCGACGTGATCCACGCTTCGAACGACTTCTCGTCCTCGAACCGCGTGAGGACGACGTATTCGCCCCGGTCCGGCAACGCGAGTAGCTCGGTGCTCATGAAGCCGGGGAACGTATCGACCGCGCCAACGCGGGTCATCCAGGTCTTCTCGAACCCTTCGCGCGCGGGTTCGGGGAGGGTGATCGGGAAATAAGAAATGACGGCCATGCGGCGGTAGCTCCAAAGTTGGTGGGTACCTACGAGCGTAGCGGATGATCCGGTTGGGCGCAGGGAACGGAAAGCGCCGGTAACGTGTTCGAAATCACCGCCGACTACGCTTCCCCCCATGACTCCTCCGGCTGCCGTTCGCATCTCCGTTGCGACGCCCGCTGAAGCGCCGATCGTCCACGGGCTCATGCTGACCGCATTTCGCGAATACGAGGGTGTTCTTGAGGTGCCGTCCAGCGCCCTGAGCGAGACCGTGACGGACTGTGCGGCAGCGATGTCTCGCGGGGGCGCGGTTCTCGCCTGGCGGGGTGGCGAGCCCGTTGGCTCTGCTCGCTACCAACTGCGCGACACCTACGCGTACTTCGAGCGGATCTCCGTGCTCCCGGAGCACCGCGGCCGCGGGCTCGCGACGGCACTCCTGGCTGAGATGGAGCGGCTTGCCGCCCGGGCTGGGCACGTGGAGGGCCGGCTTAGCGTGCGCCTGGCGCTTCCGAAGAATCTCGCGCTCTACACTCGTCTTGGTTACGAAGTCTACGCACAGCACCCGCACCCGAAAGGGACTGAACTGATCGCGGACCTCAAGAAGCGGTTCGCAGCTGACGTCAGCAACGAGCCACTGCGGTAGACTACGGCGAAATCACACGCCCCGACCGGAGCCGCTTCCATGACCAACACGCCCACGGAAATCATCCGAGACTTCTGCGTTGCCTTCAGCCGCATGGACGTTGAAGAGTTGATGGCCTACTTCACCGATGACGCCGTGTACCACAACATGCCCGGCCCGCCGGCGCAGGGGACCGCCGCCGTCCGGGCTACCATCGCCCGGTTCCTCGGTGGCTGGCAAAAGACCGACTGGGAGATCCTGAACATCGCCGCGGATGGGAATACCGTCTTCGCCGAGCGCGTGGACCGCACCGTCGCTGGCGGCAAGAACATCGACCTTCCGGTCGTCGGCGTCTTCGAACTCGAAGGCGGCAAGATCAAAGCCTGGCGGGACTACTTCGACCTCGCAACCTATACCCGCGCGATGAGCTGAGGCGGGCGCTGCGCTCGAGCGACCGGCCCCACCAGGGCGTCTCTGTCGCCACGCGCCTGGCCGCGCGGTGGCACCCGGCGCGTGGTCGAAAGCGCCGCCGCCAGGGTCTCTCACATCTGGGCGTGGGTGAATCGGTAGCGCTTTGGACGGCGGCCGTGGACGCGATCATCGAAAAGCCCGCTCACGCCAGCAGCGCCCTGAACCGTTCGCGCGAGTTCTGGCTATTTCTGATTCGATACACTACCGGGAGCCGCGCAGCCTTGGGTCGAGCACGTCGCGGAGGGCGTCCCCGAGCATGTTGAAACCGTAGACGGCGAGGAAGATGGCCAGCCCCGGGAAGAGGGCCAGGTACATGTGTCTCTCGGCCAGGTCGCGCGTGCGGCCGGAGAGCATCTGTCCCCAGGTGGGGAAATTGGTGATGCCCACGCCGAGGAAGCTGATCGTCGCCTCCGCGAGGATGGCCGTGCCGAGCTGGAGCGTGGCCAGCACGATCATCGTCGGCATGATGTTTGGCAGGACGTGGCGGAGGATGATCCGCGAGTTCGTCGCGCCGATGACGACGCCAGCCTCGACATACGGGTTCGCGCGGGTGGCGATGGTGGCGCTCCGCACCACCCGCGAGGCGCCGCCCGCGAGGACGAGGCCGAGCGAAAGGATGACGATCGTCGTCCGCGGGAAGGTGTACCAGAACCAGAACCCGTCCACCGGGTTGGGACCCACTTCCGGACCGCGGCCAAGCCCGAAGAAGCCGCTCCCGCTCGAAGTTTGGAGCACGGCAACGAGCGTGAGGATGAGGAAGATCGCCGGGAAACTGAGCCAGATGTCCACCAGCCGCTGGAGGAAGAAGTCGTAGCGGCCGCCGAAGTAGCCGCTCGGCAGCCCGACGATAAGCGAGAGGAAGGTCACCAGGATGACCGTGCCAATGCCGACGAGGGCCGTGATCTGGCAACCGTAGACGATCCGGCTGAACACGTCGCGGCCGTTGTGATCCGTGCCGAACCAGTACTTCGAACTCGGGCCGGTGAGGGCGTCCGATAGGTGCACGGTCGTCGGGTCGTCCGCGATCCACGGCGAGAATATCCCGACGCCGACCACGAGGATGAGGATCAGGGCGCCGAACGCACCGAGCGGCTTTGCGCGTATGAACCCGAGCACCGCGCGGAGGGCCCGCACCGGGAGCGGGCGGTCGCCGGCCCGGTAGAAATCCTGCAAGCCAATCGTCTCGGCTACTGCCATTTCCGCAATCTCCCTCAAGCCAGCCTGACGCGCGGGTCGAGCACAACATAGGTGACGTCGACAACGAGGTTGGCGACGATGATGACCGTGGCAACCACCATATTGACGCCGATGATGGCAGGGAAGTCGCGGTTGCTGATGGATTCAAAGAGGTATCGCGCCACGCCCGGGATGCCGAAAATCTGCTCGAGCACGAGCGAGCCGCCGACGAGGACGGGCACCTGGAGGCCGACAACGGTGACAATCGGGACGAGGGCGTTGCGGATGGCGTGGCGCATGACCACGCCGCGGCCGGCGAGGCCTTTGGCGCGCGCGGTGCGGATGTAATCCTGGCGCAGCACTTCGAGCATCTGGGCACGCGTCAGCCGCAGCAGCGTGCCGGAAAGCCCGACGCCCAGGATCAACGCCGGGACCACGACCAGCTCGAGGTTGGTCTTCGGGTCGTCCCACAATTCCGCGTACTTCACCGGGAACGAGTAGTTCCAGAAGCGGGAGAGGACGGCGATGACGATTGTCGCCAGGAAAAACGAGGGGATAGCGAGCGCGGCAATCGCCATGCTGCGCAGGCCGTAGTCCGCCCAGCCGTCCTGCTTCACGGCGGAGATGACGCCAAAGGGGATGGCGATGCAGACCGAGACGAGCATCCCGAGGATGCCGAGTTCGATGCTCACCGGGATGCGCCGTTTCAACTCGTCGCTCACCGGCCTGGAGCCTATGAGTGACACGCCAAGGTCACCCTGGACGGCGTTGAGCGCCCACGACGACCACTGTTCGATGTAGTTCTTGTCCAGCCCCAGGCGCTCACGGATCGCGTCCTTGTAGGCGGTCAGGGCAACCGTGTTTTTCGCCTCCTTCTTCTGCGTTTCCGTGGCCTTCTCTACGTCGATTCCTTGCTTCTTGAGCTCCTCATTGATGACCACGTTCTCCATCCGGGCGCGGTCGGTGATCGTGGCTTTTGTCGGGTCCTTGCCGTCCGCGGCCAGGCGGGCGTCCACGATCTCCTTGAATGCCGCTCCGCCACCCTGGACTTCGCCGCCCGCGACGAGGATGTCGACCGCGTCGGCCGGCAGCAGGCGGAGCAGGGCCGTAACGACCAGGGACACGCCGATGAGCGTCGGGATCATGAGCAAAACGCGGCGTGCGATGTACTGGGCCATCAACCCCTCCCTCAACGAAGCTGGGCGGGCGCCCGGAAGGGCGCCCGCCTCCGGATCCGGCGGTGCGGTCTAGCCCTTCTTCAGGCGCTCGTCCGTGAACGAAGCCTTCATCACGGCGTCCGGCATGTAGGCGTAGCCGGCCTTCCAGAACCAGTTCTTCAGCGTTGGCTGGGAGTACACCCAGCCGCCGCTGGCGTGGTAGGGGACCGTCTGGAACGCCTCGGTGAGTTTGACCTGCATGTCCTGGATGTACTTCAGCCGTTCCTTCGTATCCAGGATCGTGCGCTGCTTCACGATCATCGCGTCGATGTCCTTCTGCTGCTCGATCGGCGTGCCGCCCCAGTTGTGGCGGGCGGATTCGGACCAGTAGTTCTGGAACATGTTGTCCGGGTCCCGCGGCGAGCCGATGAGCGGGCCGCAGGCGCAGCCGCCTTCGGGCATCTTCCCCAGGTAGGTGGACTGGATGTAGCTGCCGTACTCCTGGAAAACGAGCTCGGCTTCGAACCCGGCGTCCTTGATCGTGGAGGCGAACAGCTCCCAGGCCTGCTGGGCTTCGGCGCCGTAGCGGTCCACGTTGCAGAAGAGCTTGAACTTCAGCGTGTCGGAGCCTGTCGCTGCCTTGAGGAGGTCCCTGGCCTCCTTTACGTTCCGCTGCCAGTACTTGCCCTGGGCGCCGAAGTCCTTGTTGTTGTCGCGCGGCGAAAGGTAGAACGGCGCCAGTCCCGGTGGGATGAAGGAGAAGTAGTTGCCCTTCCCGGTGCCGTCCTGGACCTTCAGGTAGCCGTCGCGGTCGAGGGCCATGGAGAGCGCCTGGCGGACGCGCAGGTCGTTCCACGGCTTGTTGTCGAAGTTGAAGTAGAAGGCGCCCTGCGAGAGGTTCTGGGTGAACGTATCCGTGCCCTTCGGGTCCAGCTTGGCGCGCGATTCCTTGTAGATCGGCCCGTTGAGGCCGCTAAAGTCGTAGTCGCCCGCCTGGAGCGCGGCGACCAGCCGCTGCGGGTCGTTGATCAGGCCCATCTCCAGCTTGTCGAAGTTCGGCAGCGGCGCGTCGTAGTAGGCCGGGTTCTTCTTCGCCGTGATCGCGACGCCGGATTCGTACTTCTCAAAGATGAACGGGCCCGTGCCCACCGGGTCCTTCTTCGCCTGGTCGTTGTCGATCGTTTCCACGGGGATGAACCACATCGCTTCAGCCGAGGAGGCGTGCGTGATCAGGAAAGGCGCGTACGGCGCTTTCAAGCTGATCTTGATCGTCTTCTCGTCCGGCGCCGTGATGCTGTCCACCACGGCCTTCCAGCCGGCGCCGTTCTGGGAGATCTTGCCGAACGCCTCGTAGCTCTTTACGAAGTCCGCGGCGGTGGCGGCGCGGCCGTTGAGCGGCGCCTTGTCGTGCCACTTCACGTTTGGTTTCATCGTGAACGTGTAGGTGAGCGGGTCGGGCTGCTCCCATTTCGCAGCGAGGTCGCCTTCCATGGCCGTGTTGTCGTTCGGATGGACGTTGGCGCCGTTCGCCCCCCGGAGGAGGCGGCTGTAGTAGGACGCCGACGGAGTCTGCGCCAGGTAGGTGAGGTTTTCGTATGGGAAGATCGTCGGCGGGTTGGCCGAAGACGCGCCGGACATCGGGAAGCGGAGCGTGCCTCCCCTGTTGACGGTTGCGCTGGTGGCAGCGGGGCTGGCGCCAGACGCTGTCGTCGCCGTAGCGGCCGGAGCGGCGGCGTCGTCATCGTCGTCGCCGCAGCCAACAAGGGCGACAGCGGTCGCGCCGGCCACGGCCACGCCGCTCCCGGCGAGCACTCGCCGACGGTTTGCCCTGCGTGTGAGCCAGCTATCCCAATAATTCCCGGATGCCATTTGTGGAGTTCCCCCTCAATGTGTTACGGCAGTCCGGCTCCCTGCGCGGGCGGAGTCTATCAAACTGGCGTATGGAAGTGAGCAATTGTTTCGATAAACTCTAACAGTTAGTCTTTCCTGTACGATTCCTCGCCGATTGGCCCTCAAACGGCCTGAAACAGGCCTGAAACGTCCGCCTGCTACAGTCCTCCCATGTCCTCCGCAGCCGCTCTTTCCGTCCGTCCGTGCCGGAAAGAAGACCTGGGCGCGATCGTGCGCATCTACAACGATGCGATCGCGTCAGGCGTCGCGACGTGGGATGAGGCGCCCTGGACGATGGAGCAGCGCGAGGCCTGGTTCGCCGCCCACGATGAGCGGACGCCAGTGCTCGTGGCGGTGCTTGGCGAAGCCGTGGCTGGATTCGCATACCTCACTTTGATGAGCACGAAGTCCGGCTGGCGGTTCACCCGCGAGGACACGATCTACGTGGACCCCGCCGCCCAGGGCAAGGGGGTAGGGAAGGCGCTGATGACGGCCTTGCTGGCCGAAGCGCGGCGCATCGGCGTGAGGCTCGTCGTTGCCTCGATCACCTCAAGCAACACCGTCAGCCTGGAGCTGCACCGCCGCTTCGGTTTCCGGGAAGTGGGCACCCTCCACAACGCCGGGTTCAAGTTCGGCGAATGGCGCGACACGACCTACATGGAGCTCGACTTGGGCGCGGCGCCGTGAAGGCGCGGTAAAGGTGCGGGCCGCGGGCCTCACTGGGGGGAATACGTTAGCCCGATCTTCGCCAGGTAGCCGCCCAGCTCGTCCTTTTTGATTTCGCCCGTCTTGAACGCCTGGAGGACACCCTCCTTGTCGATGAAGAAGCTGACGGGAAGGCCACGCCCAACGCGGTAGTGGTCCGCAACGGCGGCGTTTGTATCCAGCACCGCCGGGTAGGTTGCCCCCAGCTTGTCCAGCACGCCGATCGCCCTGTCCCGGTCCTCCAGGTAGTTCACGCCGAGGACCACGAGCTCGCCGCCGAGGGCGTCCACGGCCTTCTGGAACGCGGGGATCTCGTTCTTGCACGGCTCGCACCAACTGGCGTACCAGTTGACCACGACCGCCTTGCCGCGGAATTCGGAAAGCTTGCGCACCCTGGTCGTGTCGCGCGCGTCCACGAGGGCGAAATCCGGGGCTCGTTCGCCCTCCTTCGGGCGGTTCGGTTCGAGCATGCCGGTATTCGGGAAGGCTGTTGGCGCCCCGGGGAGGGCGCTCACGGGAGTGCCGCCGAACGCCAACTCCTCGTCTTTCCCGTCCCCGGACAGGAAGAGGTACCCGCCCACGCCGATCGCCAGGAGGATCGCAACCGCGAGGACGCCGTACTGGGCGAGCGGCTGAGGCGCTTCGGGGTCTTGTTTCGTCATCGCTTCCGGATCCTTGGGCTGCTTCGAGAGTCACAGGCATCGTAGCAGCACACCACGTTCATGGCCTGTTAACGTGGGCCCGGAAGGATCGCTGGAGATGGCCACGGCAAACGCGACGCAACCGAAGGTGCTGGTCGTCGAAGACGAAGACACGCTCCTCTTCACGCTTGCCCACAACCTCCGCCGCGAAGGCTACGCCGTGCGCACCGCCTCGCGGGGGGACGACGGGCTCAAGATGGCCCGCGAAGAGCCTCCCGACCTCATCATCCTGGATGTGATGCTGCCGGGAGTGGACGGTGTCCAGATCTGCCGGCTGCTGAGGCGCGACAGCGACGTCCCGATCATCATGCTCACGGCGCTCGGCGGCGAACGCGACCGCGTGGCGGGCCTGGATATCGGCGCGGACGATTACCTGCCCAAGCCGTTCGGCATGCGCGAACTGCTGGCCCGCGTCCGTGCCCTTCTGCGCCGCAGCGGCGCGCGTCCCGCCAAAATCTCACCCACACCCGTCTTGACTTCCGGCGACTTCCAACTGGACCCCGGCCGGAGGGAGGCCCGGCGCGGCGGCGAGCTGCTGAGGATGAAGCCCAAGGAGTTCGACCTGCTCCTCTTCTTTACGCAGCATCCCGGAAGAGTATTCTCTCGTGAACAGATCCTCGATCAGGTGTGGGGCGATGACTTCTTCGGCGGGCCCCGGACGGTTGATGTCCATGTGCGCTGGCTGCGACAGAAGATCGAACCCGACCCGGCCAACCCGGTCCGGCTGCGGACCGTGCGCGGCAGCGGTTATCTCTTCGAAGGCTGACCGGCCGTGAGCCGCGACCTGGCGCTGCGCGGCGCGATCATCGGCCTCCTGGCTGCCGGTGGCGGCGCTGTCGCCGGCGACCTCTCCTCGACTTCGGACTCCGGGATCACGTGGGCGCTCGCCATCATCGCGGCGGGCGTGGCCGGCGGGATGGCGGCGTGGCTCGCTCTGCGCGTCCCCGCGCGGGCGGTCCGGGAAGTTGCCGAAGCTTCGGCGCGGCTTGCCGAAGGCGAACTTGACCAGCGCGTGCAGGTCGTGGGCGGCCCCGCCAACGAGCTCACACACGGCTTCAACGTGATGACCGGGCGCGTCCAGGAGCTGTTCGACGCCGTGGCCGCGGAACATGCCAGGCTCGAAGCGGTGTTCGACGCCTCCACCGACGGGATGGTGGCGCTCGCCGCGGATGCCACTGTGCGGTTCCTCAACCCGGCCGCGGTGGAACTGTTCGCCACTTCGATGACGGACGCGGTGGGCCGTCCGTTCATCCACTCGGCGCGGGATTTCGAGCTGGACGCGCTCGTCCGCCGGGTGGCCATCTCGAGCGAAGGCGAAACGTCCGTCATCAGTTTTGGGCCAAACCGGACGCCTCTGCGGGCGGCAGCCCTTCCGATCCGCAACGGCGGCGATTGGGCCGTCCTCCTCATGCTCACGGACCTCACCGAAGTGAACCGCGTGGACCAGGTTCGCCGAGACTTCCTCGGCAATGTCTCCCATGAACTGCGCACACCCCTCGCCTCGATCCGCGCCCTCGTCGAAACGCTCGAAGACGGCGGCGCCGAAACCCCGGAGGAGACGGCGGAGTTCATGCGCCGCATCCGCCAGCAGGTCGACAGGCTCACCTCTCTGGTCATCGAACTGCTGGACCTTTCGCGGATCGAATCCGGCGCGATCGAGCTCGTGCCTGAATCGATCGACCTCTCCAACCTCATCGCAGAAGCCGCATCCCTCCTCCAGACCCGCGCCGAAAGTCAGGGCGTCACGATCGAGTGCCCTGCGACCGACGGCCTGAGTATTGAAGGAGACAGGACCTCCCTCCTCCGCGTCGCGAGCAACCTCCTCGACAACGCCATCAAGTACAGCCCGCGCGGCGGCCGGATCCACGCGCAGACGGTGGATGAAGGCGAGCTTGCCGCGCTCTCCGTGCGTGACGAAGGCCCCGGCATCGCCGAACAGGACCTGCCGCGCGTGTTCGAGCGTTTTTACAAAGGCGAGGCCTCCCGGTCGACCTCGGGGACGGGCCTCGGGCTGGCGATTGTCAAACACATCGTGCGCGCCCACGGCGGGACGGTGACGGCGGCCAACGCACCGGAGGGCGGCGCCGTCTTCACCGTGCGCCTGCCCAGGGCCTTCGTGGGGGCGAAGCCCGCCCAGCAGCGCTGAATCGACAGCGGCGCCCCGCTTCACGACAATCGAGCCGGAGGTGCCAGATGCCTTACGCGAACATCCTTGTCGAACGCACCGGCGCGTACGCGACGATCACCATGAACCGGCCGGAGCGTCGCAACGCGCTTTCCCTTGCCCACATGCGCGAGCTTATCGCCGCGTTCGCGGAAGCTGGCGAGAGCGACGCCCTCGGGGTCATCCTCGCCGGCAACGGCCCCGTCTTCAGCGCCGGGCACGACTTCGCCGACGTTGCCGGCGCCGATCTGCCTTCGGTACGGAAGCTTCTGCAGACCTGCACCGAGCTGATGGACCTGATGCAATCCATCCCCCAGGTGGTGATTGCGCGGGTACACGGCCTTGCCACCGCCGCTGGCTGCCAGCTCGTTGCGACCAGCGACCTCGCCGTCGCCGCGGATACGGCCGGGTTCGCCGTCCCCGGTGGCAGGGGCGGGTGGTTCTGTCACACGCCAACCGTCGCCCTGAGCCGCAACGTGGGACGCAAGCGCGCACTTGAAATGGCCCTCACCGGCGACACGATAGACGCCGAAACGGCGGCCCGCTGGGGGCTGGTGAACCAGGTAGTGCCGCTCGCGGACCTGGAGCGCGCCACCCTGGATCTGCTCCAGCGGGCGACCCGCGGCAGCGCCCTGTCCAAGGGCCTGGGCAAGCAGGGATTCTATGCCCAACACGACATGGACCAGCCGAAGGCGTACGCCTACGCGGTCGAGTTGATGGCCAGCGCCAGCCAGACAGCGGACGGCCAGGAGGGGATGGCGAGCTTCCTCGAGAAGCGCAGCCCCGCCTGGCGAAACCGCTAACACTTCGGCCGCAACCCTTCGCTCGATTGGCCCTCCCACATCGCCGCGCGGTCGCGTACCATCCCCTGATGGAGCTCCCGACACGAAACGCACTCCTCCGCCGCTACCAGGACGGCCACGCCGCCGTTGTTGAAGCCCTCGCCGCAATCACGCCCGCCGAACTCGATGCACGCCCGGCGCCTGACGATTGGACGGCACGCGAAGTGGTCCACCACCTCGCCGACAGCGAGATGACGAGCGCGATCCGCCTGCGCCGCCTGCTGGCCGAGGACAACCCGGAGATCGTTGGCTACGACGAAGACCGCTTCCGCCGCAAACTGCGTTATGACACGCGGCCGATCGAGGCCTCGCTGGAAGCGTTTCGCCTCGCCCGCGTGACAACCGCCCAGATCCTCGAAGGCGCCGCCCCGGAAGACTGGCTCCGCGCCGGTACGCACAGCGAAAGCGGCCGATATTCCGTTGAAACCTGGCTGGAGATCTACTCCCAGCACGCGATCGACCACGCCGACCAGATCAGGCGCGCGAGGGATCTGAACCACCGATTTGGTGATACGACTCTCGGCGGGCCGGTTGACCTTATAGTTAACTAGGTTTACTTTTTTCGAAATGATGCGCCTGGAGACACCGCCAGACGACAAGCCGCTCCCCCGCGACGAACGCCTTCGCCAGACACTGATTCTGCTGGCCAAGGCGTTCGTCTTCCTCGGGGAGGAGATCGCCGCCAGTGGCGGCGTCACCGCGCAGCAGTGGGCGGTCCTCCATCAAATCGGTGCGGCCGGTGAGGAGGGGCTGCTCCCATCGGAGCTGGCCGCGGCGAACAACACCTCGCGTGCCAACATCACGAAGTTCATCTCGCGCCTCGGCCGGCTTGGCTATCTCGCGGTCTCGCCGAGCCGCACGGACCGCAGGAAGAAGCTCCTTCGCCTGACAGCCGCCGGCCAGAGCGCGCTGGCAAAGATGGATACCGAAAAGCGCGCCAGGCTGGACGAGGTGCTGGAGGCCTTCGCGCCCAGGGAACGCGCCGACCTCCTGCGGTTGGCCGAAGGGCTTTTGCGGCGGCTGACTAACGATTCTGTTACGGAGGAATCCCGGATGCCAACGAGTTCAACCAAACGCGACAGTGATCCAGGCGGAGCGGCTGCGTGCGGCGGTCAGCCGTGAACACAACAGGCCACAACGTACTCGTCACTGGCGGGAGCACTGGCATCGGCCTCGCCATTGCCGCCGCGTTTCTGGAGCAGGGTAGCCGCGTCGCGATCTGTGCCCGAAACGCCTCGGCTCTGACAGACGCGGCCGCCGTCTATCCGGCGCTGCGCACCTGGCCGTGCGACCTCCGTCAGGAGGAGGACTTGCGACGGCTGGTGGTCCGCGCCAAGGAGGAGTTCGGAGGGCTTTCCGTGCTCGTCAACAACGCGGGGATTCAACTCAACTACGACTTCACGCGCGAGGCCCCGGAGGCCATCTTGGAGCGCATCGATGACGAGGTGGACACCAACCTGACGGGGCTCGCCAAGCTCACCGCGCTCTTCATCCCGGTCTTGAAGCAGGCGCATGACGCAGCCATCGTCAACGTGTCCTCCGGCCTTGCGCTCGTCCCCAAGCGGTCTGCGCCTATCTACTGCGCGACGAAGGCGGCGGTCCACTCCTTCAGCAAGTCCTTGCGGTGGCAGATGGAAGACAGCGGCCTGCCGATCCGCGTGTTCGAGGTCCTCCCGCCCATGGTGGAGACCGCCATGACCGAAGGGCGCGGTAAGGGAAAGATCGCCCCGGAGCAGGTCGCCGCTGCCCTGCTCGCCGGGATGAGGAAGAACCAGAGCGAGATCCGCGTGGGCAAGGTACGGATGCTTGCTCCCGTCTCCCGATTCTTCCCCCGGCTGGCGGAGCGCATCCTGCGAGACGCGTAAGCCGTTCAGGACACGCCTGCGCGCGCATTTCCGCGTTCAGGCCGTTCCAGTGTCGCGCTCCGCGCATGATCGCCCAACAGCGATCTGTAGAGTCAGCGTTCGAACCATCGAGACACTGAGGGCGGGATCTCGGTGCCTCGGTGGTAAGAAATCTTGGTGTCTTGGTGGTTCAATCCCCGTTGGCTCAACTCACGCGTCGACAGCGTTGCGCCGGATGATCTCCGAGTACAGCGCCGCGCTCTTCTTCGGGATGCGTTCCAGGGTTTCGAAGTCCGTGTAGACGATCCCGAAGCGCTTGCTGTAGCCGAACGCCCACTCGAAGTTGTCGTAGAGAGACCACTGGTAGTATGCCCGCACATCGGCGCCATCCTGGATCGCGCCGTGGAGGCCAGCGAGGAAGCCGCGAAGCAGGTCCATGCGGACGTGGTCGTCGATCACGCCGTTAACCGGCTCGGTGTTGTCGCAGACGCCGTTTTCGGTGATGTAGATCTTCGGGCGGTTGTACTCCTTCGTCACCCAGCGGACGAAGTCGCCGAGCGAATGTGGCGCGGCTTCGTAGCCCATGGGCAGCAGGGGTAGCGCCGGGCGCGCGGGCCGGAAGCCAACGCCCCGGCCGTCGTCCGGTTCGATCCGCTGACGCGAGTAGAGGTTCACGCCCAGGAAGTCCGTCGGTGCGGCGATCACCTCCGTGTCCCCCGCCTGGGCGGGCAACGGCGCCCCGCGGGATTCGTAATAGCGCAGCACGGACTCCGGGTAGCCCTTGCCATAGACGGGGCCGTGGAAAAGCCGCGAGTCGAAGTCGCGGGCCAGCTCGGTCGCGCGCAGCGTTTCCGGGCTGTCGTCGGCCGGTTCGTAGCTCGTGTTGGCGTTGGTGATTCCGATTTCGCCCGCGACGCCGCTCGCCCGGAACGCCTGGACGGCCTTGCCGTGGGCGAGCAGGGCGTGGTGGATGGTCTTCGCCGTGATGCCAAGGTCACGGATGCCCGGCGCCAGGACGCCGGTACGGTGGCCCATCATCGTGAAGATGATCGGCTCGTTCAGCGTGATCCAGCGCGTCACCCGGTCGCCCAGGCGTTTATACATGAGGTTCGCGTACTCGGCGAAAGCATCCGCGATCGACCGGTTCGCCCAGCCGCCCAGGTCTTGCAGCGCCTGGGGCAGGTCCCAGTGATAGAGGGTAACGGCGGGCTGGATGTTGTGGGCCAGGAGCGTATCGACGAGCCGGTCGTAGAAGTCGAGACCCTTCTCGTTCACCGCGCCCGTGCCGAACGGGATGACCCTCGACCAGGAGACCGAGAACCGGTAGATCTGGTGGCCGAGTTCGGCCATCAGGGCCACGTCCTGCTCCATCCGGTGGTAGTGGTCACAGGCCACGTCGCCGTTGTCGCCGCCATACACCCTGCCTGGCTGGTGCGTGAACGTATCCCAGATCGAGAGCCCGCGGTCGTCTTCGAAGGCAGCCCCTTCAATCTGGTAAGAGGCGGAGGCCGTGCCCCACTGGAACCCCTCGGGGAAGGTCAGGACAGTCATGGACGGAGCCTCCGGCGCGAGTGTGCTTGGGCTGCGAGTCTACAGGAGCGGACCGGTGGGTGCGCCGCACGCCAGGTGGCCGTCCAAGCCATGCGCCGTGGCCATATCACGATTACAAAGGTGTAAAGTCCGCGTATCTCACCAGGCGACTGACTTCATGGCCAGCGTGTCGCAACTGGGGTACCTCGGGTCGGCGTGAAGGATCCCGAATCGTGGCGAGGCTATGCCGAATCGCTCCTCGGCCTGCGCGCGGCCGAGCACCAG
>PNKC01000054.1 GCA_013822275.1 Anaerolinea sp. | reverse complement strand
CCGAGTGATGGAGTGATGGAGTATCGGAGCTACCTGCCCCGGGCCTCGTGCCCGCTACAGCCCCTTTGCCACAAGGAAGCTGCACAGGTCGCTCACGCGGCACGCGTAACCCCATTCGTTGTCGTACCAGGCCGCAACCTTCACGAGGTTCCCGCCGACAACATTGGTGGACTGGCCATCCACGATGCTCGACCGCTCGTCGCCCTTCATGTCCATGGAGACCACCGGGTCCATCGTGAAGCCGAGGATGCCCTTCATCTTCCCGGCAGCCGCCTCTTTCAGGAGCGCGTTCAGTTCCTCTTTCGTGGTGTCCTTCTCGGTCAGGGCGACGACCTCGACGATCGAGACGGTCGGCGTGGGGACGCGGTAGGCGAGGCCGTCGAGCTTGCCCTCGATCTCCGGGATCACCAGCCGGAGCGCCTTCGCCGCGCCGGTGGAGGTGGGGACAATGTTCATCGCCCCGGCCCGCATCTCCCGCATGTCCGTACCCGCGGCCTTGTCCAGGATCTGCTGTGAGTTCGTGTAGCTGTGGATGGTGGTCATCTGTCCCTTCACCAGCCCGAGGCTGTCCACGAGCACTTTGACCACCGGAGCCAGGCCGTTCGTGGTGCAGCTCGCGTTGGAGATCACGTGATGCTTCGCCGGGTCGTATTTCTCCGGGTTGACTCCCAGGACAATCGTAAAGTCTTCGTTCTTGGCCGGCGCGCTGATGATCACCTTCCTGACGCTGTCGCGCTTATGCGCCACCGCCTTCGTCGCGTCGGTAAACAGGCCGGTCGCTTCAATCACGATCTCGGCGCCAACCGAACCCCAGGGGATGGCGCCCGGGTCTCGCTCGCTGAAAACCTTGATCAGCCGCCCATCGACGGCGATCCCGCCGGCCTCGGCGCGGATGTCCCGGCCCCAGCGGCCATAGTTGCTGTCGTACTTCAACAGGTGGGCGTTCGTTTCCGTGGCCACGAGGTCGTTGATCGCGACAACTTCCAGCTCGTCGCCATGACGCTCGCTGATCGCCTTGAGAACCTGGCGCCCGATGCGTCCGAAACCGTTGATACCGATCTTTGTGACCACGTCTGTCCCTCGGAAACGATGTTGTCATCAGACTACCCGCGGAACGGCGAGAGAGCCACCGCGCTCCATCCCGAGGACGGCTCCGAACTAGTGGACGGCGTTGGCGGGAGATATAGTTCTTAACTGTATGAATATAGCGCGTAACTATGGCTCTCCGGGCAGGCATACGAAACTGCCCGTGGCTCCGCGATGCCAGTTGCCCGATCCTTAGAACCACCACCGACTTGGGAGTCACTCACCATGAACAAGACCGTTGTCGCCTGCCCCGCCTGCGACCTCCGATTTCTCTCCGCCCGCGCGAAGACGTTCTGCCCGGGCTGCCACCTGCTCGTGGAGCCAAAGGCCGCTCCCGCGTCCTGAGAGCGCCACGACCGGTCCCTACACGCGTTTTCGAAGGATCTCCAGCAGCGAGGCGGGCATGGGGACGGCCGGCCCAACCCCCGTCCATGGCGTAACCCAGCGGGGCTCGAACACCCGGAATCCCGCGGCCTGGGCGCTTCTCGCGTCCGCAGCGTCCGCCGTGACCAGCGCGCAGGATGGAGGCGCGCTTTCAAGATAGGCGAGGCAATGCCCGTAGCGGGCGGGGGCGTCCCAGGCATCGCCCTCGGGGGTTGCCGCGAGCACCGTGAGGAAGCGGTCCAGTCCCGTCGATTGGACCTGCTTCAGTGCCACGTCGTGGGTTTCGCGGCTCACGGCGCCGATCTCGAGCCGTGCCGCACGGAGCGCGTCCAGCGCCATCCCGATGCCGTCAAAGACCAGCAGCTTCTTCAAGGCGCTCCGCCGCATGATCTCGGCGCACAGGATCGCGCAGCGGGCCCGTTCATCCGGCACCGCGAGGACAATGGACAGCACATGAGGCCATGGCCTGTGCTGGTACTCACCAACCAGCGGGAGTGCATCGACCCGCCGACCGGAAACGCTCGCCACGCCTTCTTCCAGGGCGTACTGCCACGCCCTCCGGGAATCGACGAGTACCTGGTCGAGGTCAAACAGGATTGCCCTGAGCGCGGGGGCTTGAGTGGAGGCTGGCATCCCGCTACTCGATGCCGAATTGGCGGCGGGCAGCCTCGTAGTCCTCTGGAGTGTTGATGTCGAGCGCCAGCAGCTCGCCGGTTTCGACCTCGTCGATCTCGGCTGCGTGCTTCCGGATAACGGCGAGCAGCCCTTCGTTGCCGTCGTCCACGCCCATCAATTCTTCGCGGAGGCGCCCGGAGAGCAGGACCGGGTGTCCGTGATGTCCATGGTGTACCGGACGCACGCCCAGTCGCTCAGGGTTAAACGCGGCGATCAACTGCTTCAGGAAGGCGATCGGCCGAGGCTGGTCAACGTTGATGACAATGATGCCGTCGGCATCCCTGCTTGCCGCTTTCGCACCGATGCGCAGCGAGCTGGCTCGCCCCATCTGGTAGCGCGCGTTGATCATCACTCGGCAAGGCAACCCCTTCATCGCGCGGTGGACCTCGTCCGCCCTGTGCCCCAACACAACGATGACCTCATCGGCGCCCGCTTCCTTGAGCTGCTGCACCTGGTAGGCGATGAGCGGCTGGCCACCCCAGTCAAGGAGCGCCTTCGGCCGGCCCATGCGGGTGGAGAAGCCTGCGGCCAGGACAATCGAGGAAAGCATGAAGCGGAGTGTAGCAGCAGCACCGGGTTTGGCTCATGCCGGGTTCCCGGAGCCAAGGGGCACCCGGCCCGCCGTCCGTGACTCGGATACACTGATGTCAGCAACGCATCCCGAGCTCGCCTCCGCGTACGAGCATCAAAGGAGCCAGCGATGCCAAGGTGGACCGCAGGCGCCACCCCGTCTGGACGGCGATCACCGGGCACCGGCGCCGTTCGCTCTGGTTTGCGCATCTGGTCCAGCGCCCTCGTTCTCGGCGCGATCCTCGCGGTCGCCGCCTGGGCGGGCGAGCACCGGGAGGAGCGTCCCCCGGGCGAGTACGGGTCGGCCGCGCTGGGTCTACCCGCCGAGGAGGCCCAGCCAGGCTTACCAGCGCCAACGGTAAGTCCGGCGCCGGCCGTTACACCCCAGCCGCGTTGGCCGGTGACGATCGCAGCCGTCGGCGACATCATGCTCGCCCGGAGCGTTTCTGCCGCCATCACTCCGGAACAGCCCGACGGCCCCTTTGCGCACGTTCGCGAGATCTTGCGGAGCGCCGACCTGACCGTGGGGAACCTCGAATGCGCGATCAGCGATGGAGGGTTCGCGGAGCCGAAGTCGTACACCTTCCGCGCCCCACCTCTCGCGGCGTCCGGCCTCGCCGTCGCGGGTTTCGACCTCGTGTCGCTCGCCAACAACCACAGCCTCGACTTCGGGCGTGACGCGCTTCTCGATACGATCGAGACGTTGCGCCTCGCCTCCGTCGCCGTGGTTGGCGCGGGCCGCGACGCCGGCGAAGCGTATGGCTATCGAGTACTGGTCACGAAGGGCGTGCGCGTCGCATTCCTGGCAATGGGAGAGGTACCCAATGAAGGCGGCTACAACATGCGGACCTGGACGGCCGCGCCAGCCGAACCGGGGATCGCCTGGGCGGACGAGGAGCGCCTCGCGGCGACCGTCCGTGAAGCCGCCGAGGCTGCGGACATCGTGGTGGTCATGTTCCATTTTGGCGTCGAAGGGTCCACGGAGCCTTCGGGACGCCAGCGCCAGCTCGCTCGCTCAGCTATCGATGCCGGCGCGAACCTGGTTGTCGGCTCCCACCCCCACCTGCTGCAGGAAGTCGAGGCGTATGGGCGCGGCCTCATCGCCTACAGCCTCGGCAACTTCGTCTTCGATGGCTTCGAGGGTGAAGCCAACGAAAGCGGGATCCTGCTTGTGGGTTTCGCAGCCGACGGTTCGCTTTCCTGGCGCATGGAGCCGGTGACTATCGGTTTGGACGGCCTGCCGCGCCCTGGCCCGTAGACTGCGCCAGCGTCACGGAGAGTGGCGCCGGGCTCATTCCGGCTTCAACGTCCTGCGCACCAGGGGACGCGCCGGCTGGTGCCGGGCGACTTCAACGAAGCCGGCGGCCGTGAACGCGCCGCTGATCCCGACGTAGGCGGCGCCGGTCGTCGGTTTGAGGAGCGCGGCATCCTTGGGGTAGGCCTCGATGACCGCGGCTCCCTGCTCACGGGCATAGTCCGCGGCAGCTTCGATGAGGCGCCGCATCAATCCTCGTCCGCGGTACCGTGCGGCCGTGTAGAAGCAGACAACGCTCCAAACAGGCTCGCTGTCCACCCGCTTCGCCGCGCGCGAACGCTCCAACCTGGGATACGCTTCACGCGGACCCACGGATACCCAACCCGCGGGGACTCCATCGACGTATGCCAGCAGGCCAGGGATCTCGCCTGCCTCCACAATCGAGCACATGGCTTGCCGGTTCGCCTCCCCCCGATTGGCGGTGAACTCGGCGCCCGTCTGGCGGAACCACATGCACCAGCACCCGCCGTAGGCTCCGCGCTTCCCGAAGAGACGCTCCAGGTCCGGCCACCGCTCGGCCGTGACCGGCAGGATCTGGACCAGCGGTTCTACCCCGTCCACTGCGCGCCCGGCCTTCCGGCGAAGACCACCTCGCCGCCTTTGAACACGTAGCGGACCCGGTCAAGCGCGGTCAGGTCCGTAAGCGGGTCACCATCAACCACCAGCAGGTCGGCAAGCTTCCCTTCCTCGATTGTCCCGCGGTCAGCCAGGCCGAGGAGGCGGGCGGATGTGCTGGTGGCGAGCTTCAGCGCCTCCACCGGCGTCAGTCCGGCCATGTCGGCCAGCACCCTGATCGCCGCGCCGAGGGCTTCATGGGGTACGCCCGGGATTCCGCAGTCCGTGCTCATCAGCACGTCGCAACCGTGGTCCAGGATGTCCCGCAGAATCTCCGCCCGGCGCTCCCTCAGGCCATCGTCCGGCCATCGCAGGTAACCGACCGAAACGGTCGGCGATACGACGATGCCCTTCGCCGCGATCCGTAGCGCGTCCGTCGGGTCGTATTCATGCCCGCCCGGCTTCGTGAACGAACAATGCTCGATCATGTCCACGCCGGCTTCGATTGCCGCGCGCACGCCGGCCGACCCGTGGGCGTGCGCCGTCACCCTCCGGCGCAAACGGTGCGCTTCCTCAATGCATGCCTGCAATTCCGCCACCGTGAACTGGGGTGCGAAGGTATTGGTGCGGGGGGTCATGTTACCGCCGGTGGCCATCACCTTAATCCAATCGACCCCGGCCTTCACGTGCTCCCGCACGGCCTTGCGGATGCCCAACTCGCCGTCCGCTTCGCCGCCCATGAACCAGCAGTGTCCGCCAGTCGTCGTGATCGGTGCGCCGGATACGAGAAGACGTGGGCCTCGGGCAAGGCCGCTGGCGAACGCCTCCCGCATTTCGATCGACAACGCTGTTGGGGCGCCGAGGTCCCGCACGGTCGTGATGCCCGCTTCCAGCATCCTGCGCCCGTTGGCGGCCATCCTCAGCAGCATCTTGCCGGGCGAGTCCGAATCGTAAACGGCCCGCCAGTCGCTTGCGGCGTTGAAGCAGAGGTGGGCGTGGCCTTCGATCAGGCCGGGGATAATCGTGCAGCCCCTGAGGTCCAGCCCGCCGGCCGCCTCCCCGGCGGGGGTAAAGGCCGCGATGAGTCCGTCGCCCAGCGTGAGTGAAGCCACCACCGGGGCATCGTTGATGCCGTCCCAGATTCTGGCGCCGTGAAGCGCGAGATCAGTCATGGGGCGGCATTCTACGCGGAGGACACGCGGTCCGGGGCGCCGCTAGATGCGGGCGCTCTCGATCGTCGTGAGGAGGATGCCCTTGCAGCCCACGCGCGAGAGTTCGTCCATGATCTGGTTGGCACGGTTCGCTTTGACCATCGCCTTCACGGAGAGCCAGCCCTCCTTCTGGAGGGCGGTGATCGTGGGGGATTCGATGCCGGGCGTGATCTTGGTCGCTATAGCGACGAGATCCGCGGGGCAGTCATATTCCACCATCCGGTATTCGTACGCCACGAGTCGGCCTTCCAGGCGGCTGCGCATGACGCGCACGTCGTCGTGGTCCTCGTGTCCCGGCTGGGCAAAGAACCCGGCGTTCGAGCGGAAAAGCGGCTCGCCAACGATCCGCAGACCGGCCTGTTCGAGCGTGCTGCCCGTCTCGACGACATCCACGACGGCGTCGGCGATTCCGAGCCGGACGGAGATCTCGACGGCGCCTTCAAGCTCCGCGACTTCGACCGGCTGGTCTGCGAAGAATCGGCGCGTAATCGCGGGAAACGAGGTGGCGATCCGCAGCTTCGCGACCTCCGCGAGCGTGCCGTACGGCGAATCAACGAGGACGGCGGCGCAGAGCTTCGAGTAGCCGTAGTTCAGGTCCAGGAGCGGCTCCGCGACCTGGCCTTTTTCAGCCGCGAAGTCTTTGCCGGTGATGCCCGCATCGAGCACCCCGCTGGCAACGTAGAGTGGAATGTCGCCTGGCCTCAGGAAGTAGAACTCCACGTTGTTTTCGGGGTCGAGGCTGCTAAGGCTTTTTGGCGCCTTGCTGAGCTTGTAGCCACACGATGTGAGGAGTTCCACGGTCGGCTCGAAGAGCTGGCCTTTGTTTGGCAGGGCAACCTTGATCATAGCCGGCTGTAGACCTCGCTGACGGCGATCTGCCGTTCGGCCATCATGCAGGCGACGTAGTACAGCACCTGCGAAAGTTCCTGCGCCAGGTCATCGTCCTCTTCGTAGCGCGCGGCCATCCAGCTTTCCGCGGCCTCTTCCAGCAGTTTCTTGCCGATCGCGTGCGTACCCCCTTCGAAGAGCGCCGCCGTTGCACTGCCAGGCGGCATCTCCGCCTTCCGCGATACAGCCAGCGCGACCATCTCCTCGAACGTCACCTCGAGAGCATAGCAAGCATCAAGGCTCCGAGACATCGAATCTTGGGCGGACCCGTGCCAGTTGCGGCGCTCAGCTCCGCCCGTCGTCGAACGGGTTGCTGATCCCGTATTCGCTGGTCACCAGCCGGAGGAAATCCCGGACCGGTGGGGCGAGGATCCGGTTGCGGACCACGTGCACGCCAACCTCGCGCCGCGCCGGCTGTTCCATGTCGCGGATCTCCACCCGCGTCAGTTGGCCCGCCGCGACCCCGCGTTCGACGGATACGACTGGCAGGATGGCGACGCCGAGTCCCGCTTCAACCATGTGCTTGGTCGCCTCCATCGAATCCAGCTCCATCACGGACTCGGGGACCACGCCCGCACGCAGGAACATGCTGTAGATGAGGCTGTGGTAGCTGGAGCTGCGTTCAAAGAACAGGAACGGTTCCTTCCCGGCCTCCGCGATCGTCACCCGGCCCCTCGCCGCGAACGGGTGATTCGGCGCGACCACGAGCGCCAGGTCGTCGTTGTAGAGGTGCAGCGATTCCACTTCCGGGTGCTGTGTCAGGCGAGCGATAGCCACGTGCGTTTCGCTCGCCACGAGCTTCTCGATGATGTCCTCGGTTTGACCGGTCGTAAGGTGCACATGCACCCGCGGCCGCACTTCGCGAAAGTGCTTCAAAATCCCCGGCAGCACGTACGTCGCGATGCTCGAACTGGCGCCGATTCTGATGCTGCCGATATCCCCGTGGCGCACCGCCTCAATCGCGTCGGTACCCTCCTGAACAGCCGTGAGCGCCCGCTGCGCGTGCGGGATGAACGCATGGCCCGCGTCCGTGAGCGTCACGCTTCTCCCCGTCCGCTCGAACAGCCGTTCCCCGATTTCCCTTTCCAGCGACTGGATGCGGGCCGTGACGGAGGGCTGCGTCAGGAACAACGCTTCCGCCGCGCGGCTGAACGAACGATGGTGTGCAACCTGCAGGAAGGCTTCAAGCTGGGCCAGTTCCACGAAACACTCTCCACGGGGACAACACCCCGTTGCTTATTGCCGAAAGAAGTCGGCGTTGATCGTCAGGTATGCCCTGTTTGCATCCGTCACGTCGTTGTCCGAAAGGATCGCGGAGACCGGGCAGGCCAGTTCACAGGCGGCGCAATCGATGCACTGGTCCGGGTTGATGTAGTACTGCGGAGCGTCGTCCGTGCTGTGGATGCAGTCCACAGGGCAGACATCAACGCACGAGGCGTCCTTTACGCCAATGCAGGGCTCCGTGATCAGATAGGGCATGGAATTCTCCGCACAGTTTAGTCGGGCCAGACACCCCGTTTATACACGACTACATCGCCTTCGACTCGCGCCTGGCAGGCCAGCCGGAGGCGCGGGTCTTCGATTGAGCGTTGGCCCCGCTGGCGGATCAGGTTCAGCCGTTCGAAACGGCCCATCCCGGTCAGGCGCCCCACTCCCGAGATGACGTCCATCGCGCAGTTCGTGCACTCGCCGTTCCTGGCGCAGCCAACCGGCCAGTAGTAGCCAGCGCCCGCGACTGCGTCGAGCACGGTCTCACCGCGCAGGGCATCCACTTCGATCCCGATAGGCTCAACCCGGATTCGTGGCATCAGCGAAGTCTACCGTAGCCAGGCCGGTGTCGCTTACCGGCGGGTGGCCAGTCTAGTCCAACACCGAAAACAACTCGGCCAGCTCCAGCCGGAATCCGGGCAAATGCGCGGACTCCAGCACGCCGGTCTGAACGTCGCCGTCACGGTCCGCTTCGAAGACCTCCACACGGCGCGTGTCCGGGTTGATGAGCCAGCAGACGTCAGTGCCTGACGCGCGCATGAACCGGCACTTTTCGCGTAGTTCGGCCATGGTCTGACCTGGCGACAACACTTCAATTGCCAGCGTTGGGGGAGGCAGGACTTCCAGGCGCGACTGCCGTTCAGCGGACCAGTACCCGATGTCGGGCACCCGGTAGATACGGCTGGCATCATCGCTGAAGTCGACCGTCGGTTCCGGGCCTGAGAGCCCCCCGGCCCGGAGCCGGTAAGTTCGGATGGCTGCGAGCAGTTCGTCGGTGATCTGAAAATGTGAGCGCTGCGTCATAGGCTTTCGTGTCACCACTCCGTTCACGAACTCGTACGACGGCAACTCGTCCGCATACTTCTCGAGGAACTCCTCCTCGGTCATCAGCAGGCGCGACGCGGTAGTCATGCTCCCCATCTTATCATCCCGCCCAGGCGGACCCCTCCGGCAGCCGCGCCCGCTCTTCGCTCCAGAACGCGCCGTTTGAGGCTGCATTCCGCCCCGGGCGTTGCGGGCCACGTTCCAGGATCTCCAGCACCTCGCTCCACTGGCTCGCGAACGTGAGCGGCGCCGACAGCCGCTCCTCAACCTCTTCGATTGTCTTGCTGTCGAGGAACTTCTGGCCGAAGTAGTCGAGGCTTGGACGCGGCAGGACGAAGCAATCCGGCTGGCAGCCAGCGAGTTCACGCGCATAGTCTCCGCCGCAAAGCAGGCCACTGACGTTGACCCGGTCGCCGAAGACAGTGTTCGTGACCGCGCGCACTTCAATCGTCGCTCCGGTGAGCGCGCTCATCTCGGCTGCCACCTCCGCGAGTCGCGGAGCGATAAGGGTGGCGGTGGCGATGACCAGGTGGCGCCCGGGAAACCGCTTCTTGCCTGCGCGGATCTTCCGTTTTGTCCGCGCCCAGTCCTCCAGCATCGTCCGCACCATCCCGATGCCGTTTTCGTACTGCGGGAACCCGTCGTAGTGCGAGGCGGGCGGGACGGGCTGGCCGGAGGTGATGTAGTACTCGTCGCTGCACTGGACGATCGTCGCGCCGGACCGGTCCCGGCACGCCTCCTGCAACGGCCGCAAGCGTCGTACGACTTCCCGCGCGTACTCGGGCGTTGGCCGGACGAGTTCGATGCCGTCGCGTTGCAATGACCAGTCCTCCAGCTTCGGGCTCGCGCCGACCGGGACGACCGAAACCGTTTGAACAGTTGGATACAGCGACGTCAGGTCGCGCACGGATCGCTCCAGGTGCTCCCCGTCGTTCACCCCCGGGCAGAGGACGATCTGGGTGTGCGCCTGGATTCCAAGCGAGCCAAGCCGCTGCAACTGATGAATGATGTCTGGGGCCGTGTCGTTCCCCAGCATCTTCCGGCGGAGATCCAGCCCAGTTGCATGGACCGAGACGTTGAGCGGTGAAAGGCGCTGCTCGTACAGCCTCGCCCAGTCGTCGTCCTCAAGGTTCGTCAGCGTCACGAAGTTGCCGTGGAGAAAGCTCAGACGGTAGTCGTCGTCCTTCATGTAGAGCGTCTTTCGCATGCCCTTCGGCAGCCCCTTCAGGAAACAGAAGAAGCAGTTGTTGTTGCAAAGCGTGACGTCGTCCCAGGTCGCGCGCTCAAACTCCAACCCCAGGTCTTCGTCGATGGACTTCTCGAAGACAAGCAGCTCTTCCAGCCCGTTCGCCTTGCGGATGTGGACTTCGACTTCCGGTTCGGCCTGGTAGAACTGCAGGTCGACAACGTCCCGCAAGGCACGGCCACCGGCCGAGATGACGGCGTCGCCCGCCTCGATCCCCGCTTCTTCAGCGAGCGAGCCAGCGCGCACGCCGGAAACGATTCCTGGTTGGGGCGCGCGGTTCATGCCGGGGCGAGTTCGCGGATTCGCGCTTCCACTTCGTCAATAGAGTAGTCCGGGGTCGAGGCCCCGGCGGTCAACCCAACCCGGCTGATGTCCTGGAACCATCCCGCTTCCAGCTCTTCCGGCCCCTCGATGTGGTAAGCGCGCGTGCCCTGTTCCTCGCACACTTCTTTCAGGTGACGAGTGTTCGCGCTCTTACGGCCGCCAACCACAACCATTACGTCCACCGTCGCCGCCAGCGCCGCCGCAGCCTCCTGCTGGCCAGTGGTCGCATGGCAGAGCGTGTTGACGACGTGGAACTCAAAGTTGTGGTCGCGCTGGAGCAGCATCAGGTTGCCAACAAACTTCGCGAAGTTCTCCATCTTGTGGGTTGTCTGCGCCATCACGCCGACCTTGTTCGGGAAACCGCCGGGGAATGTCTCGACCAGTGTCCGCAGCGCGCCGAGGTCGGTGCTTTCCATAATCGTTGCGTGCGACGCTCCTTCCTTGTCGAGCGTCCAGCCCATGATCCCGCGCACTTCCTTGTGCCCCGGGTCACCGAAGATGAGTACGTGCCAGCCGTCCCGCACGAACTTTTGGCCGTAACGCTGGGCCCGCGTCACGATCGGGCAGGTTGTGTCGATGACGTTCAGCCCGCTGCTGTTCAACTCCCGCATCACGCGCTCGCCAACGCCGTGGGCGGTGATGGCCACGCGGCCCTGCTTCACACGCTCGGCCGTCGCAACGCCAACGTCTCCGTCGATGTCGTCCGGCCCGGGGAGCTGGCGGACGCCACCCCGTTCCAGGCCGCGCACGACGTGCGGATTGTGGACGATTTCGCCGACGCTGTAGACCGGGTTCTCCGGCGAAGCCTCGCCTTCCATGATCTGCACGGCGCGTCGCACGCCCATACAGAACCCCATTTCAGTTGCCCGGATTATCTGCACCATTCGTTTCAGTGTAGGCGGCGAAGTATTTCGGCGGTAGCATTGCGCCAATCTCGGAGAAGATCCGGTCCGTCAGTTCGCTCACCTGCCCCTCCGTCGGGCGGCGGACGGCTTCAATGGCGAACGGCTTCCCAATGTGGACGCTGATTCGCGGCTTCCTTAGCACGTTGAGCGGGTTGCCGAGTTGTTCCGTCCCGACGATCGCGCAGGGCAGCACCGTCGCGCCGGACCGCAGCGCGATGAGAGCCGTGCCGGGGTGCGGCTTGCCGATATAGCCGGTCCGGCTGCGTGTCCCTTCGGGAAACATGCCCAACACGCCGCCCCTTTTCAGGATGCGCTCCGCCGCCAGCAACGCCGCCATGTCCGCCTCGAACCGGCGTACCGGAAACGCCCCGTATAGCCGGGGTACCACGCCGAACGGGTACTTGAACAGCTCTATTTTCGCCATGAAGCGCACTCGCCGCTTTGCCAGCGCGGCAGCCAGGATCGGCGGGTCGGCGTTGTTCAGGTGGTTTGAAACGACGATCAGTGCTCCCTCCAGCGGGACTCGCTCGCGGCCCGTCACCGTCCAGCGCCCTAACACCCAGAGCACGCCGCGAAGCAGGTAGGTTGCCCCCCAATAGAACCACGGCGCGACGCCCGCCCAGGAGGGCTTCAGCCGGCGAAGCACAGCACCTTCTCCATCACGAAGTGGACGACTTCGTCCAGCGTCATATCTGTTGTGTTGATGATGATGGCGTCACCGGCTGGCCGCATGGGGCTCGCCTCGCGCGCGCTATCCACCTCGTCCCGGACGGCAATATCCCGGTGCGCCTCGTCATGGTGCTGCTCCCGGCCCCATTCACCCGTCTGCGCGCTTCGGCGCCGGGCGCGCGCTGCTTCCGAGGCCTCAAGGTAGAACTTCAGCGGCGCCTCCGGCAGCACCACCGTGCCGATGTCGCGTCCCGCCAACACCGCCCGGCCTTGGAGGGCGAACGCACGCTGCTGGCGCACCATCGCTGTCCGCACCACCGGGAGGGCGGCGTACTTACTGACGTTCTTTTCGACCGCATCGTCGCGCAGCAGTGGCGTAACGTCTTCCGGCCCGAGGTAAACGTGGGCGATCGGCTCGCCGCGCAGGGTCAGCTCAAGGTGCTTCAACAGGGTCGCGCAGGCGTCCTCCACCGGTGCCACGCCCGCTCGGATCGCGGCGAGGGTCACCGCGCGGTACATCAACCCGGTATCCAGAAACCGGTAGCCGAAGCGCGCCGACAGCGCCTCCCCGAGGGTGGACTTGCCCGATGCCGCGGGTCCGTCGATGGCAATTGGGTCAGGCAGGACAAGAGCAGTCACCGGGCGCAAACCTCGCCGACGCATCGTAGGGACAGCCGCGGCTAACGACTACCCTTGCGTTGGCCGCTCGCCTTCCGGGCCCCGCTTTCAGGCCTCGCCTTCGGCTTTGGCGGAGCCGGAGACGGCCGGCCGGCGAACCGGGATGCCTTGGCAAGCCGGGCGCCCCCGCCTGCCGGGGCCCTGAACCGGGACGCCCTGGGAGGCGCAGGCGCGGCCGTGGAGGTGTTCTTCCCCACGAATTTCGATGCCCGCGGCGCCGGTTCCGAAAGGCCCTCCGCTCGTTTCGCCGCTGAGTACAGCTGGTCCACTTCCTCGGGCGTCAGTTCTCGAAAGGCGCCCGAACCGAGGTCGCCAAGCAGCAGCGGGCCCAGCCGAATACGTCGCAGCAACAGCACCTGGCGCCCGAGCGCCTCGACCATCCTCCGGATTTCGCGGTTGCGGCCTTCTTTCAGCGTGACTACCAGCCACGACGCCGCGCCCTGTACGTCCTCCCCGGGCGCCGCGTGTGGCGCCATTGCGGGCCGAGCCGCAGCTGCCCGCAGACGCTCGCCTTCGCTCTCCACGCCCCTCACCAACCGCTCCAGGTCTCGCTGGCTGGGCATCGAGTCGATTCCGACGAGGTACTCTTTTTCCACTTCGTACTTCGGATGCGTCAAAAGGTCCGTCAGGTGCCCGTCATTTGTCAGGATTAGAAGGCCTTCGCTTTCGCGGTCCAGGCGCCCAACCGGATGGAGCTGAATGTCCCCGATCGGCACCAGGTCGAGCACGGTCTCGCGGTCCATCTCGTCCCGCGCCGTCGTGATGAACCCCGCGGGCTTGTTGAGCAGGAAGTAGCGGTACTTCTCTTTGACCACTGGCACGCCATCGACCGTGACCTCGTCCGTATCGAGGTCCGCCCGTGCCCCGAGCGCGTTCTGGATCTCTCCGTTCACCGACACGCGCCCCGCAAGGATCAGCTCTTCGGCAACGCGTCGCGACGACACGCCCGCGTTCGAGAGGATCTTCTGGAGCCGTTCAATCGTCATTGCTTCCGTTTCCTCCCCAGCCGCTGGCTGGCCAGGCCCACCCCGGCCCCGCCGGCTGCAGCCGCGCTCGCCATCAGGATCCAAGGTATCGGACTGCCGCCTTCTCCGCGATCAACGACGACTTCCGGAGGAGTCCGGTCCCCGGCCCCGGATGGCGATGGCCCCCTGCCCGCGCCGTCCGTCGCGCTCCTGGCGGGAGGGAATACGTTTGGCTCGCCCGGTGTCGGCCGCTCCGTGAGCGCCCAACCGCGGGCGTCAGAGTCTGCACCCGGCGCGCCTGTCCCGATGGTCTTCCCCGCGTCTGGCGCCGCCGGAGGCCGGTCGAACACCGAGTCGTCGTCGCCGAACGACATGGCGTCGGCTTCACTGCCGTCCGGCGCGATCAGCCGGACCGTATCCCCCGCGTTATTCAGCCCGCCGCCGATTTCGCCATCCGCCGGGCGGACCACGGCGACGCCAGCCGCAAATGTCGCCGACTTCCCGGCCACCACGAGGAACCCGCCGGGAGCGAGAGTTGCCGCCGGCAGAAGGTCAGTCTGCCGGGCGTCCCCGAAAGCCCACCCAGCCAGCTCCACGGCGACGTCAGCCGTGTTCACCAGTTCCACCCATTCGAAAGCGGAGTCGCGCCCCGTTTCGACGGGGTCACTCATGACTTCCGAAATGCGCAATCCCGTGAACGCGGTATCGTGAGGCGGTTGCCCGACCGTCGGCTCCGCTGTCCCTCCGCTCGTCCGGGCCGGAAGCGGGGGAACCGCCGGCAGCCCTGGGTCTTCAACAACGCTCGGAGCGGGCTCGCCCGGTGTGGGCGTGCCCGCCGGAATCGGCGTTGGCGTCGCCGGGAGCGATTCTTCCAGCAGCGCATCATCGAAGCTCACCGTCGCATCCCCGTCCGGTCGCAGCATCAGCCGGAACCGGACGGAGCGCGCTTCCGCAGGCGCTTGCACGCTGCCAGTCGTCAGGAGGGACCAGTCGGAATCCGTCGTGACCGCGCTGTCGTGCTGCGCGAGCGCCGTCCCGCCGCCGTCGGCTGCGGCGTACCAACTGAGCCGGATGAACCCTTCGCCCGTGCCATCCACTCTTGCCATCGCCGTCCCGGCGTACCACCTGCCGCCAACGACGGGAGCTACCTGGAACAGCCACTTTGTCGATGCCGTGTCAGACACCAGCGAGGCGGCATGCTTCCCGCGAAACGCCCTGGCCGAACTCTCCATCGTCCCGCCGAACTTGCTCCAGGCGAGCGGCTTTCCATCGGCCACGTCTTCAAAGTCGCCGTTCTTGAGTAGCCCTCCGAACACGGACTGAACGGCTGGTGGAGTGGGGGTCGGCGTCTTCGTCGCCGTGGCAGACGGTTGAGGTGTCGGCGTCCGCGTGGCGGTCGGCTGCCTCGCTTCTGTCGGCGGGCGCGTCGCGGTTGGCGTCCGCGTTGCTGTCGCGGCCGGTGCCGTGCTGGTCGCGGTTGCGCTGGCGGTTGTTGCCGTTGTGGCGGCCGCCGCGGGAGTGGAAGTGGGCGAACCGGTAGGTGGAGCGGTTGGGGCCAGCTCTGGAGTTGGCGTTGGCGTCTCCGTGGGATTCGGAGTGGGGGTAGCGGTGGGTGGGGGGAGTGTCTCGTCGAGAGAGGCCGAATCGACGAGCGCGGAGGTCTCGCCATTCGCGCCGCCAACCTCCACCGCAAAGGTCACGTACGCGGTCCCCGGGGGCGCCACACCCGAGGTGGACAGCAGTTGGTACGGCCCGTCTATCGTCAGGCTCTGGGCCGCGCTCCCCAGCGACACGAACCCCGCGCTCAAGAAGGTGATCCGTAGAGTTGCCAGCGCGGATGGCAGGCCCGCAACATGGGCGGACCCGGCGTACGTCGCCCCTTCCGCGCCGTCTACAGTCTGCGAAATTCGCGCTCCGCTCCCCGCCCATCGCAGTTCGGCGGCTGTGCCAACCACCGCGTCGGTGCTCTGGGCCGTGGTGGTCCCGGGCGAAAGGAACCAGCCGCTTGGGCGGCTATCGGCCCACTGTTCGAAGCCCGGGTTCAAGAGCCGTTCGCCCGCTCCCACCGGGCCGCCCGTGTTCGCCAGGGCCGCCGCAACGACACCCAAACCAGCCAGCACCAGCGGCAAATTTCGCCCCAACACGCTGCGGGATACTACAGATGACCGGGCGGCGCGACAATCAGATCGCCCGGGGCAATCCGGCCTCCCCGCGATACGCGGACCCCTCGGCACATAATCAAACGATGCCGTAGCATTTCAACAAAGCGTTTTCACGTGCCTGCCGTATGGGCAGGATATTCAGGAGTAGTAAATGATCCGCATCCGGCTCCGGCGCATCGGCAAGAAGCACCACCCCTATTACCGCCTCGTGGTGGCCGATAAGCCGAACAAGCGCGACGGCGCATTCCTCGAAACCCTGGGCTCCTATGATCCCCACGCCGATCCGCCCGCTGTCCAGTTGGACGAGGCGAAGATCAAGGAGTGGCTCGGCAAAGGCGCCCAGCCTTCAGACGCGGCCGAGAAGATCCTCCGCCGCGCCGGGGTGATAACTACTCCCGCGCCAGTCAAGAAGGCGAAGCCCGCGGTTGCTGCCGCCGCAAAGGGAGCCTGATCCATGGCCAGCATGATGGCTGACGTCGTCGAGTACCTCGCCAAGGGGCTCGTGGATAGCCCCGATGAGGTCCGTGTGACCGAGAGCGGAGACGGCGACCGTGTCGTCATCCGGCTGGATGTGGCCGAGGGCGACTGGGGAAAGGTCATTGGCAAGGGCGGGCGCATCGCGTCCTCCATTCGCGCCCTCGTGAAGGTTGCCGCCGTCCGCGAGGACGTCCGGGTCGGCCTGGAGATCGGGGACTGAGCGAGGGGTCGTCTCAACCCGCGGGTGAACAGTCGTCCCGCCAGCCGGCCTCACGGCCACCGCGCACGAACATCACCTCAACCCCGAAGGAACCTCGCCCCGGCTACACGGCTGTCGGGCGTGTCCTGCGGCCCCACGCCCTCCGCGGCGAACTCCGTGTCACGGCCTTCTCGCCAAGCGCCCGCAACCTCCAGCGAGGCAGGCCCGTCCGCCTCGCCGGGGTGCGCCGGGTGGTCCTCCGCGCCCGCCAGGACCGTGACGCCTGGATCCTCAAGCTTGAAGGCCTCGAAGACCGCAGCGAGATCGAAGCCCTCCGCGGCGAACTCCTCGAAACCCCTGACCGCGAGGTCATCCGCGACGACGATGATTCCTTCTTCGTCCACGAGTTGATCGGCCTTCGCGTGGTCACCAGTGACGGGCGCGACCTTGGCACGATCGCGGATGTCCTCCAGAGCGGCGCTGCCGACGTCTACGTCGTCCGCGGCCCCGGCGGCGAGGTGCTGATCCCGGCAACCGGCGAAGTCGTCCAGTCCATCTCACTCGCGGAGGGCCGGGCCGTCATTACACCTTTGCCGGGCATGCTGGACGAATCGAAATAACCCATTGAAACCATCTATAGTCGGGACTACACTGACGCGGGCCGTGGCGGCGGGGTTGGAAGCGCTCCGGTACCATCATTCCTTTGTCGAGGGGGACTTTCTTCATGTCCAAAGCGGAGGCGCTTCAACTGGTGGGGGATTGCATTCATCATTGGGTTCTCGAACCCCCACGAGGCGAACTCACTCCCGGGCGGTGTAAGAAATGTGGCAAGGAGAAGGAATTTACGGGAGAGACCAGCTACCGCATCGGCCGTGGCTCCTCTCACCGCTCGTAATAGCCTTTCCCTTTCAAGTTGACGCTCCTTCGGGCCGCTCCCTACGATGGGTACGGCCCGAAGTTCTTGTGGGGACGTAGCTCATCTGGGAGAGCGCAGCGTTCGCATCGCTGAGGTAAGGGGTTCGAGTCCCCTCGTCTCCACCACAAGTCTCTTGCGTTCGACGCCATGCGCCAGTTTGCGCGGACTCCCCAACGGGACGGGCGCTGCGCGCGCAGCGGCGCGGCCTGGCTGCTGGCCCGGGCAAACGCAACTGCTACTTGAAGCGGTAGGTGATGCGGCCTCGCGTCAGGTCGTACGGAGAAAGCTCCACGAGGACGCGGTCACCCGTGAGGATCTTGATGTAGTTCTTCCGGATCTTGCCGCTGATGTGGGCGAGCACTTCGTGCCCGTTCGCCAGCTCCACCTTGAACATCGCGTTCGGAAGCGGCTGAGTCACCGTCCCCTCGACTTCGATTCCCTCTTTTTTGGTCATGTAGCCTCCAACACCCTCTTCTCGGGTTGAGCCGCCTTGCGGCGATCTCTGTCTACCAGTGTACGCCATCATGAGACTCGCGGACGCACAATCCCTGGCTTCCGCGAGCGTCACCCGGAATTGCGCGGGCGATCCTTGGTGTGGGAAGCTAGCTGGGCAGCGTGCCCTCGTAGCTCAACGGATAGAGTATCTGACTTCGGATCAGCGCGATGGATGCGCTGTGCGTCGCTCCTGCAACTTGGAGCGAATTAGAGCGAGTTAGATGGTGAATGTCTGCCTGCGAGGAGTTGAGTTCACCAGTGTCGCTTCAGCCGCGTGATGGGGAGTTTACATGGCTCCCTCTCATTCGGTAGCGGTCCTGATAGTTGCCCGGGCTTGCGGCCTGCGACTGCCGGTGTCGCCCACGACAGAGAACATGGTCGGTCACGCGTCCACCAGTGCGCCCGGCACTTGTCAGAACAGGAGACCCCATCACGATCGGCTTTGACGCTTACCTTTGTAGCGACGCTGGGATGCATGGACAGAACACTCGCGAACTACACCGTCAACGCCCTTCAGGCGCTTTTCGAAGCGTGCAACACCCTGGCGGCGGAACTGCCACCTGCCGAGCGGGAGAAGGTGGAGAAGCTATTGGCCCAGGTGCAACGGGCTCGGGCGGGCATCATGGCCGAGATGATGTAGGCGGCAGGACTTAGTCCGGAC